>JBGCGA010000125.1:0-16293 GCA_045110285.1 Crocinitomicaceae bacterium | reverse complement strand
CTTACTTTGTAAGCTTTGCTGTTGTTGAATGGTTAGATGTTTTTTCAAATAATAAGTACACGAATATTTTGCTGGATAGTTTACGTTTTTGTCAGAAAGAAAAGGGAATGGAGATTAACGCATGGTGTATTATGCCAAACCATGTTCATTTGGTGTTTAGAAGTGTAGGTGAGCAAAGACCAGAATTAATTTTGGGAGATTTTAAAAGGTTTACAAGTAAAGCCATTGTAAAGGCGATCAAAGAAAATCCAGAAGAAAGCAAAAAAGAATTCTTTTTGAATCATTTTTTAAAGGCTGGAAGAAAGTCTTCAAATGTGACGAAATACCAATTTTGGAGGCATGATAATCATCCAATTGAAGTATGGAGCCCGCATATTGTGTCTCAAAAAATTAATTATACGCACAATAATCCTGTTAAAGCAGGTCTATCTCTAAGTCCTGAAGATTATCAATATAGTAGTGCAATAGATTATTTTGGCGGAAAAGGTTTATTGGATGATATTGTGATAGGTTTTTAAAGGCTGTGTTAGCATTTATAAATTCAAACTTTCTAGATTTAAATCTAATTAAACTACCATGCGAAGGATTCGCAAGGTAGCATAATTATATTCTTGTAAATTTTTTATTTAAAAGAAAAGTTAAAGAGCGAATACTTCGCTCGGTTATAATTATAGAATTCTGCTTATTGATTGTAATTTAACTGTTTACTATTATAGAAGCCCATAAAAAACAAAAAAATTCCGAAAATCTAATCAAGAAATAAAATTATTGATTACTTTTGTGTCAAACAATGATTAATTATTCGGCATGACAAATTTAACAAAAGGAAGTAAAGCGCCAAACTTTAGCGGCGTCGACCAAAACGGACAACCAATTAGCCTAACCGACTTTTCTGGAAAGCGGTTAGTACTCTATTTTTATCCTAAAGATTTAACACCAGGGTGTACAACTCAATCGTGTAATTTAAGAGATAATTATGGCGACTTAATAGCGAAAGGATTTGAGGTTGTTGGCGTAAGTGCAGACGACGAAAAGAAGCATTTAAAATTTATTGACAAACATGAGCTACCATTTCGTTTAATAGCCGATACCGATAAAAAAGTAATTGAAGCTTTTGGCGTGTGGGGTCCTAAAAAATTTATGGGCAAAGAATATGATGGTATCCACAGAACCACATTTGTAATTGATGGTGAAGGAACGATTGAAGCAGTAATACCGAAGGTAAAAACAAAAGACCACGCGGCACAAATCTTAGCAATTTTAGAAGAAAAATAAATTAAAATGACAAAGTTTTTTGGTGGACGTAAATAGAATACGTTCTGCCATCACATCTTTGTCTTAAAATTAAATGTTATGGCAGAAGCAAAAGAAGTAAACAAAGAAAAATTAAAAGCATTACAGTTAACGCTTGATAAATTAGAAAAGTCATACGGTAAAGGAACCGTCATGAAATTAGGAGATAACGCAATTGAAGATTTAGACGTCATTCCTTCAGGATCTCTAACCCTTGATTTAGCTTTAGGTGTTAAAGGGTATCCAAAAGGAAGAATTGTTGAAATTTACGGACCAGAATCCTCTGGTAAAACAACATTAGCCATTCACGCCATTGCAGAAGCGCAAAAGCAAGGTGGCATTGCAGCATTTATTGATGCAGAGCACGCTTTTGATCAGTTTTATGCAAAAAGTTTAGGAGTAGATGTTGAAAATTTACTAATCTCTCAACCGGATAATGGCGAGCAAGCATTAGAAATTGCCGACAACCTAATTCGTTCAGGTGCAATTGATATTATAGTGGTGGATTCTGTAGCGGCATTAACACCAAAAGCAGAAATTGAAGGTGAAATGGGAGATTCGCAAATGGGATTACAAGCCCGTTTAATGTCTAAGGCCTTAAGAAAATTAACATCTTCTATTAACAAAGCAAACACTACTTGTATATTCATTAACCAATTAAGAGAAAAAATTGGAGTCATGTTCGGGAATCCAGAAACAACTTCAGGTGGTAACGCCTTAAAATTCTATTCTTCTGTTAGAATCGACATCCGTCGTTCTTCCCAGATTAAAGACGGTGATGAGGTAATTGGAAATAGAACAAGAGTAAAGGTGGTTAAAAACAAGGTGGCACCACCATTTAGAAAAGCTGAATTCGACATCATGTACGGAAAAGGTGTTTCTAAAACAGGTGAAATCTTAGATTTAGCCGTTGAACTGAACATTGTTAAAAAGGCAGGTTCGTGGTTTAGTTACGGTGAAACCAGACTTGGGCAAGGTAGAGATGCTGTTAAGTCTTTAATTGGCGATAATCCTGAATTGGCAGATGAGTTGGAAGGGAAAATATTTGATATTCTAACAAAACCTGCTGGAGAAGAAGTGCCAGTAGAGGCTTAGTGCTAAATAAATATCAAAATGAGTCGATAATAACTTGATTTATATTTTGAAATATGGACGAGATAGAAATAAGTTTTATGGCTTGTTGTGATGTCTTTTGGTATAGATATAATTAGCCGGGGGAGATCCCCAAAATTCAATACAATTGTATTGAAAAATTCGGTAAAAAGTTTACTTCATGCCGAAGCAAATAAGAGGAGGTTGTTAGCCATTGGGTAGCACCTCCTTTTTATTTATGCCAGTTTTAATTTTGGCACTTTACTTGTTGCAACTGTAAAACAACAACCAATATCAAATAACTAAAACATAGTTTTATATTTGTATGGCTCGACGACGGGATAATCATTCAATGAAAGATAATAATAGATTTAAGTTTATATTCACATTATTCACAGGGTTGACTCTATGGTTTCTTGGTGCGTACCTGTATCATTTTCAAGCTACAAATACATTTTCTAAGACAGGTATTGAGACTCTAGCCGAAGAACTTCATTCTAAAGAATTTGAATTAGTAGAGGCTTTAGATAAGGTAGCGAACGCAAAAAATGCCAGTGTTAGCAAAGAACTTTGGTTTGAAAAGGCCCAGAATTTTAAAAACAGATCAGGGTTCGATATTTTCGTTTACAGAAACAATGACCTATTAGTTTGGACAGATAACAACATTCCGTTTCCAACCACATTAGATTCTGATCATAGCTTTAACACTGTTGCTAAGCTAGAGAACGGGTGGTATTTTGTTGAGCAAAAAACGATAGATAATTTTAGATTTTGTGCCACATTTTTAATCAAACAAGAGTTTCCCTACGAAAACAGTGATTTAAGCAATCATTTCGCACCAGCGTTTAACGAACGCCTTAACGCAAAACTTAGTTTAAAGTCTGGCAAGTTTAACGTTTTTGATATAGCAGGAAAGTTTTTGTTTTCGGTAGAACCTGAGATAGATCCAAAAAGTAATACAGCAGTTGAAGTAATGGCTTTCACTTCTTATTTATTGGCCTTCTTTATTTTATTACAGCTTCTAATTTCATCTAGCCAATTAATTTTAGTTCGAAACCCATCTTTACTATTTATTTTTCCCATTGTGATCGTGATTTTAAGATATTTTTCAATCAGAAATCACTGGTTTAATGGCTTGTTGAAACTCGAACTATTTAACCCTGAGTTATTTGCGTCATCAGCCTTAATTCCCTCTTTAGGCGACTTAATTATTAACGTTTTTATCTTCTATTTTTTAGTGAATTTTCTGTTAAAAAGAACACGGGACTGGTTTAAAACTGGTGACCCGAAAGTAAAATTAGTGTTCTTTGTTATTCCGCTATTTTTATTGAGTTTTTACGTGGCATATCAAATTAACCACATCATTAGAGCACTAGTTTATGACTCAAAAATTAACTTTAACCTAGAATTATTGTTTGAATTAAACATCTATAGTTTAATTAGTATTGCACTGGTTGGTTTCTGCTTTTTCACCTATTTCAAATTAATTCAGTTCCTAATTATTCAACTAAAAAACTTAAAATTTGAATGGAACAAATTGAGTCTTATTTGGTTTTTAAGTTCAGTCACTTTTGTAATTGTTGACCAAATTAATTTTGACAATTCATTGCTGACTTCTCTTTGGCCTGTTATATTATCTGGTTTTTTACTATTGTTCGCTTTCAGAAACGTCAAGTTTAAATTTATCCATGTAATCAGCGTTCTGGCTTTTGTGTCATTCTATACAGCCTATATTTTAGAAGACTATACAGATGCAAAAGAGCGAGAGGTACGAAAGGTATACGCTGAGCAAATAGCAAAAGATAATGACCCACTGACTGAATATGACTATGACATAATTGAAAAGAAACTTGTTAAAGACGAATTTTTAAATCATTTTTTAGAAAAGAATTTTGAGGAGGCTGAATTTACAGAAGAGATTGAAGGAAAGTATTTTTTTAGTTTAAAAAATAAGTACGATTTCGATTTTCATCTTTTCGGACCAGGTAAAACAAAGAGAAGTAAGCCAGGAGCAATTGCAACTGTAGGCTACGAAAAATTAGATTTTATCATCAAGAATAATGGTGTACCATCATCCATTAATCCCAATATCTATTTTATAAAAACAAACACCGATAAACTAAGTTATTTGGTGAATTTTCCGATTTTGACGGGAACCGACACTACTGGATATTTGATGGTGGAGATGCGCTCTAAAAAACTACCAAAAGAAATTGGATTACCTTCTGTTTTGTTAGAAAATGAAGGCTTTACAAATGCTGAACTCAAACATTATTCGATAGCTAAATATGTCGATAAAACTTTGGTTAGTAATTCAGGAGAATACGACTACCCTTTTGTTCCGGTTAAATGGATCAAGGTGATGAATAAATATTCTAATTCTGAAGATTATAGTCATTATGTGTATGCATATGATGAAAATAGAATAACGGTTGTTTCTAGAAAAAAAACAACTGCTATTAATGCTTTTACAACTTTTTCTTATCTGCTAATATTTTATGGTCTCATCCTTTTTATTCCAAATTCTATCCGTCATTTTACAGAAAGCAAAATTAGCTTTAAAAACTTGTCCCTTAATTTTAAATTCCAAAGTGTACTAATTGGATTGATTTTATTGACATTAATTAGTTTTGGAATTGGAGCTGGAACATACGTCGTGCAGCAATACCATCAAAACTCTCGCGGGTTAATAAAAGAAAAAGCAGGATCCGTTCAAACAGAACTGTATCATAAATTTGCTTCTGACTCTGAAATTGGCAGTGATAAAGCTTATTTAGAATATCTTTTGAAAAAATTCTCCAGGGTGTTTGTTACAGATATCAATTTATTTGATGTTAATGGAAGTCTTCTGGCCTCCTCACAACCTAAAATATATTCAAAAGGACTCATCTCAAAAAAGATGAATAGCGAAGCATTTGTTGCGCTTAACTTAACAAAACGAAGTGAGTTTATTCATGAGGAAAACATTGGCGATTTGCAGTTTCTATCTGCTTATCTCCCTTTTGTTAGTGCCAAAGGTGAGTTACTGGCTTATTTGAATATTCAGTACATTTCAAAACAAGATGAGCTTGAGAATCAAATTTCCGGATTCTTATTAGCTATCATCAATATTATGGTCTTGATGTTAGCCATTTCAATTTTATTGGCCGTTATAGTTTCAAACCGATTAACATCACCACTTAAAATAATTCAATCCAGCCTAAAGAGTATGAAAATTGGATCGAAAAACACGCCAATTTCATATAGTGGAGATGACGAAATTGGAAGTTTAGTGAAAGAATACAATGAAAAAGTAGACGAGCTTGAGAAATATGCAACCCAACTGGCCAAAAGTGAAAGAGAAAGTGCTTGGCGCGAGATGGCAAAGCAAGTAGCTCATGAGATTAAAAATCCGCTGACACCAATGAAGTTGTCAATTCAACATTTAAATCGATCAATAAATGTGGCTGATGAGGATTCTGAACAAAAACTAAAAAGAGTGTCTAGCTCATTAATTGAGCAAATTGATGCGTTAACAAAAATAGCTAATGAATTTTCTAACTTCGCAAAAATGCCTAAGGCGCAAGAACAAGAGGTTGACTTGGCTGAGATTTTAGAAAGTACCAATGCCGTTTTTGCCGAAAGTGAGGGAGACTACCAGTTAAGCTTCAGAAATGATATTGGAACAACAGCACTGATTTGGGCAGATAAAAATCTGTGCTTAAGAGTATTTAACAATCTTATTAAAAATGCAACACAAGCTATACCTTCCGATAAGGACGGTAAAATTGAAGTTGTACTGTCAAGTGAAAATAGTCAATACAAGGTTTCTATTGCCGATAACGGTGTCGGCATTGACGAAGTAGGAAAGGCAAAGATGTTTATTCCTTATTTTACCACAAAATCAAAAGGTACTGGTTTAGGTTTAGCTATGTCAAAGCAAATAATTGAAAATATGAACGGTGAAATTTGGTTTGAATCGACTGTAGGAATTGGTACTAGTTTTTTTGTATCTTTCCCCAAAATCAAGTAAAAACATGTCAACTTACGAACTTATTATTGCTGTTTCATCAGTTATTATTATTTCATTTTTCTTTAATATCATAGCTAAAAGAACAAATGTTCCTTCTGTATTGCTTTTAATTGGACTAGGGGTATGCATTAAAGAATTTGGGAAAGACTATTTTACAGCAGAGTCTATTGCTGGTCCAGGAGTTTTAGAAATTATTGGAAACGTTGGGTTGGTAATGATTGTTCTGGAAGCTGCACTTGATTTGAATTTGAAAAGAGAGAAACTAGGAATGATTCTGCGATCATTTTTTGTTGCTCTAATTGCTCTAGTAGGATCTTCATTTGCAATTGCTTACATAATTATCTACTTTATCCCCGGAAATTTTGGTCTTTATGAAGCTTTAATTTATAGCATCCCTCTGTCTATAATGAGTTCAGCTATTATTATTCCTAGTGTTGGAGGTTTACAAGGCGCGAAAAAAGAGTTTATGGTATATGAAAGCACTTTTTCCGATATTTTGGGGATCATGTTTTTTTATTTTATGCTGGAGGCTGAGGCGGCCGATAGTGCTCAACAAATTGCGACGAAAGTTGGCATTAACATAGGAGTTACAATAGCTGTATCTGTTGTTTTGTCCTACCTTTTGGTGTTTATTTTCCAGAAACTAAAAACACAAGTCAAACTATTTTTGGTCATCAGTGTTTTGATGTTTTTATATGGCTTAGGAAAATCATTTCACCTTTCATCATTGCTTATTATTCTAACTTTCGGTTTAATATTAAACAATGCAAATATTTTTTTTCGTGGTAGATTGAGTAGGGTGGTAAATAAGGAATCTGTGAAACCAATTTTGCATGACTTTCATACAGTTACTTTAGAGTCGGCTTTTGTAATTCGAACATTCTTTTTTGTACTCTTTGGGATGTTTATTTCCCTAGGGTCTATTGTGGATTGGAAAGTAGCATTAATAAGTTTAGCTATTGTTGCGGCATTGTATGTGGTTCGTTTCATTCTACTAAAACTTATTGTGCAACGCGACATTGTTCCTCAACTTTACATAGCACCTAGAGGGTTAATAACTATTTTATTATTTTTCGTAATTGATAGTCATGTGGGGAAGGACGGCTTGAATCATATCAGAATAGAAGATTTTGATACAGGCATTCTATTATTTGTTATCTTAATTACAAGCATAGTAATGACACTGGGATTGATTATTTACAGAGGTGATAATGTAAAAGATGTTCTTTTGAGCCAAATGCCAGGAATGAAAATTGATAAGGATGGAGATGGCATTGATGACCGTTACGCTGAACCTATTGGAACTGAATCAGACGCTGAAGTTGAAGATAGCACTGTTAAGCCTCCAGAATAGAAAGCTAACTACTATCGAATACAGAATTACGTAAAACTCAATGATAGACATTACAATAGCCCGAATTATACATAATTATAGCCGTTGTTTTGTGGATCGGTGGTGTGGCTATGGATACTACCGTCATCATCCCAGCAGTAAAGCGCATGAAATCGAAAGAATAGCGCATGAGTACTTTCGAGACTTTCGAAGGCCGATTTGGCATCCAAGCTAAAATTACAACGCTTATTACTGCCTTGTAAGGGTTTTACATGATGTATGCCATGGATATTTGGGATAGGTACTTAGATATTCACTTTTGGTGGATTCATGCCATCACCATTATTTGGATCTTGTTTACTGTCGTTTTATATATTTTAGAACCTCTGTTTTTGCACAAATTTTTTAAAGAACAAGCCATTAAAAACCCTGACAAAACGTGCAAAATAATGCACAGAGCGCATTGGTTTTTGTTAATTTTAAGTCTCATCACATTTATTGGTGGGGTTGCTGGCAGTCATGGTTTGTATTTCATTAAATAGCCTATTTCATTGAAGATTCAGTTTTTGAAAAGAGAAAAATTTCTGATAAATTTAAAATCGCTACATTTACGGAACACTTTTTGCTTAAGTAAGAAGTAACTAAAGTAATTTTATAGGAAAAAACTGATCGTAGTACTAGTTTGTTGAGTAGGTTCTGTTAATATTTTTGGACAAGATATTTGTGAGTCTATGTTAACATCAGATATAGCAAAGTTAGAGAATGATTTAAGTGCTATAGAAAATACAAAAGATGCCTACAGAAACTTTTCTATTAAGCTAAATACAACTAATAAATAATTGGCTGCTTGTGCTGACAATACTGATGGTGACTTAACTATGCAGCGCTGAAAATTAGTTGAGTTAGAAGCATTATTCAAGAAGAAACAAGCTGCGTTAGTTGCTTCTTGACCAATTGACATTGAAACATTTTATGCTAAATTTTCTTATGCTCAACAAAAGTTTTCAAAGTTTCCAATAGGTAATTTACAATCATTTTTGTGACTCAACAATTATTAATCGTCAAAATTTGGAGTTCCTTTTGACATACTATAGTCATCCTTACACTTTTGATAGTGAAAGTGATAAAAATAAGTTCGAAGGTAAAGTAAACTTGGTTATCAGGGAATACAAGGCGATTTCAGAATTATTTAATTCGGAAAGATGGATTAGTACATTCGAACATAACTACAAAAGTGCAACTGAAACCAACGATAATGATTACAAAAGGAAGAAGTTGTCTGATATGGAAAATGATCTTATATATTGGCAAAAATTATTGTTTCCAAATTCTAAGAAGATGAAGGGTTATTTGGCCCGAGTGAGAGCAGCAAAATAATTTCAGGTTTGGAAATTATTAGTATTCAATTTGACTAGCATCATTTAGCGTGAAACGGAAAGTGAATGGAATTGATTTTAAAAAAGATTTTGACTTAGAGAATGAAAGAGTGCTACTCCGTCCTCTAAAGCAGACCGACTTTGTTTTACTGGAGCACTTTGCGCTTAATGAACCGGAATTATGGCAGTATTCATTGGTGTCAGGCGCAAGTTCGAAAAAGTTGAAGGCCTACATTGAGCAGGCTATCGCCGAAAGAAATGCCAACCTTGCTTATCCTTTTTTAGTGATTGATAAAAAAACAAATGAGGTAGCTGGCTCAACAAGATTCTATGATTACCAGCCAAAACATAATACCATTCAATTAGGTTATACATGGTATGGGCAAAAATTTCAAGGCACTGGTTTAAATCAAAATTGTAAGTGCTTACTTCTGTCTTTTGCCTTTGAAAAATGGAAGCTAGATCGCGTTGAGTTTAGAGCCGACAATAACAATCAAAAGTCCATTCGTGCTATGAAAAACATTGGTTGTAAGCAAGAGGGTGTTTTAAGAAGTAATTGTGCTGACTTTGATGGCGGCCGCAGAGATAGTATAGTGCTTAGCATTTTAAAAAACGAGTGGTTTTCTGAAGTGAAAGAGATACTTCAATCTAAAAAGTAATAGTTTGTTCAAACTTCATCAATCATTTACTAATCTATTAACAACTCATTTTAAGATATAAAAACATTTTTAATTACTTATAAACGACTATTAAACGTTTACAAGTAATTAGTATACGAATCATGTTTTGAATTGTCGGTTACTTTGCCCTGTCGATCAAAAAATGCATGCTAACAATTGTTTGACACAAGTAAATAACATTTTTAATCTGTAGCGCTTAAAAACAAACTACGCTACACAAAAACACACAACATGAACAATTTAAGAAACAAAGTACAATTAATCGGAAATTTAGGACAAGCACCAGAAATCATATCTTTCGACAATGGCAACAAATTAGCTAAATGGACAATGGCTACCAACGAAACCTATAAAAACACAAGTGGAGAAAAAGTAACTGACACACAATGGCACAATGTAGTTGCTTGGGGTAAAGTTGCTGGAATTATAGAGCAATACGTGGATAAAGGACAAGAAATTGCCGTAGAGGGTAAAATAGTTAACAGAAGCTACGAAACCAAGGATGGTGAAATGCGATACGCTACCGAAATTCAAGTGAGTGAATTATTATTGCTTGGAACGAAGAAGTAAGTAAATTAACTCCGGCATGAATATATAACGCTCTAGCAATATTTGCTGGGGCGTTCATATTTTGAAAGGTTTATTTGTTTGTGGCGACATAGAGTAAAATGACTTTATATAAAGAACCATATATCCCTATCAATTGTGAATTCCACGATTATTTAGAACATTTTGCTACTTTAAAACAAGCAATAACTATCGTTTACAAAGATGAAATAACATCAAAAAAGGAAATTATAGAAAATGCATTTATTGTTGATTTAACTGGTGGCAGAAATGGAGAATTTTCGCACATTCGCTATCAAGCTGGAGAAAAAATCATTAGAAACGATTATCTAATTTCAGTTGGAGATGTTAAGATGTCAGATTTTAATGGCAATAGCTGTGAACTCTAGCAACTAAAAATGAAATACTAATCCTGTTCTTAAATTAAAACCATTGTACCGTTTGTTAACGTTGGGAGCTAAGCTAAAGTTAGTTAAACTAAACTGGTAAGCACCATATATCTTATAATCGAATGGCCCGTATATATTATAGTTCAGTCCTAAGCCAATTGATGCATTATAAATCATTTTACGAGTTGTATAATTCACTAGTTCATTCGAACTGTAATCAATCACTCTTCCCGTATTTTTGGTCAGTAAACCAATGGTCAGTCCCACATTTGTGTATGCTGTTAATTTATCTGTGTTAACAAAAATGAATTGCGCATTAATAGGAATTTGAACATAGGTGCTAGTCACAATTCCATTGGCCGCCTTATTGCTGGAGTCAATTTGAGTATTACTTGTAATACTAGTATCTGTGGTGCTTTCAGTCACTATAATCGAATCTGTATACACCCAACTTGTGTCAGGCCCCAAGCTATCTTGTCCGATCACAGCCATACTGTCTGTAAATACAGGGTAAGTATTATATTCAAAGGTGTATGTTGTATCACTAGTAGTTGTGCTTTTAGCGCTATAACTATTTACTTCTTGGAATTTTTTAAATCCAATCCCAGATCCTAGCGACAACCAAGGTGTTAAATAACGATTCACTTCAAAGTCGTAACCCCAAGTATTGTCAAAAAGTTCTTCTGTTTTTTTCTGTTCAAAATTCAGTAATTCAGTATTTGTTGTTAGCTGTTTTCTTAATATATCTGGCCCAAGTGTAAACCCAACCGACCATAAATCAGCCTTTTTATCATTATTTTCATCAACTTCATCATCACCGTTTTCAGAAGAGCTAGGTTCTGAATTGTTTACAATAGAAGGAGTATTTTTAGTCGAATCCGTGGTATTTGGGGAAGTATTCGGCTGAACGTTTGTTTTTACTGAATCTACAGAATAATTTTCTTCTTCTAAGATATTCTGATGAGTTTTATTTTCATTAAATTCAACTTTTTCAGGCATTAAGGTGTAAACTGTATCTGCAGTATTTTGGAACGTTTGAGAATTTTTGGCGTTAGTAGAATCCATGCTCTGGGAAATGTTCAATTCAATTGACGCATCTGCTTTTGCTTTGTTGTTTCGTGCTTCAGTTTGTAGTTGTTGCTTTTTTGTAGTGAAAATATCCGTTTGTAAATCTGACTTAATATTTTGAGTGCTTCCAGTTTTATTGAAAACTTTAGAATTACCATTTGACTTAAAATTAGATTTTTGAAATTGATTTAGATCTATTCTAGTATTTAATCCTGATTTACTATTTATTAAAGATGTGCTTTCATTCACTGTATTGTTATTAATTGCAGTTGTATGTAATTGCAGTGAATCAGTCTGATTATCATCTATTCCATCACTCAGCCTATTAAAAGCAGCACTTTTGTCGGATTGTGACCGATTATTATTTTTGTCAAATAAGTCATTTGATGAAGAACTATCAGTTAATTCATTTTCAGGGGAATTTTTTCTTATTTCTGCTATATTCTTTTTTTCATTTGAATCGCTCAATAAGAATATAGACAATACAATTACAGGAATCAATAAAAGTGAAAACCACCAATATTTCGAAACGCCCATTTTTGAATTATAAGCATCCAGTTGAGCGCTCATATCGTCCAACCATTCCGGCTTAATATCAAAAGATTCAACTTCGGTATTGTTAACTATGTTCGCTATGTCGTCGTCTTCTTTCAATTTTCAATTTTCATTTTTTTAAGCTGTCTTCTGGCCGATTTTATATGCCATTTCGAAGTCTCTAGGCTGATGTTTAATTTGTCAGCAATTTCTTTATGTGAGTATCCTTCTCTGTAATGTAGGTTTAATACTAATTTCGTTTTTGGAGGAAGATGACTCAAAATATCTTCTATAAATTCTTGTTCAATAACTTGCTCAACTTGGTTTTCTACACCTATTTCTTCGTAACTATTGTCCTCTAATCTTATGTTTCGCTCAGTTTTTTCTTTTCTGAACTGATCAATAATGCAGTTAACTGCAATTTTCCTCATCCAAGGATCCAATGGTTTATCAATGTCTACTTTATCAATATTGGTGATTATTTTTAAGAAAGCTTCATTTACAAATACAGCAGCATCATCCCTATTGTTTGTATACCTCACGCATGTAGACATAAGTGTATTAAAACATTGCTTATAAAATTGCAATTGTGCTTTTTTGTCTAATTTTTTTAGACGCTTTAATAGTTTAGAGTCAAGAATCACTGTATAATTAATGAGACGATTGTAATTAAACAATCGTCTCACTTGAGTAAGTATTTATTTTATTATTACTTTTTCATTGTGTATTTCATTATCAAATAACATTTGTATTAAATACGTGCCTGGTGCAATGTTTTCAGTATTTATTGTTGTTATATTGTTTGATGAATTTGTATTACTTTCATCAAATACAATCTTTCCTGATAAGTCAACCATTGTTACTCTATTCAATTCCTTGTTTCCAGTATTGTACTTAATATTAATAAAGTTTACTGCAGGATTAGGGAAGATGTTTACAGCAGACGAAAAGTCAATAGTTTCAACTGATAATGTTGGTTCTACGCCAATGTTTAATGTAAATCCTTCGCTTTCTAGCATTCCTAGTGAATCTACACTAATTGTGTCGCAGTATGTGTCAGTACAACCAAAACCATCTGCAATTGTTAAGCATAAAAGGTATGGGCCGTTTCCACTATATGTGTGCGATAATGCTGAACCTGTTCCTGTTGATCCATCTCCAAAATCCCAAGTATAAGTTAAGTTACCTGTTCCAGTAGTGCTTGAACTATCTATTATACTTACTTGGCTAGCAATAGCTGTTCCACTGGTATCCAACGATTGGTTGACATAGAAAAATGCTTGGCAACTTGTTGTTATGGTTGGGCAATAATCGAAAGTTGTAAACTGAGCTATTGTATCTCCTGTAATTAAATCATATGGTTGGTATTCGAAAATTGAATCAAAATTGCAATCTTCCACTTGCATATATACTGATCCTGAATCTGTATTCGCTACAAATGTATGTGTGTAAACCCCATTTGGATTTGTTAAAACTGTTACTGCTGTAGTATTATTAGCTTCAAATAGAACAAGTGTAACATTTATTGCTGCGGCATTTGTATTTGTCAATTGCCCTGTAGCAATTACATTCATTTGTGCACTGGCCATTTGGAATATGCCAACTAGTGCAAAAGTTAAAAAGAGTTTCATTGTTTTCATAATATTAGTTTTTTATTGTTTTAGTTAACACGTGCTATTGTGGGTTGAGGGGTGGGTGCAAAATGTTTTTTTTTAATTAAGATAGAGAAACCTACATAAGTAATTAACTGTCAATAGTATTAAGTGGTTGTTTTTTTTTGGGTATCAATACACTTTATCTACTTAACCAGTTATTATTAGAGTTTTGAACTAAAATAATATCAAAAAAGAGGCGATTGTAATTAAACAATCGCCTCTTTTAAAATAGGTAGAAATAATAAATTACTTGATAATTACTTTGGCATTGTGAATTTCGTTATCAAATAACATTTGTATAAGATATGTTCCCGGTGCAATATTTTCAGTATTTATTGTGGTCATATTGCTTGATGAATTTGAATTGCTTTCTTCAAACACTACTTTTCCTGACAAATCTACCATAGTAATTCTGTTCAGTGCTTTTTCTACTGTGTTGTATTCAATGTTAATGAAGTTAACCGCAGGGTTAGGGAAAATGCTTAAGATAGACGAAAAATCAATTTTCTCAATTGACAGTGTTGGTTCTACTCCAATATTTAGCGTAAATCCTTCAGACTCTAGCATTCCTAAAGAATCAATACTAATTGTATCGCAGTGTACTGCTGTGCATCCTGAAGTATCAGCAATGGTTAAGCATAATACATATGGTCCATTTCCGCTGTAAGTATGTGAGAGTGCTGACCCTGTCCCTGTGTTTCCGTCACCAAAATTCCATGTATAAGTCAAATTACCTGTTCCTGTGGTTGATGAGCTATCAGTTACAATTAATTGACTGGCAATAGCAGTTCCACTTGTATCTAAAGCCTGACTAACTGAAAAATAGGCAAAACAACTTGTTGGTGGTGTTATTACCGGGCAGTAGTCAAACGTTGTATAGTTCACTGTAGTATCACCCACGGATACATTATATGTTTTCGTTTCAAAAATAGAATCAGAAAAGCAATCTTGCGCGTACATATATATAGTGCCTTGACTTGTTGCGCTTGTAGAAAATGTGTGAGAGTAGTTTCCATTATTGTCAGTTACGACTGTAGCAGTGGTTGTTGTAGTACCATCAAAAAGAACAAGCGAAACGTTAATTGCAGCTGAGTTTGTATTTGTAAAGTTACCTGAAGCATAAACAGAACTTGTGTTTGGACTTGTTGGGCAGTAGTCATATGTTGCGAAGTTTGTTATTGTATCATTAAAAAGTAACCAATAATCATTGTATTCAAAAATTGAGTCTAAATTACAGTCTTGCGCATACAGCGAAACACTACCTGAATCTTGTGTAACTACAAATGTATGTGTATAATATCCATTTGTATCTGTTGTAACAGTTGCGGAGTCTGTGGGAAAACCAAATCCTTCAGCAAGAAAAATCGTGACAGGAATTGCCATGCCATTTGTATTTAATAATTGCCCATTTGCATGAATATTATAACTTGTTGAAGTTGTTGGACAATAGTCAGCCGTTGTAAAGTTCACCAAAGTATCACCTGTAGAGACATTATATGGCTTTACTTCATAAATTGTGTCAGTATTACAATCATGAACTATTAATTCTACCGTTCCATTACTTGTTGAAGTACCAGTAAAAGTGTGCGAATAATATCCATTTACATCTGTAACTACTGTTGCGCTAGTAGCTGATGTACCATCATAAAAATTAAGATTTACGTTTATCGCTGCTGCATTTGTATTGGTTAAATGCCCTGTAGCAATTACATCCCATTGAGCATAGGATATTTGAAAAATTCCAATTAGCACAAAAGTTAAAAAGAGTTTTGTTGTTTTCATAATGTTGTATTTTTATACACTAACGTTTTTGTCTTTCAATTGGTTGCATAAAGAAATTTCTTTTTTCTATTTGGTGCAATTCAAGTTGCTTCTTTAGTATTAAGTCTATTTTGATGGGCTAAAATCAGCGGTTAATTTTTAATCAATTTTTGATTAAAAATTAAGAAATAATAAATACATTTGTGCTTCCAATTAAACCAATTTAATGCTGAAATCAATCAATGATTTTTGCCATTAAAAGGGTACTCAGGCATGACGTAATACATTAACAGGGCATTGATTCTAGATATTCTAGGGTGTGACTTTGTAGGCTTTAAACTATTAGTAATAAGGTAATGGAACGTTGTATTGCACATATGGATTTAGACGCTTTTTTTGTCAGCTGCGAACGGCTACAGAATAGTAGTTTAATTGGGAAACCTGTCGTCATTGGTGGTGGGTCAAATCGTGGTGTGGTGTCAACTTGTAGCTACGAAGCCCGAAAATTTGGCGTGCGGAGTGCCATGCCCATT
>JBGCGA010000124.1:0-11829 GCA_045110285.1 Crocinitomicaceae bacterium | reverse complement strand
TTCTGACAACAATACTGCAACATTTACACTAACGAATGCCGCAGGATGTGATAGTGTTGTTACTCTTGATTTAACTGTTACAGCAGTTGACATAACAACAACTTTAACTGATGTAATTACTATTATGGCAAACCAAACAGGCGCTACATATCAATGGGTTGATTGTGATGATAATAATTCACCTATTATTGCTGCTACAAACAATAGTTATACAGCCACAAGCAATGGAAATTTTGCGTGTATAGTTACTTTTAACGGTTGCTCAAGCATAACTTCTTGTGTTACTATAAATTCTGTTGGAATTGAAGAAAGTGAATTGGAAAATACGTTTAGTATTTATCCAAACCCAACCACTGGCTTATTTTATTTAGACATGCAGTCAACTTCGGTAAAAGCAGTAAATATTTATAGCGTGAACGGGCAGTTAGTTTACAGCCAAAATTCTAACTTTCAATCAACAAATGAATTAAACATTGATTCTGCTCCGGGAATCTACTTTGTGGAAGTAGTAACACCAACAGCTAAAAAAGTATTCAAGCTTGTAAAGGAGTAAGAATAAGCAGCAAATCATAATTTAGTATTAAAGCCTGAACTAGTAAGTTCAGGCTTTTGTTTTTTACTATCTTTATTATTTACTCATTTTTTCAAATGAAAATAGCCTTTCATCTACTATTTCTAGCAGCACTCTTTTGCCAATCAGCAATAGCACAAGACACCTCTGATGCAAAAAGATTAAAGAATTTAGGGTATATGAAGTACAGTTCAAAAGTAAACTGTGATAGTACAAATGGGTCGAATATTGAAACTAGAATCTGCTTAAATATTCAATTTCAATACTTAGATTCGACACTAAATAGTAAGTTTAAATACCTACTAAGCAGGATAGAAAATGATTCAGTAAAAAATCAATTAAAGCAATACCAAAGTATGTGGGTTCTTAACCGAAGAGTGCAAAGTAAGCTAGTAACTGAAGGCTTAGAGGGAAATACGGCTGGCATCTATTATTTAAATTGTATGGTGGAAACTACAAATAGGAGAATTGAAGAGTTAGAATATTTATTTGAAATGATTTAAATGAATTACTGGCAGATTTTTATTATTTTAATACTAAGTCAGTCCTGCACTTCAGAATTGGATGACGAAGAAAATGAAAATTTACCCAGCAACTTCTACCTACAGGCTGTTAGAAAACCAAAATATATTCCAGCAACAGATGAGCAATTAAAACTTGTAAGAGCCGCTAAAGACAGTATAAAAATCAATTATAGTTATTCTTTTGGAGAATGCTTTGGTTATTGCGAGCATAGTGCCAAACTGTCGTCTCGTGGGATTCTGATAAATCATTTCAACTGGAAGGAAAATCATAGTGTTACAACTTATCATTCTATGAGTAATTCTGTTTATTCTACATTGATAAATTCAATAGATTTTAAAAGTTTTCTTGCTTTCGATAAATACCTAGGCTGCGGAGATTGTGCGGATGGAGGCTCAAAAACAATTGAAATAACTCTAAATACTGAAAAAAAATCAATTTCTGGAACATTTGGATTTAGGGTAAAAAGTGTTCAACATCTTCTTGACTTTTTAAGGGGGCTGCACAGTTAAAATTGTAACACATTTTACAATTTTCTCGTAACTAATTGAGGACAAATGTCATTTCATGAAAAAACTAATCCTAATTTTTCTAATCCCATTACTCATTAATTGTCAAAGTAAATTAAAGGTTCCAAACAGACTTGAAGGAGTGGAAATGCAGTATAAATACGAAAATGGTGTTGAATTTGCCATTCGTTATGAAAGTGAAGGTGTTTTCTACCAATATAAAAATGGTAAAAGTCCAGATAAATGGTGGGGCCCATTTAAATACAAATACCTATTAACTGATCAAGGAGAACATTTTCTCTCTTGGTTTGAACCAGGTTATGGCGATCATGTTACCCAACTAATTAATTTAGATGATATGACGCTATACGGCAGTGCCATAATTGGTGAAAAGCACAATGTTTTATTTCATAAGGCTAAGATTTTTCGGCTAGAATTACCCGGCTAAAAATAATTACCTTCAAAAGACGTTTATTACTAGTATGAAAACATTCAAGTTTTTTCTTGTTGTAATACTTTTCTTTTTCCAACCTCACATAGTTTTTGGACAGGGGAAAGACTATTTCTCATTTGAAGCGCTGGGAAGTGGTGGTTTTGGTTCGATAAATTATGAGCGTCCAATTCTTGAATACACCGATTTAAACTTTCATTTAAGATTTGGGTTTAGCTTTACCCCAATTGATAAATCAAATGGTGCAAACTTAATTTTTCCAATCATGCTGCACTGGCTTGTGGGTAAATCCGCGCATAAATTTGACCTTGGAGTTGGCCAAGCAGTGTCAATGACAACTAAGGCTCGTTTTTTTTTATCAGGAGTGGCGGCTGCAGGATACCGCTACCAACCACTCGACAAAAATTATTTTTTAAGGGCTTCTTACACCCCCCTCGTTTCATTTCTAGTCGGTTTTCAAGCCCAACATTGGGCTGGAATTACCTTTGGCTATCACTTTAACCGAAGAGAATGAGAATTGTACTAGTAATCATATTTCTGAGTACCCTTCTCTCTTGCAATAAAGAAAAATACTTTGCTGGACCGAACAGTTTTCAGGAAGACTTTTCATCCTATTCAAATATTGAGGAGGCTATTGCTGGAGATAATGAAAGGTGGTCGTTCATACAAAGTACTTATGATGAAAATGAATTGACAATTGACACTATTATTTTTCACTCTAAGGGGAAAAGTTTTAGGTCGCATGCAGCCAAAGCAGACCAAAATATTGGCGCTTCAAAAGCCAGTATTAATAAGCAATTTATGGCTTTTTGGCAAAACGAAACAGTGGCTATAGAGGCTTGGTACTATATTGAAGGAGAACAAGATGCAACATGGCTTTTTTTAATGGACTTGGAAGAAAAAGCAGCCATTGGTGCTGGACCAGGTATACGAGTTGCGCTAGTCGACAACCAATTACTAATAGAACATAAATATCCCAATCCGAACATTACCCAAACAGAAGGAGTTGAAGTTAATTTTCCAAGAAACCAATGGGTAAAAATAAAGCTAGAGGTATTGCTATCACAAAAAGAAAACGGAACTGTAAAATTATGGCAAGATGATTTGCTGATTATTGAACAGAATAATTGGCAGACATTACCAAAAGATGTGCTCTATTTCATGCAGGGCACAAAAGGGATGTATGATAAAATTGAATTTGGTGTAACTGCAAATTCGCAAGATAATGCAACAACTGTTTATGTAGATGATATTGATGTGAGGGTTATTGAATAAATACTCTTAGTCAAACAATTTAATCAATTAGCAAAAGTTTCAATCAACAATAATCCGTAATTTTACTGTCCGATATACTTTTAATAAATGGAATTAGATTTTATAGATCATGTCAATGAATTTGGTGAAAACATGGTCAGATTATACAATTTTGATAAAGCGCAAGCCATTCTGTTTAGAGATTTAATTCAATCTGTGATTATTGAAAAAAAACAAAAACTTTACTTGTCTGAAATTGACTTTATAGAGCCGAGAAATTGCAAGTTAATTATGGGCTTATTTAAAGAAGATGAAGGGATTTTTACGCTGGATAAGGAAACATTTTTCTGCGCTTTAACTGAAAACGGGTATCAAGAAATGCTAAAACGTTTGGAACCGTTCTGCAAAAAAGAGACGATTGGGCATTCTTACCTTTATGAGCTCGACAACCCAACAGACTTTTTATTTGCTCCTGCCGGTACTTGGTAGTTTAGCTAATCAATTTAAAAACATACTTACTCCCATTCCGACTGTGAATAAACTGCTGTACATGGTATTGTTTCGGAGGAGAGAACGTTCAGCATACAAATTAAATTTTAGGTTTTCGATATAATAGTCTATTCCAAAACGCAATTCAAAATAACTTCGTTTTTGCCACTCATTAAAAAGGTAAGGAGAATAATCAGTATAATAATTATCATCTGCACTATTGTCTCCATGTGTAACGTTATAGTAGTCATCTTTAGTAAAAACTCCTTTATCGGCCTCTTCTAAATTATTAGCTCCTTCATGCTTTTTCCACTCCTCAGCTTCTTCAAAATCTGGGTCATTTTTTCCTTCTAACTGGCCTGTATTGTAGTCATGGAAATCTTGCAATAGTTCACTGTCATTTATACCCCCGGTTTCAATGTCAAATCTACCATTAAACCAAAGGTTATAATTTAGCCCAACATGAACTCCTACTCGACTGATATTATTAACGGGTACTTGCGTGTAAGCATTTAATCCAAGCGATAATTCGTGAAAGTTTTCTTGATAAACTATTTTTTTAGTTTGAATGGTTGTTTCATTATCTATGGTTTCAGCAATGGTCTCGAATCCTCTAATACCATAGGTATGATTTTGATAGCCTACATTAACGTCAGCTGAGAATAATTCATGCGGGTTCACCCTAACAAAAGCGCTTAACTTTGGCGACTTTACAATAGAATTAATATTTCCCCAATCTAAAAAAACAGTAGTTGCTAGGTCAACCGTTTTTAGTTCGTCATCAATTACGCGTTGCTCGTCATCAATTTTTTCCAAATACAAATAGTCTAAAACATCTGTAGAGCGGTCGAAGAGAACACCAGAAAGATAATAGTCTCCTTTATTAGTTAGTGAGGTATCGTACAAAAAGATATCGTCTTCATTTTCCAATTCAAAATCATCAATTACTGACCACCCAGAATTGTGAAAATTTGGAAAATTTATTGCGCCGCCAATTTGAACAAACTTTGGTTTTTGGCGGTATCTGCCAATTACAAGTGGATCGAGCACATTTTTTTTGTCGGCATTAATAGCTTGATTAAAATTTTGATTAAATAGAGTATAATTTAAACTCACACCTAGGGAAACAACATTTCTAACAAATTGACTACTAAAACCATTCGACTGGGTACTTGCGGTAACACCAACTATCGCATCATTTCTTAGATTGTGTCTTCCAAAAACAGGCCCAGGGAAAAAAGATATATCGGCTCCTAGTCTAATATTTTGCTTTTCAATTCCGAAGTTCAGAAATGGTGCAAACTGCACACTTTCTAATTTGGGCATGGCTTCCAATATGTGATGAGTATGAGAAACCTCTCTTTTATCATACACCAGTCCTTGGTATGATTCAATGGTACTGCTAGTAAATAAATCAAATCCACCACCATAATAAAACGTAGCAATACCTTTTCTATTAAAGGATGAACCTGCCATAAAAGTAAGTCGATTATACTGGACTCTTTCAAAACTCTCTAGACTGTAGGTATTTTCAGCAATTACATTCTGTTCATACGCCTCTCTAATATCATCTATATCTTCAGTATCAGGAGGTAAATCTGCCATTTTTTCATCTACAGATGTTTGAATGGCATAATTTGTCGGGCTTGTTCTGCTCGAAATACCTAAACGCCAAGTTTCATAACCGTAGTTTATCTGCACCCACCAATTGCGTTTACTCGTATACCGGGCATATATAGGAAAACTTAAACCACTTGTTAAACTTACCTGGTTCACCGTGTCGAGCACTAATGTATCTCCACTTGAATTTATGATATCAAAATTAAAATTCGACCTATGTTGCACAAATTGATTCCCTACTCTTCCTCCTACTCCTAAACTTAAGTTTTGACTGAAACCAAAAACTGAAATGAATATTAACCCAAAGAAGCTGAATATTTTTACCATATCACAAAATTATTTTTAATGTTTTCTTTCCTTAAGATCGGATTCTGATTTCCTTCAGACAATGCAGAAACAGTTTCACGCAGATACACTTGCATTTCCAAAATACGAATCTGTTTATCGTCGTTCAAATCTGCCGCTTTATTTTCCAAGCCCTGTTTAAGCACATATGTAAATAGGCCGTTGCCCCATTTATCGCCTTCAAGTGAATACTCTATACCGGAGGATGACGATAAAATATTGGTTCCTTTACTTACCCTCAAATCAGTAAACACGCGTTTCGACAACTCAAAAATTCCCATATCCCCATTGTCATCAATTGCAGCACTTTGAGCACTTCTAAATTGAATTTCATCTCCACTTTCAATCATTGTAGAATCAATTGATAGGCTGGACTTGTCAATTTCTCCGCTAAAACAGGCATCAATCATCATTAATTTATTGCGGCAATTTAGGTCTTCAAATAAATTTTCTAACCCATCAAAAGACAAGCCTTTTTCTTCTGGTTTTTCAAAGTCCATATTGTGCGTGGCTAAATAGTAATTAAATTTGTCGTCTAAAACACCATGTCCTGCATAAAAGAACACAATTACATCATTAATTTTTGCAGTGTCTAGAAAGCTGGCAATTTCTCCTTGAGCATTTTTTACAAAGGACGTATCGTAATACGACAAGGTTCGAATATTAGAATAAGCTTTAGATTTATTGAGCAGACTAGCCATGTCATTTGCGTCTTTACTTGAATACTTCAAGTTAAAATCGGAATCTTGATAATTAGAAACACCAATAGTAACTAAATATAAGTCTGGCTTTTGAAAATTCTTTTCACATGTGATTATTTTCTTTTTTATGAGGGATCGAATACCTTTATTATTGGTACAGAAAAAGTCTATTTGATTAATCCCAGCAGCTAATCCAACCTCAAGCTCTGCAGTAACAGCTTCTTTTGGTTCCAGCAATTTAATGCGCTTTTCAATGCCATTAATTACGAATGAATAAGAAATAATTTCCCCCTCTAAATCGGCCATAGCTAAAGAAAATTTGACGACTTCTTTTTTAGTGCTGTAGTCATCAAAATAATCTACCAAAATTTCTGGTAAATTTTCTGAAACACTAAGTTCATTTCGCAGTAACCCGAGTTTTTGTAACCGCTTTTGGTAAGCCTTTTGGTAATCCGAAATATCATCTTTCTGAAAATATGACAAGTCTCTCATTACCTCAGCTGGCCGATTATAGTAAACGTCATACTGCTCGTAAGCATACAGTTTATTGCGATAAATAAATCCAATTTTATCTAATATTTCTTTTGAGGCAAAATAAAAATTCTTTCTGTTTTGATAAAAGAAATTATACTGTCCCGATAAATACAAAACTGCCAAATACTGCCCTTTTGTATTCCAAAAACGAATGCTTCCGTCGTTTGAAAATGACAATATTAAATTATAAGTTGGTAAAAATCGTAACCCTGATATTGGCGCAGTATGCTTTATTTCAAAAGAAGTCATTTCATTGTTCTTAACCTTTGTAAAATTATATTTTTTGGAATCGATTATGTATCGCGAATCACCAAATTGATAGTTTGTTTCTGACTTTGTGAAATCACTAAATCTAAATGGAATAGACTTTACAAAGTTTTGGTGAACTTTTCGACGCAGGGCAATTTGAGCAATTGACTTTTTTAATGCAATTTCATTGGTGTTCAACTCCCATTCTGCCTTCATTTTTACAGCCTGTGTAATAAGGCTAGTTTTTATGTGATGTCGGTCAGTTTTAAGTACTGTAAAAACAACTTTGCTATCAAGAATTGTATCTATTGAAATTACAGCGTAGTTAATTCCGTTTTGCTCTTCGACTTGATCTAATTTTATTGAGTTACTTTTAATTCTATTGTTCTCTAAATCAATTAACCGAATAATCCCATCAGAATACCCAACCACCATTTTGTTATTATACACTTTTAAATCAACAATGCTGGCTGAAGCACCCTTTAAGATTTTATTAATCTTATAGTTTTCCGCATCAAATAAATAAATAGCGCCTTTTGTATTAGCTGTGGCTAGCCAACTACCGTTTTGACTGTAGCTTACTGCAGAAATTGCATTTCCATTTAACCCAATATTAGCAATAATCTTTTGCGTTTTTCTGCTAAAAACAGTGGTAAATCCAAATGCTGTTCCAACCGCTATCGAAGTTGAATTAGCATCCATATCAGACACATAATTTAGGTCGTCAATTAAAGTGTAAAATCGCTTCTTTTTAGCACCATTGTTCATATATTTTAGTGAGCCCATTGTGGTAGCAAAAAGCAGTAAACTATCTACATAATTCGCTTTGTGAATATTTCCAACAAAATATTTATCAAATACAAGAGGGTCTTTTAAATCGATAGATACTGCATAATTGTCTCTTGGGCCTGCTACTAGAATTTCGTTGCGCTGCGGATGAAAATCTACACTTTTGAAAAGCCATTTTGATTTGTATTGAGTAGTTTGTAATCTTTGACTTTCCAAATCGTAAAAATGAACTCGTTTTCCTACCAGACAAATTACACTATTCCGCAAAACAGAGAATGCTTGAATACTGTCTGTCTTTATTTCAATCGTATTTTTTTGTTGCAAATTTGGGAAAGTCCAAGTTGTGATTTGATTATTACCTCCCAAGCTAATTATGGTTGAATCATTCAAAAAATCAAAGTCAAGCACGCCACTTTGTTGCGCTAAAACTGTTGCGCGTTGTAGGCCTATATTAATATCCCAAACAATAATTTTTCCGTCGTCTCCAGCACTTACTAAATGTTGGTTATTGGGATGAAACTTTAACTCATTAACCTTAGAAAAATGACCCGTTTGAAAAACAGGTATGACCTCTTGACCTTGCAAGCCAAATTGCAAAATGCAAAACAGCACAACTATTTTGGAGGATAGAGACATTGAATTTAGTCTTAGGCACCAAAATAAATTTATCAGTACCAGCTATAAAAGTAGGAAATTTTGCTGATATGTAACTGAAAAGAAAATTCGGCACTATTGACTTGCTTTCCATTCAAAATAATAATCGAAGTAACTTTTTGTATAAATGTTATATACTTCAGAAGTAGTGTCGCCATACTTGGCAGGTAATCCGTTAATAAATTGCTTAGCAGATTGAATGCGATACAATGGTAGATTGTCAATGTTTTCGTATCGGACGCCATCAATTATAAATACTACTGTTTCCTCAAAGCGACTTTTGACCACTGTTTGGTCAATTTCTAAATCCTTATATAAACCTAATCCATTTACTACTTGGTCAAATCTTGAGAGGCTAAGCTCTTTAAAATCGGGAAGGAAGGTATGTGGTTCATGATAATACAAGCCTCCACAACTAGTAAATAAAGCAGGGTCTTTAAGCAGGATATCACATGTATTTAGTGAATCAGAAAAAACAAGTACAGAATCAATCAAACTATCTCCATACATTGGATGCCATGCTTGTACTGCATACGATCCTGGTTTTACGCAATCAAAAATTGCAACTCCATCAATTCCGGCTCGTGCATAAAAAACAGTATCATTTGTAGAAACAGATGCCATTGCAAATGGCGTTCGAACTAACGAATCATGATCTTTGCCGACAACAATTACTTGAAGTTCTACTTCATTTTGTGCCAGTGCTTTAAAGCAGAACATGAAAAAAAATAGTGCTAAATAGCTTTGTTTTGAAGTTTTCATAGAACCGATTTATCATTTAGATGCATCAATTATGAATTTTCCATATGAAAGTAATTACCAATAATAAGGACTGCAAAAAATATTGTCGTGTGCTGGTAAGTCTGCTTCTGATAGAATTTCCATCAGTTCACTTTCACGCTCTTTTCCGTATTTGAGTTTGTAGATTTTATAATTTGGCAAAGTTTTTAACCAAGCATACATTTCTTTAGACGCAATTGTGTTGTTTCTATCAACACTATATTCTATTATGAGTTTCGGTTTATTTTCACGAATAGTTTTTTCAGCACCTTTTAATACTTCAAACTCATAGCCTTCCACATCAATTTTGATGACCTTAATTAAGGTATGAATCTTAACATCATCCAGTTTTCTAATCTCAATTTTTGTTCCTGAATCTGAAACATGGTTGACCAATGATGCCCCTCCTCTATTTTCATTTTCGGTGTAGATAGTTTTTGAACCAGTTTCATTTCCTAGTGCAAAAGGATAAGCTCTTATTTGAACGTAATTATTTATGTTCTTGTTTTTTTCAAGTATCTCATAGGTGCTTGGAAATGGCTCAAAGGCATGAACAGCTCCAAACTTACCTACTTTTTCAGCTGCAACTAACGATAAGAAACCAATATTTGCTCCTGCATCAACAAAAGTATCACCTTCTTTTAAAAAGCTTTGCAATGCACTAACTGTTCCTTGTTCATATACACCTCGCTTGAATATTACATTTTCTATGTTCTTGTCAAAACCAGGATCGAGTTGAATTTTAAAACCGTAACGTGTTTTTAGAATGACTTTACCTTCTACGGGTTTAATAAACCACTTTGGCAATTGTTCAATCAAAAAATCACGACCAATAAATTTTGGAGCTTTTAGTAATGATTGTATGATTTTGTGAATAGTGCTCACTACCGTATTTCTCCACCAGCCTCAAAGCCTTTTTCTGGTGATACAAAGCTAAGTTTACCTTCAGCATTTTCAGCCATTAAAATCATTCCTTGAGATTCTACTCCACGGATTTTTCTTGGTGCTAGATTCATTAATATCGATACTTTTTTGCCGATAATATCCTCTGGTTTGTAGTGCTCTGCGATTCCTGAAACAACAATTCGCTTATCCAAACCTGTATCTACTAATAGCTTTAATAATTTATCCGCTTTTGGCACTTTTTCAGCTTCCAAAATTTCACCCACTCTAATGTCTAACTTCGAAAATTCATCAAACGTAATATTTTCTTTTTGCGGCTCAAAATCAGCAATTGGCTCTAATTTAGAGGCTGCTAATTTTTCGACTTGCTTTTCTACAAAAGCATCATCAATTTTAGTAATTAAAATACTAGCCTTATTCAGCTGGTGACCAGCTTTAATTAAATCATCCTTACCTGCAGCATCCCAATTCAATAAATCAATATTTAAAAACTCAGCTAGTTTTTTAGATTTTTCAGGCAAAAAAGGTTGGAAGACTACTGTTAGGCTTGCTGTAATTTGCAAGCCGATATTAAGAATAGTCTCTACCCTAATCATATCCGTTTTGGCCAATTTCCATGGCTCTGTTTCTGCTAAATATTTATTACCTAAACGGGCTAAATTCATGGCTTCACTCTGCGCTTCCCTTATTTTGTATGCCCTTAACAAGTTTTCAATTTTATCAGGATAAGTTGATAAAGCCGCCAAAACTTCTTTGTCGTAAGCTTCTAAATTACCTCTTTCAGGCACTTTTCCTTCGAAATACTTGTGAGTTAATACAATCGCCCGATTTACGAAGTTTCCAAGAACATCTGCCAATTCATTATTGACTCTAGCTTGAAACTCTGCCCAAGTAAATTCACTATCTTTACTTTCGGGCGCAATGGATGTCAACACATATTTTAACTCATCTTTCTTTTCAGGATTTTCAGCCATAAATTCGTGCAGCCAAACTGCCCAATTCCTTGAAGTAGAAAATTTGTCGCCTTCTAAATTCAAAAATTCATATGCCGGAACATTATCAGGTAATACTAACCCGCCATGTTCCTTCAATAAAATGGGGAAAATTATGGCGTGAAAAACAATATTATCTTTTCCAATAAAGTGCACTAATTTTCTATCTCCTGTCCAAAAGTCTTTCCAATCTCTATTATTTTCTGCTGCCCATTCTTTAGTTGCAGAAATATACCCAATAGGTGCATCTAACCAAACATACAATACTTTTCCATCTGCACCTTCAACCGGCACTTTCACCCCCCAATCTAAATCTCGGGTCATTGCTCTTGGATGTAAGCCCCCATTAATCCAACTTAATGATTGTCCGTTAACCTGGTTACGCCATGTTTTTGGATCATGTTGTTTTATTCCATCTAAAGTACCATCAGTAATCCATTCTTTCAACCATTCTTCATGGCGTTCC
>JBGCGA010000123.1:0-4251 GCA_045110285.1 Crocinitomicaceae bacterium | reverse complement strand
ACTGTATTCATCTCTTCCCCTCTTAAAGGTGCAGTATTATCCTCCAAAATACCAACTAAAGATTTTATATTTTTGATTAGAATATGCTTCATATTGACATCTTTTTTGCTCGTGGCTACAAAGTTATGTAAACGTTTCGACTAATTTATTTTTGCTTCATGAAATCATAAGTTTTAGCTTTTTCTTTTAGAATTATTTTAATGTAATGCGCTGTATTATTTGCTATTCATATCAAAAATAGCGGATTGGGAAAATTTAATATTTACGCGCAGTATGTTCTATTGCTTAAATAACTGTTAATCAATGTTTATTGGCCAATCAATTCCTGGCCAATTATCTTTCTTGTTGGTTGTCAATTCATTAAATTGTTTGCAAAACAAATAATATTTATTATTTTGAGCAAAAAAAGAGAAATGAGATTATTATTAATATTAAGTTTTTGCGCTGGGTTATCTACATCAGTTTTTTCCCAAATGGATAAGGTTTGGTCCGATTTGCATAAAAGTGACTACGAATCTGCACACATAGAACTGGAAAATCTTCAAAATGATGCTAATACTGCAGTTGATGCTGCTGTGACTGAAATTTTATTGAATTCAATTGACGATATAAGAATTGATTCCAAAGCTAAAATGAAAAAAATTATTCAATATGCTGAAAATCCATCACCTTACCTCTTTGCATTATGGTATACCTCTGCAGTGACAGACGGAATGGGTATTCAAAGTAAAAGTGATTTGGAATTTATAAGTGAATTGCAGGCTAATACAAAAGTGCATGAGAGCTTGAAAACTGCCTTAAACTACACAAAAGGTATTCATTATGTGTTTTCTCAAGATTCCAAAAAGCAAGTTTTAGCATATAATTCAATTGGTGCTGTGACTGATTGGCAGTTTACTGGAATTTTTGACAATACTTCAGGAAGCGGAACCGATAAAGATCATGGGCCTATTAAAAATCCGAAACCTGAAGCTGTTTTTAAGTCTAAGAGAAATGCAGATGTAAATTGGTTTACACCAGGTCAAAAAGATAGTGACCCGTGGATGACATTCCATAATATGCTACCTAGCAACCAAGCGGTAGTTTTTGCGCAAACATTTGTAAACAACCCTTCTGACAAAGAGGTGCGAGTAAGTATGGGTGGAGAAGGTGCAATGAAATTATGGATAAATGATAAACTAATTATTAATGTTGATGATGAACAAAAAACAGAATTAGATTACTATTGCTCGGTGGTTAAATTGCCAAAAGGGAATAATAGAATTTTGGTGCAAGTAAGTCATACGAGTGAAACCAATCACCCAAGCTTTTTACTTAGATTGTTGAATCCAAGCTCTTTAAAAATTGAAACTGATCTGTCATATTCAACAGCATACTCGGCATATAACAAACCAAGTTCAGTATCAATCATCAAAGAAATCCCACATTTTGCCGAAGAATTTTTTGAGAGTAAATTAAAAAATAATAGTAAAAACCTTATTGATCATCTTTTGCTTGCTAAATGTTTCGACCGTGCAGGGCGGCACAATGATGCTATTAAAATTTTGGAAAAAGGGTTAAAGTTGGACTCAACAAATGTGATCACAAATACAATGTTGATATCAAGTTACCAAAAAGTAAATGATAGAACAGCGCTAATGTTGCAGTTAGAGAAATTAAGGCTGATAGATCCCAAATTAATATTGCTTCAAATTTACGATTATGATGTTGCCAAAGAAAATGAAGACTATGATAAGGCAGATGAATTACTGGAAATTATGAAACCTAGTTTGGGAGCTGAAAGCGTTACTTATTACTCCTACAAAATAGAAATGCTCTCTGCTCAGAAAGACTATCAAGCGTTGTACCAATGGATTGATAAGGCTTATGACAAGTACCCGCTATATTCTCAGTTTGTGCGTTACAAGTATCTTGTTTCAAAGGCTAAAATGCAATCCGGAGCAAAGGCAATGCCAATTCTTTTAAAGTACAATAAGAAGCGTTACAACGCTGGGATAAGAAATTTAATTGCAAGCGAGTACACTGAAATGGGTAGTAAGGAAAAAGCCAGAAAGATGATGGTAAGCAATGTTGCTAAATTTCCTAGCGAATTGGACTTTTTAAACGATCTTTTGTTGCTCGATTACAGACAAGAAAACTACGCATCAGCATATAATACGGTGAATAAAATGATTGCAAACGCACCATTTCAGTCAAGCTACTTTGCCAATAGAGCCTATATTCAATTAGCGCTTGATCAAGATGCTAAGGCAAAATCTGATTTCTTGAAAGCGATTCATTTTAATCCAAACTCTTTTGAATCGAGGGAAAAATTAAGAACACTTGAAGAAAAAGATTCTTGGTCAAAAATTCTTGAAAACACAGAAGCGTATAACATTATAGAAAATAGTTTTATTGAAGAGGAAGAGGGAGAAGATAAGTATGATTTCGTTTTTTCACAGAAAAGTGTTGTTCAGTTTGAAGAAGGTGCCGGAGTTGAATTTAATAGTTTAGGAATTAGAATTTTGAACAAGTCTGGAATAGATATATGGAAAGAAGTAAGAATTCCTGCTAACTATAATTCTGAGGATTTAGTGATCTTAAAAGCTGAGATTAATAAGTCATCAGGACAAAAATTAGAAGGTGAAAGAAATTATAATGAGATTGTTTTTACAACCTTAGAAGTTGGAGATATTATTTATTTAGAATTCCGAAAAGACATTTACACTGGAGGAAAGTTAGCAAAAGAAATATCAACTATTCACAATTTTTCGCAATTTGTACCGGTTAATAATGCACTTTACCGTGTGTATATACCAAAGTCATACAATGTTGAAATAACTGAAGATGGCTTTGAAGGTGAAAAAACGGAATTTGACTTTGAGGACTATAAGTGCTCTGAATTTAAGTACAAAAAAATTGAAAAAACGGAACAAGAAAAGTTTATGCCAGAACTGTCGGAATTAGGACAATCAATTTATATTTCTACAATGCCATCTTGGGAGACTATTTCTAGCTGGTATAATGATTTGGCTATTCCTATGGCAAAAGAAGACTATAATTTAGATAAGGTTTTTGATGAAATATTCGCAGATGGATTAGAAGGGACAAACATTGAAAAGGCAGAACTAATTTATGGTTACTTGTGTGATAATATCAATTATAGTTCGGTATCATTTCGTCAAAGTAACTATGTACCGCAGAAACCTATGGTTACCATTAGCACAAAACTGGGAGACTGTAAGGATTTGTCTATGCTATACCATACCCTAGCTAATAAAGCAGGATTAAATACCAATTTAGTACTTGTGAATACGAGAGATAATGGTGAAAATACAATGAAGATTCCTTCAACTGGTTTTAACCACTGTATTATTCGAATTGAATTGGATAACGATACTTTGTTTCAAGAGCTAACTGACAGTAAATTACCATTTGGTAGTTTACCAGATTATTTATACAATGCTCAAGCATTAATTATTGATAATGATGAAGATATTATACTTGGAAAAGATTTAATTCATATTCCACAAAACAAATTGTTGGATAATAAAGTTGTTAGAACCGTTGATCTTAAAATTGATGATTTGAAAATGCAGCTGAATACGTCAACTGATTTTGTGGGTGCAGAAGCATCAGATTATAGATGGTATTTTGCAGATAAGTCGAAAGTAGATTTAAAGAAAACTATTGACAATTACTGTAGCGACTTTTTTGAAAGTGATATTAAAGTTAACAGTTACGACATGGAGAACCTTGATAATTTAAATGAAAACTTTAAATTAAACCTCAGTATGACAATTGAGGATGAGGTAAAATCTATTGGCTCACTTCAGACTTTTGCAGTGCCATTTTTTGAAACAATTTTTACTTTAGAAAAGTTTCCTGACATTGACAGAAAACATCCTTTAAATTATTGGAAATATGAAGTGGTTGATCATTATTTAACCACCATTAAAATAAGTATCGAAGACGATCAGCAGTTTGTAGAAATCCCCTCAGATGTGTTGCTTAACAATAAGTTTATAGACTTTACTTTAACTGTTAAAAAACTGTCTAACACGGAAGTTGAAATTACAAGATCAGTTAAGCCTAAAATGAAAACAATTTCAAAAGAAGATTATCAAGCATTTAGAAAAACAGTGAAAGAAATATCAAAGGCTGAAGAAACTTTTATAGCTTATAAAACCCGTTGATAGTAGTTGATATTGAGCCCGGTGAACTGACTTAATTTTTCGGTTTATTGGGCTTTTTTCTCTGCGTATTTTGAGG
>JBGCGA010000122.1:0-21742 GCA_045110285.1 Crocinitomicaceae bacterium | reverse complement strand
AAGCATGGCTAAAATGTTGTTTCTTCAAAATATGGACTACGAATTTGTAGGACCTATGTACATCTCAGCCATGGTAAAGTCTAACGGTCACGAATGTGAGTTGGAAATTGGCCACAAACCAGAGGATTTTCAGGAGATAATTGAAAAATACAACCCCGACATCATTGGTTTTTCCGTGATGAGTGGAAGCCATAATTGGGCTAGAAAAATGGCAATAGCACTGAAAGAAAAGTACAATGTAACAACGCTATTTGGTGGTGCACACCCTACTTTTTTTCAAGACTTTATAAGAGAAGAAGGTGTTGATTACTTGGTGCGAGGAGAAGGAGAAGAATCAATGCTTGATATCCTTAATGCTATTGACAACAAGACTTCTTTTTTGAATACACCTAACCTTTCCTATTTAGATTCCGAAGGGAAAGTAAAACACAACCCATTGCGTAATTTACAGGACAATATGGATTACTATCCATATCCTGATAGACACTTATATCAAACACTTGACAAAAATCAAGAAAGACAAGTTAGAAATGTAATAACCTCCAGAGGCTGTCCTTTTCATTGTTCATTTTGTTTTGAAGATGCTATGAGAGCCCTTTACAAAGGAAAAGGAAAATATGTTAGAATAAGAGAAATTGATGAGGTAATACAAGAATGTATAGAACTTAAAAAAAATACACCTGTTGAAGTTATATATTTTGCAGATGACGTGTTTGGCATGAACCGATCTTGGTTATATGAATTTTTAGAACGCTACAAAGAAGAAGTTGATTTGCCCTTCATTTGCCTTGTAAGGGCAGATTTAGTAGCTGCAGATAGAGAGTATGCGTTCAACTTAGCAAAGGGAGGTTGCCAATCAGTATTTTTTGGTGTAGAATCTGGAAACGAAGACCTAAGAAACCAAGTACTAAAAAAGCAACTTGACGACAAACAAATAATAACAGCTGCGGAGTTATTACATGAAGCTGGAATAACCTTTAGAACATACAATATTCTTGGATTGCCTGATGAAACTTTGGAAGATGCATATTCAACAGTTGAATTAAATATTAAAATAAAGGCTGATTACCCTTGGTGTTCTATTTTTTCGCCATTTCCAGGAACTGAGCTGTCTGATTACGCTTTGCAAAAGGGCTATTTAAGCCCTACATTTTCGGTAGAAGAATTAGACAAGTCCTTCTTTCTCTCCTCTCAATTAGAACTACCTCATAAAAGGGAACTTCAAAATTTGCAAAAGTTTTTTCAAACTGCAGTTTTATGGCCTTGGACATTTCCCCTAATCAAAAAGCTGATCAAACTACCACCAAACTTTTTATTTAGAGCGTGGTTTGGATTTGTTTATTTCAGAGTTTATATAAGATCGGAAAAACGTAATTTTTGGGAAACTTTTAAGTTCGCCATCAAAAACTATAAACACGTACTGGTAAAAGAATAACAGGATCAATTTAAGTGATTGACTTCTATAACAGAAGTTTCTCTTACGCTTGAAGAAGTTGGCAAAACTGCATATGGGGCTAATTTTTCAACATCTTCCCTATGATACAAGTCCCCAAGGAAAGAAAACTCTGGATAAATATGTGTCTCTAATTCAGAAACTGTCTCCTTTACTTCATCTTCCGACATATTCCATTCATTCATTAGTCGCGCTAAAGATGGTTCCATAAAAGATATATATAACAACTCCATTTCTTCATGCACAATTTTATCAGCATAATTCACTCCACCAACTAATGCCACTTGATTCATTTCGTGCTTGCTTTTATAAAACTCCAAAGTATCCTTTAATTCTAAATAGGTCAAAAATCCTGGATAATCATTTTGATTTGCAAATAATGGTTGTATACTAGATTCATGACACCACATACATTTCGCCGGCTTTCCTGCATTACTTTTTTTTGGATCGGCAGAAGGTACTCTGTTACCTTCCTTATCGTAGATAGCAAATCGAAGTTGTCCATTTTCCATCAAATCAAACGTTTCAATTTCTAACAACTCGCCAGTCATTTTATCTAACTCTTCAGCAACATATAACTGATCAAAATCAATTTGACCTGAAAATCTAATCAACCTATCTTTTGGAGAAACGCTTGATTCATTTATAAACCCAGGCTTATCAGTTAATTTATAGCTTTTAATTAAATCAGTGTATTTAATAGGCTGTCCTACTATTTTATAATAATGCTCAGACGCTCCAATTATAAGTGCAATATATCGTCCTAAATCAACTGAGAAATTCTCTTGATAAGCTTCAGACAATTTGATCTTATTATGTAAAATTTCGAATTGAGTAATTGCTTGAGGGCTAAATCCCATTTTGCTAACATCAATTTGCATTTTCAATTCGTTTTGTTGGACAATTGAAGACTCAATATTTCTTGCTCCAACTTGCGATAATGCCCATTGTAATCCTGTCACCGCATTATCTATTGACTCATTTGGATAAGCTTTTACCCAGCGCAATGTAATCATTGAATTGCTTTCTACTAGAAGGTTGTCTTTCCTACAGCTATTAAGTCCAATTAACAAAATCAATGAAAAAAAGTAATTGAAGAGATTGTTATAATATATTTTTGAAGGCATTAATGGCTTAATTATTACAGTTTGAAATATAAGAAGAAAAACTAATGAAAACTATTTTTTTTAATGCACCAACACGTCTTTTATTTTCCCATCTTCTTGATATTCTGTATCCGTATTAATTGCCCATAAATCAATTTGTTTATTATCAACTATTTTATCTGCTGCTAACAATCCCATCAAAATAGAATGGTCTTGATTATTGTATTTAAAGGCACCATACCTACCTATTGGGTACAAACCTTTAATGCCTTTTAGATACTCAATCACAATATTCATATTGTCTTGATAACCTGTTTTATACACTGGGTAACACTTAGGTATCTTCAAAACTTTAGCTTTCAGTATTTCAATATTATCAGGAATAATATTAATCTTTCTTATTTCCTCTTTTGCCATTGTTGTAACATATTGGTCTTGATTAGTCCAAATTTTATCATGTTCGAAACACCAAAATTCCAGACATAAAATTGTAGTGTTTTTGTCTTTATTAAGACTAGGGCACCAATTTCTGAAATTTGTTATTCTACCGTGCCTTACATTGGGAGAATGAATATATATCCAGTTATCGGTAAACAATTCAGAATGATCTACTTCTAAATAAACTAATATTGTATTTCTAAAACTCAGACTACTCGCAGCAGCTAATACTTTATCAGGCAAATTTTTAAAGCCTTTTATCATTGCAGTAATAGGCATGGTTGAAACAATCGAAGTTGCATCCACAATTGTTCCATTTACTAATTCAATTCCTTCTACTTTTGTACCTTCCTGATTTAGTACAATTCTTTTTATTGATGTTTCTAAGTTAATTTTACCGTCATTATTTATGACATAATCTGCAGCACGCTCATACAAAGTTCCTGATCCATTTTTTGGATAAGCAAATTGATCAACCAATGTTTTATGTGTGTTTCCTTTATTGCCAAAAATAGCTGACTTTACAGCACCAAATAAAGTCAAGGTTTTTATTCTCTGTGCCGCCCAATCGGCATCAATTTCTGTGCATTTAACACCCCAAAGCTTTTCAGTATAATGCTTAAAAAATATTTCAAAAAGCTTTTTTCCAAAACGACTAGTTACCCATTCCTCAAAGTTCTTAGCTTCTTTTTTAGGTTTAATTTTTTGCAAACCAAAAAACCATAATATTTGAAAAATAACTAGCAGTGGTAAACTTTTTAGCACATTTAATAATTTCAAAGGGTAGTCAAAAAAACGATTTCTATAAAATATCCGTGTACGACGACTAACTAGTGTAAAATCATCTTTAATTAATTCTTTAAAAAATTGATTGATTTCTTTTTGCTTCGAAAAAAAACGGTGAGGACCTAAATCAACTCGTTGTCCCCATAAGTCAAAACTTCGTGCCATTCCACCAATATGTTTACTGGCTTCATAAACTTCAACTTGTTTTCCTTTCTTTTTTAATGCATATGCGCAGCTTAGTCCTGCAGGACCCGCTCCAATCACTACTATTTTCTTTTCCTGCATACTATTCAATTCTATTAAACTTTTGCACAATCCTAGGCAATAATTCAGGGTTTAATCTTGGGCTCAAATTCTTTTTAAAGGAAAACTTAATCCCTGTAAAAAGATTTTTTTGAAGAGGTTTGGGATATTCTGAGATCAATTCAACTAATTCCGTAATTTTCAAATCAATTTCTAATTTGTCCATATTTTTACTATCAAATAATAAAGCTGCACTAATCCCCCATCCTGCGCCTTGAGTTAATATTTCTTTATCCTTAGGATTACTCATGACAATATCTTCTATTATATTTTTATCATGACCCAATTTGGTTCCAATAATCCAGCCTGCTGCTTTTATAACATCATCACTTCCCGATAATTTTTCAGAATTAAAGAGCTGAATAGGTCTTACCATTCCAAACACTAAAAAAAGGACAACTAAAAATTTATATTTCAATGATGAAAGTCCTACAACAATAAATAAAGAAATCACTGGTATAATATAGGCTAAATGCCTAAAAATAACATAGCTTCCCTTGTCTCTTATCTCGTAAAAAGGGCTGAACGTATAAATCAACAGAAAAAATACTACAATAGGAATAATCATAAATATCCCTTTATAAAAACTATTTTTTCTATAAAGACCAATAAAACTAAAAGCGGCCAGAAAGAAGAATACATAGTAAATTAAACGGAGCAGCGGCATAAATACATTAGTATCTGGTAAAGCCAATGTTGAATTTGCAACTACTTTTGGTATATCCGAAAGACGATCAAACAAATTTACATCACTAAGGGAAAAGTCTACACCTCTGACTGACCCTATACTTAATTCATTTAATCGAAATCCAGCATCAAAAAACTGCCTAACCAACAAATGAATGATTAAAATAGTAGCTAATCCTAGAACTGAAAAGATCCATTTTTTTATAGATTGACGATTTATCAAACGGTATAAAAAGAAAACTGGGACTAGGATCATATTAGCATAAGAAAACCAAAATGCCAAACCAAGGAAAATACCACATGCAAAATGAAATTTTACAGTGTTCTTCTTCAAAAAAAGTAGAAACAGAAGTAAGAAAGGAAAAACACTTGCAATGGAGTGCAGTCCAAAATTCACCGATCCCCAAGGAATAATTGCAGGGGTAGCAAAAACAGTCCATAAACCGAACAGGCTCGCCACTTTTGTATCAAATATTCGTTTTACAACTAAAATTTGAATTAACCTAACAACAAAGTCAATCAAAAAGGCAACAATTGTAAGTGAACTCAAACTTGTAAAAAGCTCGACAAAATGAGCAAGTATAGAAATTAAAAATGTTCCTCCCTCATGAGGATAATGAATGAAATGGTCATAACGGAAATTTCTTTGCTCTAATATTAACTCCCAAGCTAGCTGATCTGGTGCTTGATTCCAAGGCTCGAAGAAATAGCCATATAAGAAACGTACAAATGAGCCAACTATACACAGTACCAAAACATTATAATTCTTCAGAATTTTACTCATATATATGTTAAAGTACTTTATTGTCGTAAAAATATCATTGCTTTACTAACATACCAAACTTTAGAAGGTTTAATGATATTATTTATTGCCTTTTGTAAAAAACAATACCTATTTTCAAAAGTATGCCCTTTTCTAAAACAAAACTCTATCTTTGAAAGAGTCTATAAAAGTGAAATTCTCCAAGCAAAGCATGACCAAAAAAGCTGTTATTTTATTTAATCCAAGAAGTGGAAAATGGAAACACAGAGTGCCAAACTCTATTCTTCAAGTAGGTGCATCTATCCAAGACAATTACCATGTTATTTACATTGATGGGAATTTAGAAGAAGATCCTTGGAGGACGATTGAAAGGAAGATTAAAAATAATGATGTTGCTTATTTTGGAAGTACTGTAATGCCGGGTCCACAGCTAAGGCAAGCCATTCCTTTTAGTAAAAAAGTAAGAGAAACTTTTCCAAGTATTAAAATTGTTTGGGGTGGTTATTTTGCCACAAACCAATACAACGTGGTACTAAACAGTGGTTTTATTGATGTTATTGTTGCTGGGCCAGGAGATGTGGCTTTTCCTAGTTTATTAAAAGCATGGGATAATAACGAACCAATAGAAGATATTAAGAATTTGATTTACTTAAAAGAAGGTAAACCTTTTAAAACTAAAAAAGAAGAGCTTTTAAATCAAGATACATTGCCACCTCTTCCGTATTCTAAATTTAATGAGCAGTATTCCATCAATAATTACCTAGCGAAAACTTTTATGGGTAAAAAAACCATGGCTTACCATTCAAGCTTTGGGTGTCCTTTTACTTGCTCGTTTTGTGCAGTAGTGCCTATTTACAATGCAAGATGGAAAGGACGATCAGCCGAAAACATTTATAACGACATTAAAATTTTGAAAGACAAATATGCAGTTGATGCAGTTGAATTTCATGATAACAACTTTTTTACTTCCAGAAAACGAGTGGTTGAATTTTCAAAGCTTGTTTTAAATGATGGCATTAGCTGGTGGGGAGAAGGAAGAATTGATACGCTTGATAAATATTCTGATGAAGACCTACAATTAATGAGTGACGCAGGCTGTAGAATGATATTTTTTGGAGCTGAATCTGGGAATGATGAGGTACTAAAACAAATGGATAAAGGCGGCACGCAAACTGCTGAACAGATTGAAAAGTTTGCTGTACGTCTTAAGCAATTTAATATTATTCCGGAATACTCTTTTGTACTGGGAATGCCGGGAGACGACCCGGTTAAAGTAATGGCACAAATTGATTCAGATATTGCTTTTATTAAAAAGATAAAAAAACTGAACCCGGATACTGAAATTATTATTTACCTCTACAGTCCTGTGCCTACTGAAGGATCAGAATTGTATGACCAAATCACAAAAGCAGGTTTCAAATTTCCAGAGAATTTAGAAGACTGGTTGAATCCTTCGTGGGAGAATTTTGACCTGAGAAAAAACCCGTTAACGCCTTGGCTAACCTCTAAAATGGTAGATAAGATCAGAAATTTTGAAACGGTTCTAAATGGCTACTTCCCTTCAAGTTCTGATTTTAAATTGAACCCTGTAAAAAGAAATATTTTAAAAGGGGTTTCAAGTTGGAGATACCATACAGGAATCTACAAATTACCATACGATATTAAGATACTTCATAAAATTTGGAAGTATCGCCAACCAGAGATAGAAGGTTTCCAAAGCGAATAAAATGAAAATAAGACGATTGCCAGCCAGGGTATTGAGTCCCTTTTTTCAATATTTTGTAAAGTACTATTTTAAGAAACCACGGAACTACAATTACAAAAATATTAAAGCGAAAGTATTTCCAGGGGTGTTTTTTCCGCACTTTACGATTAGCACAAAAATTTTACTGAACTTTTTAGATACTGAAAACCTTAGCGGTAAATCGCTACTGGAATTAGGATGTGGAACAGGAATTATTAGCTGTTTTGCCGCTAAGAAGGGTGCCAACGTAACAGCTTCTGATGTAAACATGGCCGCTCTTGAAAATGCGGAGTTCAATGCAAACAATAATCAAGTTCAGGTTAAAACAGTACTATCCAATTTATTTGATAATTTGAAAGAACAGTCATTCGATTATATCATTATCAATCCTCCATACTACCCTAAAAATCCAAATTCAGATGCCGAGAAAGCTTGGTATTGTGGTGAAAATTTTGAGTATTTTAAAAAACTGTTTAGTCAACTAAAAGCAGAGCCTTATAAAGCCTCAAAAATAGTGATGATACTATCTGAAGATTGTGAATTAGAAAGCATACAAAAAATAGCTACTGAACACAATCTAGTATTTCATCTTTTTCATCAAGAAATTAAAACTGGAGAAGAAAATTACCTGTTTAGAATTGAAGCATTAGCTTCGCTTTAAAACTAACAAGTATGAATAAATGGCGTTAGACATTACTTTCTGATACACCCATTTTACAATAGGTTTTAACTTACCCTTTTTTATTTTAGCTTCGGCTTGCTTTTGCCTAAAGCGTTTATGAATGAACCGGTGCAGTACTTTATAAAATTTTGGGGAGAAAGTACTCTTGTACATTAATAATAGCTCATCAGAATCAGTCCAATTCTTTTTCTCCGCTAATTGGCTTTTAACAGTATCATAAAACTTAGTTCCTGGCAATGGATATGATACTGATACACCAATATCATGAGGCATTAATTTGAACAACATGTTTAAAGTGTGCTTTATATCTTTCCAATCCTCAGATAAATAACCAAATTGTAAAAAGAAACACGGTTTCAGCCCTTTCTTTTGCATTAATTTAGTACAAGTTTCAATTTGTTCTAAACTGGTGCCTTTATCCATGGCATCTAATATTTTTTGAGAACCACTTTCAGCTCCAATCCAAACCTCGTCGCAACCAGATTCTACTAAATTATCAATAGTATCATCCTTTAATAGCAAATCTGCTCGTGACTGTATTTTATATGGTACCTTAATGTTATACTTCTTTAAAACACTATTGTACTCTTGCACCCAACTTGGCTTCAAACCAAAAATATCATCTCCAAACCAAATATGATCAAAAGAAAATAGGGATTGCATTAATTGAAGTTCTTTAGCAACATGTTCTGGCGACCGACTGTTATATCTGTTTCCATAAATCGGTTTGGCGCACCAATTACATTTATAAGGACAACCCCTCGTGGTGGCTAAATTAATTGAAAAGTAACCATGTTGTTTCCATGCTTTTTGGTATGGTTTAATGTCAATTAAATCCCATCCTGCTATAGGTAGCTTATCCAAATCAGTCATTATTGGTCGTTTGGCTGTTTTCACAGCTGTACCGTCTTGCAGATAAGCAATTCCATTAATGTCTTTCGGTTCAATTTCTTTTTTAAGGCTATTCAGTACCTCTAGCAGAGACTCCTCGCCCTCTCCAAGCACAATATAGTCTGAACCATTTTCCAAATACTCTTGATAATGATCAGTTGAGTCGCTGCTAGCCACAATTACTCTAATACCCTTTGAATTTGCCAATTTAGCCATGGAAAATGCTGCCTCTCGCATACGGGTAAGGCACATTTTAGTTAAATAATTGAAGCCATCATCATAAATTACTAAAACTTGAGGCTTAGTTTTATTTAATTTTTGCTCAATTTCATTGGGGTTATGACAAAAGTAGGTATCGAATAAGTCAACATCAAAATCATTTTCGCGCATATAACTAGCAGCCGTAATTGTGCCTAATGGCGGATAAGGTTTACTTAACTCTAATTGTTTTTGGTCAAAATTTAAAAAATAGCTATGTGTGAATAATACTTTCATTTACTGTCAGCAAATTTAGAAATTCTATCTTCAAAAGCGGTCAAAACTTTATTCTGAAAATCCTGTGGATGGTGCTTAGAGACACCTCTGTTTGTTCTCATAGTAAGTTCAAACTTTCTGGCATCAAAACCACTAAACTTCTTTTCCCACTTTTTAAACGTAAACTTCATTAAATACAAATCAATTTTATCACCTAGTTTACCTTTTAAAATAAATCTAGAAAATTTCTTAAGTACAGAAAATCCTTCATAAACTTTAACCTTTACGGGGTTTTCAAATGGAGGTAAATAGTCATTTGTCCAATTATTAGCCTTTTTTAATTCGTCAATTAAAGTTAAGTTGTAAACTGGTAATAAATATCTTAACTCTATTGCTGTAAATATGTTTTCGTCTTGTATTTTAAGATTATCAGTATCCACAAAATAGTTTACGCAGAAATATTTTTTTGAATTGAATAAAAATATCTTTTTGAAGAAAACAAGAAATGTTCTACAAATCCACAAACGGCCTTTCGACGCAATAATAAAGAAATCTATATCTCCATTTTCGTGCATTACGTTTTTCGAAAGCGAGCCTGATATTGCAATTCCTTCCACAAAAGGGAAAGACTTTATTAATCTTGAATAAAAACCTAATTTTTTGAAATAGGGTTTTGCTAATGCCTCCTTTTGGCTTCGTCTTAAAGTTAATTCTTCAATATTTTCCTTGAGCGAAAAATAGTCTTCATGTTCGTAGCATTTGCCAGAATCAACTAGTTTTAGAAGAATCGTTTTTATGGATTCTTTCGTTTCTGAAGAGAAGACGCTTACTATTTCATTTAATTTTACAGGATGATCAAAAATATCAAAGTAGGCAATGTATTTGAAAATTTGATTTTGCACTTATTTTTTGAAAAAATGAAATCACAAGATACATATTTATAATTCAATGTTGGATCAAAAATATACCCCAAAGCAATAATAAAGTAATATTTATAGTTTTTAGACAAACATAATGTGGTGTTATAACGTCTAGTTTAATAATTACTTAAAATAGTTTATTCTAAGCATTGAACTTTAAGTAGCTTTAGGCGAAATTGAAATCAATTACAATTTAATGAACCAAGTAACACCTAAATATTTTCACTACTTTTTAAGCTGTTTAGGGCTTGATTGTGTTCTGATTATTTCACTTTTAGCGCTATTTGATAATTTGAATCATGCTTGGCCAATACTAGCCATATGGATTGTTGCAAACTTAATTAACTATCCGCGACAAGCAGACAGGAGATATATTAGTTACTACAAGTTAATTTTCCTATCGATCAATCAACTTATTACTTTTTTTGTTTTGGTTGGGACTATTTATCTGTTGGGCTTTTTTGATGATTCTTGCCTCCATACAAAAAAAGTATTATCTGTATTTTCAATTTTGTTATCACGAATTATATATGTTTCAATATTAAGACTATACAGGATTAGAGGATATGGATTTAATCGGTTTTATATGGTTGGGGAAAGTACACAAATGACTCGGCTCAAATTATTTTTACTCTCAAATAAAAGTCATGGATTTTTATTTGAAGGCAGTTCAAAAGATGCTACCGATTTAAAAAATATTGAAAACATTGTATTGAGCAGAAAACTTAACGAAATTTACTGCCTTGCCAGTGCAGTTAGTCATGATAATCTCGCCTATTTACTATCTTTTTCGTTTAAATATGGGGTTGATATACATGTTATTGCTAATGAAGAAACAAGTGAGTACAACTTAAACAATGAATTTGTTTTCGATATTCTTGACAATGGTGTTAAAACCTATGCCTTAGCTGACAAAAGAAGCTTAATTATTAAGCGGACGTTTGACCTTTTTTTTTCCTTTTTTGTTATTGTTTTTTTACTAAGTTGGATTACCATCATACTCGGCATCATCATAAAATTAGGGTCGAAAGGGCCTGTTTTATATGTTCAACCGCGAGCTGGCAGGAACGGTAAGTATTTTAATTGTTTAAAATTTCGTTCAATGAAGGAAAATAGTGGCGAAGACCAAGCCACTAAAAATGATAACAGAGTAACTAAAACTGGCAAATTCATTCGAAAATTCAGCATTGATGAACTACCTCAATTTATTAATGTATTTCTTGGATCAATGTCGGTTGTTGGTCCACGGCCTCATATAAAAACACTAAATGACCAGTACGATTCAATTGTTAATGATTACAACCAAAGACTAGTCGTTAAACCCGGAATTACCGGTCTTTCCCAGGTCCGTGGCCAAAGAGGAGAAATCAAAAATAATAAGGCCATGCAACACCGAATTAACCTTGATTTAAAATACATCAAGAACTGGACTCTTCAATTCGATCTGTTGATTATTTATAAAACTATTGAAAATTTGATCTTAAATAATGATGAGAACGCTTACTAAAGGCTACTTGCTTTTAAGACAAATTCTAAAAGTAGTTCCTACACCAATTTCAGATTTTAATACAAATATTTTTCCTTTGTGGAATTCTTCAACGATTCTTTTAACTAGAGACAATCCTAGTCCCCAACCTCGTGTTTTGGTTGTATAACCAGGCTGGAAAACTGTTTTTAATTTCGCTGGTGGAATTCCTTTTCCATTATCTGCTATGTCAATATATATGTCATCTTCGAAAGGGCGAATGCTTATTTCAATTTTTCCTTTTCCATCCATAGCATCCACTGCATTTTTAGTAATATTTTCAATCACCCATTCTAATAACGATTCGTTAAAGTCCGCTAAAATAATTGGATCAGAAGTTTCATAACTGAGCTCAATTTGGGAGCTAATTCTTAATTTCAAATACTCAACAGATTCCGCGATAACAGGAACTACATTTTCAGTTTTGAGCACAGCTGTAGAACCGATTTTGGAGAACCGATTTGTGATCGTGCTTAATCGGTCAACATCTTTATTCATTTCTAAAATAGTTGACGGATTAACGCCATCCGCTTCCAATAGTTGAATCCAAGCCATAAGTGAGGAAATTGGTGTGCCCAATTGGTGAGCAGTTTCTTTTGCCATTCCTGCCCAAACTTGATCTTGTTCTGCTTTTCTAAAGGTGCTAAATATGACGTAGCCTATTAAAATGAAAAGCCCAATAATAATAAATTGCACAATTGGAAAGTACTTTAATTGCTTTAATTCAGGTGAGTGTTCGAAATATATTACCCCTTTATTCGCAGCTCCCAAATCTACTAATATGGAATCGTTAGCGGCTCCCATACTGTTAATTCTATTTGTTAATTTTGTTGAATCAGTTGAAATATTTTCCATATTAGTTCCAATAATCTTCCTGTCATTTCTGTTGATAAAAATTACGGGCATTAAATATTCATTAGCTAATAACTCCTTATTAAACGCCTGAAACAATGAATCTTTTCGTAATTCTAAGTCCATTAATTTTTTTGAGTCGTAATAATATACGTTCTGAGTTTTTCCTGCATATAAATCAATTTCAATAGGTGAGTGAGTTTCCGGCCAGCTATCAATATAAGCTGCTAAAGAGTCATTTCTTGCACTTAACAAAAAGGTATCTTTATTCACGCCTTGAGGCATAGCGTGCACAATCATAGAATCCAAAAATTCTAGATTATGAGTACTTTCTACATGGCCTTGTTGGTCAGTAATTATAAGTGGAACATTTCCCCCATTTTCTTGTAGAATAGCTACAACCAATGTGTAATCGGTCAAGTCTTTATTTCCCTCTACCATTGCCGTAGTCCACAATTCTACTTTTTTACGCTCATTTTCACGCAATTCTTCAAAAGCGTTGTTAGTCAAGTTTACAAGATCGGCCTTTCGCTTAACGGCATCAGCCCATTGCTCAACTCTATCTACTTCTCTTTGAGCAACTTTTTTAACAATGGTATTCGAAAACCATAATGAAGCAGCAACTAGTATTATTGCAACTAGCAACAGTACTATTTTCCAGCGTTGTTTTTTGTGGTATAAATTCATGGTGTATCGCAAACGAAGTTAAGGCAAATTTATTTTCAAAGTTGAGAATTTTGAACTAATTGGCTACCGCTCTATTTCTAAGGTATTGGCAGCTTGCTTTGCTTTTTGTTTTTCTTCGGCGGCTTTCAACTTTTCAAAAAAACGATTGGTTTGCTTTTTATTTCCAGTTACTTTTTTCTTTTTCTCAGTTTTCGGGTTCAATTCTTCAATGTCTTGATCTTCATCATACATAATAAACTCAACAGCTTTACTTTTTTCTTGCATTTGCATCTGCTTAACAGTTGTATCTTTTTTAAATAAGCCCAATTCTGACTTAAGAATAGATTTTACTGTTTCTTTTTCTTCAGTCACGTTCTCTTTAATTGTTGCATTTCTAAAATCCTTATCTAGGCTATAAGATGGGTCATCAATATTGCCGGCCATTGACAAATATATTTTCCATCCTAGTCCATCATCTTCAACTTTGCCAAATTCTGAATATTCTGGAATGGTCTTCAATTCTCTAAATCGGAAACTGAAATGATAGTCAATATCGTCATCAAAGTCGTGCCATCCCGCCAAAGTGATGTCCATAGCGCTTGATTTGATATCCATTTTAGGAATATTGATTCGACCGTTTTCAATTAAGATATCATTTTGCAAAGTTTCAAACTGAATGTTACTGAGCTTACTGTCAAAATTATCAATATGTTTGCTTAATGCTACTTTTAGCGCTTTATTCGATCGCATATAGTCAGTAATATCTTTCATGACAGGCAGATTAAGTAGAGCTCCATCAGTTAACGTAATCTTATTGTCAACCCAAATTTTATCCATATCAATATTAAAGTATTGATCGAATAAAAGCACCATATCAATTTGCCCTTTAGCATTTCCCTTTAAATTTGAACTTAAGATTGTAGTTTGATCAAAATTATCCCACTCTTCAAATAGTTGAGTGACGTTAATGCCATTAAACCTAAATTTACCTTCAACAGTATTCCCTTTTTCTAAATAATTCTCGAGCTTTAAATTCCCTGCAATGTCACCATTTAAGGTACTTAAATTAAATCGTGGGATTTTTAGAATTCTGTTGTTAAGCAAAAGTTTACCATCAATGTTTTTAAACTGATGGTTGTCCCAGTCGAGCATTTTTACTTTTAAGTCTAGATTTAAACTAATAGCATCTATCATTTCAAAAGTTGTTTGCTCAGCCTCGTTATTCGCATTTTCTTTATTGTCTCCTAAAAAATCATTGAGTAAAATATAGTCTGATTCCAAAGTGGCGATTAGGCCCAATGCATTATTTCCTTCAACAAATGGAATAAAACCTTTAAGTGCTCCGTTTAGAAGTAGGTCGGAATTTTGAGTGTGAATTGAAATGTTTTTTGCGGCTGCATCATCACCATTCACTACTACATTGCCATTAATTTTTTGATAGAGAACATTGTCTGTCAATCCTTGGTATGATGCATCCATTAAGGCAAATTGTCCTTTGGTTTCGCTAATATCGAACAATTGCGGATTATATTGAATATCTTTAAACTGAATGGCATAAGTTGTATTAAATTCTACCTTTCCTCCTAGTGTTTTTATACTTGGTAAATGAAAAAATGCATGGACATTTTCAAGATCTACTTCGCCCTCAATTTCGCCTTTAAATGTTGGTACAGCAAAATCAACCAATTCTGTGTGGCCTTCAACATAGCTACCTAATAAATTCATTTTCATTTCATCAAAAACTAAAACTTCTTGATGCATTGGCTGTGAATTATTGTACCTTCCTTTCACGTTTATTTTGGTAATTGTGAGGTTATTTTCAAGGTGAGTTATTTTCCCGTCAACAATTGAAAACGAAGCAGAAATACTAGGCATACTTGTTTTCTGGAGCTCTCCTACAATTTTAGATTTAAAAGAAACACTACCCTCGCCTTGATAAGAATTAGCCACTTCAATCGAATTATTTAAAATTGTTTTTGACAAATTATCCATGTCTATTTGATCTCCGTCAATGGCTAAATCAATATAGTCATCCATTATCTCTCCATATATCTTAAAGGGCATTTGCTCAATAGTGAAATCACCTTTTGTAAAATTGTATGTTTTAGATTTTGTATTGATATTTAATTTTAAGTCTAGATCTGCATTTTTTTGGGTAATGATTGAAAAAGAATTGGTTTTGATTTGATGGATATATAGGCCTGCTTCCGCACTGAGTTCGTACTCTGTCTCATTAAAATCGCCTTTTATTTTTGCTTGTTTTAAATTAAACACATAGAATTGCTTTGTCGCCATATTAGCGTATTCAAATTCCAAGTCGTCGAGCTTTAAAACTTCAACGGCAAATTCGAATTTACTCTCTGATGTATCCTTACTAGGTTTTGTAATATTGTAGTTAATCTCGCCATTTTCCGCAGTCTTTAGCTTTAAGACTGCTTGACTAGCTTCTATATTTTTTACTGAGTAGTCTTCATTATAAATATCAAAAACACTAAAGCTCAAATACAGGTTTTTGGCATAAAAAAGGGTATCATCACTGCTTATAGTTTCATAATTATCTTTGATAATGATTTTTTGAAAATCGAGTGACGCGTATGGAAAACTGGTTAAAAAAGCAATGTCTATATCTTGCACATCAACTTTTACTGCTAAGTATTTATTGATTTCTTCAACAGCATACTTCTTTATGTCCTTTTCATAAATTTTTAATAATACAGTTATAACTGTGACTAAAAATAGGAAAACAAAGCTTCCCCAAAGTAGAGTCTTCTTTATAATTTTCCACGCTTTTTTCATTTACAATACCGTATTAAAAATCTTGAAATTAAAAAACAAGATTGTTTGCCGAATAACCTGATTTAGGTTTAACTTCACAAAGTTATGGTATTATAGCGCCAAAATAGGGCGATTGGTTACAGGTTTTCAACTAAAAAACGTTAATTGCTAAAATGCAAAAAACATGGCCAGACCTGGGGAAATATCAAATACTGATTATACTATCAGTCAACTCTAGTTCCAAAAATCATCAATGTCTCTTCTGTCCTTTTTTGTCGGACGACCTGATCCCATATGCCTGTAGTATTGTTGATTAGCCTGAATGGTTTTATACTTTTCAACATCCTCAACAGGTGTAATATCGGCAATGAACTGCTCAACTAATTTTGCTCCTACACGTTTTTCATTTAATTCAAGCACCTTATACATAAAATGAATGCCTGACTTTTTAATTGAAATAACATCATTTACTTTCACCGCTTTTGCGGTTTTAATCTCCTGATCGTTTACTAAAACTCGCCCTTTTTTGACAGCATCCGCAGCTATCGAACGCGTTTTAAATAATCTTACTGACCAAATGAATTTATCAATCCGTGACATTTTTTCGTGATTTGAAAACCATTAAACTATAGAATAATGCAAAAATAGTAACTCCTGCCTGGGTTTCTAACATATCTTGCCAAAGAAATGAGAATCCAAATGCCAACAGTACGACACACAATAAATAATCACACGTTTTAAGATGGGTGATAAATGGAATAAACCACAACAAAATCAGAGTAATAAAGCCAATTAATCCGTGACTAATCCATATCGTTAAAAACTGATTATGGCTTCGGTGCTGATTTTCAACTTTGAGTAAACTGTCATTTAACTGATAGGCCTCAGAAAATGCCAATTGGACATCTCCAACGCCAACACCAAATAACCAGTGGCCCTGTAAAATCGACCCTGCAGCTAGCAAATGAAGCTGTCTCTGAATCAAAGAATTGCCATTTGGATCACCATTCGATTTTAACATAAAAAACTGAGTTTTCAAATCTCTTATTTTTTCCGAAAGCCCTCGATTTATTTTAAAATTTGAAAAACCATTTTCAATATTTTGAACATCAGTATTAGTTAAACTTAAAAAACCAATTGAATCTTTCCTTAAACCTTTAGAAGTCATATAACGATAAATTGTTCCAGCAATAGGCTGTCCTTTTCGGTCTAAACTATCGAAATGAACATCAGATAGTTTGGCCCATGCTGGTCGACTCTCTTTTTCAGAAATATACATGTAAACTAGCTTACCATCTTCCGTTATTTTTGTATTCTTTTGATGGTAATATCCATTTCCATTTGCGGTATACAATTCCAGATTAGCATAATCAACATTTGGCACTTCAATTTTTGCATTTCGCCATAACGTGATAATACCTATAATGATAACAATAATAGAAAGTATAAAAACTAAACTAATTAACTTTTGCAAGATTTTATTCTTAAGATGGTAAACCCAATAAATAAACGTCAGTAATATTAAAATAAGGAACAGGCCATAACCGTTTACGACTTGTGATTGATAGAGATAAAATAACAGCCATAAAATAACCGGAATTAAAATAAGGAGATTTAGTTTCCTTTTTAACACTAAATAATACGTAAAAAACAAGGCGAAATTGATTAGGATAGACAACCTAACATGCGAAATAAATCGACTCATTTGTCTAATATCACTAACCTCAGAAATGTGACTTTTGAACTGGAAATAATTCCAAACAGAAGTAAATACTGCGGTTCCTAAAAACAAATAAAGAATGATGTAAAAATACTTTTTTGGAATCGGTGAACTTGTGGCCATTACCAATGGAACAACAAGTAATGGTAGCTTCACCCGCAAATCATGAATACCATATTCAACATTGGTACTCCAAAGCAATGACAACATTCCATAAAAAAACAGAAACAAGAAAACCCATAAAATTGGCTCGCCAGTAAATCGCTTCAGTTTTTCTTCAATATGACCTTCTAAGATCCAATTTGACATAAGCCAAATGGTACCTATACTCATTAAAACGTTAGAAGTACATACGCCAATTGTGAGGATACATAGGGCAGCAAACTGCAAATGAAAATGTACAGGCGCTTTAAACCATTTGTCGAACATGCATTAATTTTGGATATTGAGTATGCTATTATAACGAGCTTTATCGTTTAATATTTTAACTGCCTCCAAAATATATTTATCCTCAATTAAAGACTGCTGAATTCTACCAGTTTGGTAGTAATACCTTCCTATAATTTCATCTTCAAGTAAGTCAATAATTTCACTTTTATATTGATCTAAATCACGAGATCGTGATGGTTTGTATGCTTCTTTTAACTGATTAAATAATGCTTCATTCTCTGCATAAACACCATCATTTTCGGCTACTTTTTTTAAGTCTTCTAAAACTTCACTACTTGCAGTTGTATAATCAAAATCGCTAGCCAATACCATGGCTTTAAATTCAGCATATTCAATTTCAGACAATTTAAATTCTCCGGGCTTAGCTATACTTTCGTGCTCAACTTTATACTTACTTGCGTAATCAAAAATTAAATTTTCAACTACTAATAAGGATGTTAAACGGCTAAAGGTTTCTAAATCAATTTTAACGTCTGGCTCAACACCTCTTCCGTCAATTACTGTTCTTCCGTTCTTTGTCTTGAATTTTTTTAACCCATCCTCTGACATTTCTTCAGCACTTTTACCCAATTTTTTTGTAGAATAATCTAATTTTTGAATACAGCGTCCACTCGGCGTATAATACTTTGCTATAGTTACCTTAATTTTAGCATTATATTTTAAGTCCAAAGGCCTTTGAACTAACCCTTTTCCAAATGTGGTTTCACCAACTATAACCGCTCTGTCTAAATCCTGTAAAGCTCCAGAAACAATTTCACTTGCCGAAGCCGATCCGCCATCAACCAGAATTACAATGGGAATGTTTTTATCTAACGGTTTTGCTTTTGCGGTGTAGGCCTGATTCACTCCTTCCATTCTTCCCTTTATTTCAACTATATCACTACCCTTTTCAACAAAAAAATTGACTATTTGGTTGGCTTGCATTAACAATCCACCACCATTTCCTCTAAGATCAATAATCAACTTTTCGATTTTTTCAGTTTTGTTTAGCGCATTATACGCATCATAAATATCCTTAGCTGCAGTTTGTGTAAACGAAGTTAATTTGATGTATCCAATTTGATTAGCCACTAGTCCAGAATAAGGAACTGGGCTCATTTTAATTTCTTCTCTAACAAGCGTGAAGTCCATTACATTTCCTTGTCTTTTAATTTTCACTTTTAGTTCTTTTCCTGGCTGTCCTTTTAATTTAGCCGACACTTCAGGAGAACTTAAGCCCTCAACATTTTTCCCATCAATTTCAATAAAAATATCGCCTGGAATTAATCCGGCTTTTTGAGCAGGAAAATTTTCGTAAGGTTCAATTACCATAACATCATCTTTCACCTGACGAATGATTGCACCAATGCCACCATACTGTCCTGTGGTCATCAATTTATAGTCTTCCATTTTTGACTCAGGAATATAATTAGTGTATGGGTCTAATTCAGCCAGCATGGCATCAATTCCAGTTTTCATTAATTCACCTGGGTTCGATTCATCAACATAATACAAGTCGATATTCTTGTATACCATTTCGAGCAATTCCAAATTCTTTAGAATTTCAAAATCTGTATCGTACTCGGGCATCATTTGTGCCGACAATAGCGTTGACCAAAATAAGGTAATTGCTAATAAGCTCTGTTTAATCTTCATTTGTTTTTTGCTTTAATTGAACTCTTAAAGAGTCCAGAAGTAAAATTAGTTTTTTTTCAATAAAATGATAGGACTCTGGTTCTTTACCTATATAAAGTAAAAATAGTGCCAGCCTTTTATCTTCTGCTACCACATCTTCAATCATTCCCGATTTATGTAAACGGTAGGCTTCTCTAATTTGCCGTTTCAATCTGTTCCTTTTCACTGCCAATTTAACTCTTCGTTTGGGCACTGCTGTGGCAATTTGAACCGGAAATGCCATCTCAAAATCAGGCCCCACTTCTAAATAATTTAGAATAAACGGATAAGACTTTATTTTCTTTCCTCGTTCGTAAATTTGCTCAATAATCCGTTTTGAACAGAGTTTTTCTGCTTTTGGAAAAGTTAAGGAATTGACGTTATTTGGCATTGAATACAAAGATAGTACTTAATACCTACACTCGTTTTTTCTCAATTTTATTTTTATAACTAGCCTGTGTAACTGAAAAGCCATAAAATACCTATTTTTGCCGTAAAAAAACTTTATGAAAATTCTATTTAGCCTCTTTTTAGTTTTGAATTTCAATAGCTTTTCTCAAAGCTCGAAAGTTTATTCCTTAGTAAGGCCAACTGCAGGAGGGAGCATTCAATTAGTTGAATTTGATTTAGTAAATAATACACAATACTCAGTAAAAACATATTTATCGTCTGAACTTGATGATTTCAATCCAGACGCAGTGTCATTCAATAATTCTAATCACCAACTAATTACTGCGGCATATACTGCTGGTGGAGATCAACAAATTATTTCAATTGATGTTACAGATGGGACCATCTTGTCCCGTTACCAAGTAACAGGCTACGAAGTGAGTTGTATTGAATTCTCAAATTCATTTGCTTATTCTATTGTTACTCCAATTGCTGCAGGTAATTTGAAACTAGTGAAATTTAATCTTATTGATAGTAGTGAAACAACTATACACACCTATAATCAGACTGAACTAAGTGGCTATAATCCAGAAGTTGTTTCTTTCGACCATCTAAATAAAAGAATACTAACAATTGCTGAAGATGCTAGTGGCAATGAGCAAATTATTGCAGTTGATATTACTGACGGTTCAATAGATGAAGTGTATGTAAATGCTGAAGGTGTATTTTTACTCGAACGTTTGGGAAATAAAATCTACTCTTTGGTATATCCAGCTGGTGGAGGGAATTTAAGTTTGGTAGAAATCGACATGTTAAGCAATTCAGAATCAACAATTATCACGTATTTACCAGCAATTTTAGAGGACTATGCTTGGGGATCTACTTTCGACTTTGAACATAACAGGTTAATTGTACTCGGAGAAAATGACCAAAATGTAAATATGGTAATGGCAATTAATATTTCAAATGGCTCAGTTGACTATTCATATACGCCTCAAAACATTAATATTTTTGCCCTCGAAGCAGATTGCCAGCTCTCACTTGGAATAGAAAATAGCGAGGTTGAAAATGAATCACAAGTAAATATTTTTCCTAATCCGGCTTCTGATAATATTACAATAGAAACTTCATTAAAATATACTTCCCTTTCTGTTTATAACAGTATTGGGAAAGAGATTTACAATGAAAACTTTTCAACAGAAACTATTAATACTGGTGATTATTCTTCAGGAATTTATTTTATCAAAATTGCTGTTGAAAATGACATTATCGTAAAGAAGTTTATTATACAGTAGTAGATTTCTTATTGAACTATTTCCGCTTCTTCTGAAAAAATTCCTGTAAAATAACTTGACATGGCTCCGCATAAACTCCTCCTGTAATGACTGTTTTAGGATGATAAATATTTTCCGCTAATCTTCCTGCTCCTCTATTTGGATCGGAAGCGCCATAAACAATATTTGA
>JBGCGA010000121.1:0-61111 GCA_045110285.1 Crocinitomicaceae bacterium | reverse complement strand
ATTAACCGAAATTTTTAAACTTCAAAAAACACCCCCCCTCGTTTGGGAGGCGCAAAGGTAATACCCTTTTATCAACTCGCAAACTTTTTTTAAATTAATTCAAAATAATTATAACAATACAACAGCAAAACACTGTCTATGAACACTGTAGAAATTAAATAATATTATATCTAGTGGATAGGGAAGCAGTATTCGAAATGTCAATTAAACAAAAAACTCAACTAATGAAGTTGAGTTTTTTGTTTTGTGACCTCGGCAGGATTCAAACCTGCAACCGCCACAGCCGTAATGTGGAATTCTATTCAGTTGAACTACGAGGCCAAAATATTGGGAATGCAAAAATATGAATCTTTTACTTATAAACCTAGAATTACTTAATTTTTGCATCAATTCCTCTTTCAACTAAAGCATCTTGCAATGGTTTTAAATTTTCATAATTACCATTTTTAACGGCACACTTACCGTTGTGATGAATAATCCAAGTGCATTGTTCAGCTTGAACAGAATTATGCTTACACACCTTAATCAAAGATTCAATGACATAATCAAATGTATTTACGTCATCATTATAAACCAGAATTGTATTGGACTCTGTAGCTGATGAATTTAACAACTTTTTTTCTTGCACTAACGTATCTGACATAATCTATCTACCTTTTAATTCTTGAGCTTTATTTAAATTGATTTGTGACTGTTTATGGTAAGCTTCAACTCTCGTTGAAATAACACCTATTGTGTTAAGTTTCTTTATCAATTCACCAGCCTCAGCAAATGAATCAAGCTTTTTAGACGTAATTATGCCTACCCCATCAGGACCTACACTCTCACTAAACTGATATGTTGTTCCTGCTTCAGCCCTCCCTTTAATGCTTACGGTCTCATCACCAACAGTGATAATAACTTTATAAAAAATTGCTTCTGGTTCGAAAAATAATTTGTCAGCATTGATACCTTCTGGAGCTTCCAATTCTGTTAATTTGTCAATTGGTTCATTATCTACTATCTTTTGTGCTTCGTTAAACGGAATTGTTTGAATGTTATAATATGAGAGAATTTCCATGTTCTCGAATCCTAATTCATTTATTTCTTTTAAGCCTTTTTTAACTTCAGATAAACTGTAGAACTTTTGAGTATATAAATATATTGTATTTTCGACGTCAATTTCTGTTTCAAAGAAAATACCATCATCATTAAAGAGATAATTTGCGACATTGCTAGGAACAGTGCTTTCATATTTACCTATTAAGATTCGATAATACACATTCTCCTTACTAAATCTTGATGCTGGCACCCCCGCCACCTCACTAATTGTTTTACCTGTAGCTAATACTGAAGGACCATTATCAGAAACTAACTTTTTTGATTCGATAATAGAAATTCTGTCTCCATTATAATATGCAGTCACAAATGCATCTACAATTCCAGTGTTGATAAGATCATTTTTTCTTTTTATAGCTTCATCAATTTGGGTATATATCCCAGTAGAATATCTTACTTTGCCGCTTTTAGTTAATTGGCTGTTTAGTGGGGTTACGTTAAATAGTTCAGATGAAGGAACAGGTTTACTATAGACCCCGATTTGCACAGTATAAAACAATCCGTTAATAATCTCAACTTGACTAGCCTCGGCTGCATCCGGAACAGATGTATAATATTCAATTTTTGATCTATCTATCGAAGTCACAGGCTCAATAACATTTTGCTTTGAAATATCATAAACCGGTTGAGTACTACTATTGACCACTGTATTAGTTTGATTTTCCAAACTATTTTGTGCTTGTATAACTGCTGTATTACTTTGATTTTTAGGTGGGGTATCTACTTCTTGGTTACTAGCTGTAATACTTACATTACCTGGAATTACTCCATCTTCTTCAAGTTCTTTTGCTCTACTTATTGTTATTTTTTCTCCGTTAAAGTAAGCAACAACAAAGGCGTCTCCATACCCATTAATATTTCTGATATCAGATTTGGCAGTATTGGCTGGTGAAAAATTTGTAAAATACCCTACCATATACCTTGTCACACCTGAATTTAATTCTTCGCCCGAAATAGGAGCAAACTTACTGAAGGTTTCTGGTGGTAGAGGATTTCTAAATGCTCCAACCTGTACTTTATATACTAAACCTTCTGGCTGACTTCCATTGACAGGAATCGGATTTGTTACAGAATATACTGCAGACTCAGTAATTCTGAATAGTTGGCCATCTAGTTTGTTTGGTGGGATGAAATCAGATGAAGCTTCTGCAAGAATTGGCTCATTTGTTTCTACTGGCTGCCCTTGAGGGGTGATATTACTGTTTTGATTGTTTTGAACTTCATTAATGTTTGGCTGTGAAATAACAGGTGCAGTTGCAGTATTTGCCACGTCAATTGCTGTCAACTCGACTTTTGTTTCAGGAAGTATACCTCTCTGCACCATTGCAACAATACTTTCTTTGGTATTATCATTTAGAGATGAAGTATTCAGAATTTGACTAGCATTTTTATAATTAGTAATCGCTTCTTTCTTTAATAAGTTTTGTGAATTAGACAAATCGTCAATTTCACTTAATAAGGCTATTATTTTAGGATTTGATTGGTGATCTTCCATAGTGACTCCATTATCCAAAACAATTGCTTTTCGGACTATTTTAGAAACTTCTTTCTTTAGCTCATCAATTTTATTTTGAATTTCATTTGCTTCATTAATTTTACTTTCAGCATTTGAATATTCTTGGTAATAGTCAGAATAAGTTTGTGATTTGAGTGCCAATAATTGCTCAGTTTTTGGAATATCCTTTTTTGGAGAATTTGGCTTTACAAGTAATAGTTCTTTTTCTTGCTGAGCTACTTCATCTGCTTTTAGTCTAATATCATCTGCTTTCGCTAGTAGGCGATTTTCTTCTGCTTTTACTTGCTCGATTTCAAGCAAAATAGCATCTCTATATTTCTTTTTGACTCTCAATAAAGTGTCGGAAAGTTGGGAAACTCGATCTTCTGCTGCAAATGCTCTTCTTTCAATATCATTTGATAACTTATACAAGCTACTGGATGAACGATTTTCAACTGAAGGATCTACATCAACTATAATTGGATCAGAAATAGTGAGTTCTGAAACTATCGCAGCAGTTGTTAATGTTGCATTAGAAGACTCTAAAATTTGCTGGGCATCATACTCTAGATGCGCCGCTTTTTGCAAAACAGTATTTGCTACAACTTGATTTTTTATGGTTGCTGCTTCTCTTCTGTATTTCTTTGCTCTTTCTATTTTAGCTTCAGCAATCAATATTCCTTCTTCAGCATTTCGAATTTCTTCGCTATACATACTCGCTCCTTTTAATTTGATTGAATTTTCTTTTGAAGCAGACAATTCTGTCCATAATTTCTCATCAATCACTCCTTCTAAATCTGTAATTAATCTATTTTGGATAGTTGATTGTTTTGCTATTGTTTTATCGATTTCTTTTTGAACTTTTGCTGCATCATTTCCTGACAAACGAGCCTTTTTACGATTCAATCTAGCGATATCTTTTTCGAATGTTTTAACTAATTTGACATCTTTTTTAATTAGATTCAACTTACTTACTTCAAGATCTTCTTTAAAATTATTAGGATTCAGAGGTTCAAATTTATTTTCTCCACTCTCCACTAATTCAACTTCTTGCTCTGACTCTTTAATTATAGCATTTGTTGCCTCTACATCTTCATTGACTGCACCTAAAAGTTCGTTTAATTTCTCAATGTTTTCACTTCGCGTTAAGCTAAACTCCTCCTTTTGAGCAGCTTCTAATTCATTAATCTTATTTTCGATCTCAAAAATTAAAACATTGTTTAATTCGTTCGTTTTCTGTAACTTATCGATAACAGTGGAATTTTCATATTCTATTTTTTCCTTTCGAGTTTCGAAATCAGGCATTATATCAGAAATTCCAACAAATATTTGCGGATTTAAGACGTTTACCAGCTTTTCATTACTCACATTCCTCTCCTCGTTAAGTACTTCAATAATAGTTTTAATATTCTTTAGCTTTTCTTCAGCATATTCTTTATTTGGAGAATTAATTCTACTATAGGTTTCTAATTCTTTAGCTTGAAGTTCCAATTGATTTATTGATCTTTCATACAATTCAATTTTTAAAGTTTCTTTATCACGCAGCGGCATAACTGCATTTGTGATACTATCAATTTCATTTTTGTAAGTAGGGATTGCTTCATTAATATCAACAGTTTTGTATATTACAGGAAACTCTGTTGATTTTTCGTTATCGATTTGACTAATATTGCTATTACCCCCGAACTCTACACTACCTTTTGCTGGCAATTGCGGGTTCGCTTCAATTTCTGCTATTAGCTGATTGTATTTCTGAATCAAAGATACTTTCTTACTGTCTCTCCCATTTGAATTCATATCCGCTTTTATTACGGATATTTTTTCTTCAATAAGCTCTACTGTTTCATTATTAAGTGTGACTACTGCAGCTTCTTTTTCTCTTTCATCATTTATTTTGGCAATTTCGTTTACTCTTTCAAGATAGTTAGGATTTGCATCTTGCACATCAACACTGATTGCAAAAGCTATTGCAGACTCCCCAGAAATAGCTTTACTTTCAAACAATTTATCTTCTAAAATTTCTTTAATTTCCTCGAGACTTTCTTTTCTTTTTTTGAGTTGTTTTTCATTTTCGGGAAAAGATTTAATTCCATTTTGTACTCTTCTGATCTCTCTGTTTGTTTTTGCAAGAGTACTCTCAAATAGGTCAATTTTCCTTCGTTCCAAATCTTTTTGAGATATCGCATCTTCAGAAATTGTTTCAATTTTCAAATTAAATTCTGGGTCAATTTCCTGGATGGAAGTTCCTCCTTTCACCTCTTTTAAATTAACTTCGGAATCGAGAGTAACGACGCCATAATAATCTTTATCGCTGTTTACTTCCAATTCTTTTTTTATAGTCTGTAATTCCTGAATTTCGTATTGTAATTCTTCTCTAGGATTGGTTGCATTAGCAATTTTCGTTTTCTTAATTTCAGCTTCAATAGCTTTTACTGCTTTTTCATTTAGTTGTTTTATCGCTTCACTTTTTTCTGAATCAGTACTTAATTCGTTTATTTGATAAGAATTTGTCGTGTAATTTACCGCGATTGATTCAACTGAGTTCGCAAGGCTTGGATCATCTTCCACTTTTTTATCAATAATCGCTTTGCTCGAAGCTATTTCATTTTCAATTTCAGTTTTTAGTTTAGCCAATTCATTTAGGGCATTTTTTCCTTCTTTTGATTTACTAGCATTTGAATTGCTGTTTATACTTTGGATTTCAGAATTAATTCTAGTAAAAAGTTGAGAATTTATATTCAATTTAGCTTTTTCTTTGTCAAGGTCATTGATTGCAGAATTTTCAATTTTACTAAGACTGGAGTTGTAATTTGATAAAAGTTCGTCTTTACCTGTTTTTGTTGAGACAGTTGCAGGACTTTCCTTGGATATGGGATCAATTAATGGGATTGCCCCTGTAGTTTCTAACTCACTAACCAGCCTGCTATACTGTCTTTTTTCTTTTACTGCTAATTCGTTTTCGGGATCACTACTTAGTCGGGCTTCGGCTTCTTGTAATTTTTCTTTTGCATTTGATAGAGTTGTTGTGTTTAATACTCTTAACTCTTCAGTCTTTTCTTCGTCGGTTAAATCACTCGACTGGATATCGCTTAATTTTTCTTCATACTCTGAATTGGAAGACATCAACGCATCTTCATAAGTGAAATCAGCAGAATTCTCCTTATTTTTAACAGCCTCTTTCCAGTTTTCATAGTCGTTTAGTTCTTTTTCTGCAGAAGATATAATGTTTTCTAGCTGGGATATCTCATTTTCTTCTTGAATTGATAAATTATTGATATCCTCTAATTGATCCTTACGTTTGTTAGCAGACTTTATTACTAAGGAATTTAGTTTAGCTTGAGCAGCTTTTTGTTTTTCTATATTTTTTATTGCTACTATTTTAGATTGCTGTTCGTTAAAATCTGAAATTAAATCAGATTTTAAAATGGGTTTTATTGCAACACTTTCCTCTTTTATTTTCTCTTCTTTTATTTTGTTTAGTTCGGCTAGTTCATCTTGTAAAGCCGCTTTTTTTGATTCATCAGTTGCAGAAGATAGTTCAATAAGAACTTCCTCGATTCTTGCTTCCGCCTGAGCTACAGTCTTATATTTAACTGGTATAACAGTAGATTGATTCAAGTTAGTCAAATCTATACTTTCACCAGAAATATCATTGTCAGCCAATATCGTTTCTAAAGCATTCAGCTCAGTAATGAATGCTTGATCATCAACACTGTATTTAATTTTCAATTTTTGAGTATTTGAAATTGCAGCAGTATTTTCCTCTGAATAGTTATTCTCAGACTTTATTTGTGACACTGCGTCAACCAATGCAATTGTGCTAATATCATTTTCACCAAATTTTTCTTGCTTTGTTTTGTACTTGTCAATTTCGTTAACAATCAACTCCAATTCACTTTCTGAAGACTGTTTTTGTAGTTCAAGAGCTTCTAATTCTTTTTTCTTTTTAGTATTTAATATTTTACTTTCTGTATTTTCGATATTTGTTTTTATTGCATCCTCTCTGTCGCTTAGGTCATCAAGTTTTTCTGAAATTTTATTTAGTTCTTTTCGCTTTACGTTCCCTTCAGCTTCAATTTTTTCCAAAACATCAACATTTACATCTGTTTCACTGGCTAGAGATAAAACAGCTGTATTTTTTTCAACATATTCATTCAATGCTTGCCCGTCAGATTCGCCAAGAGCTTTTGCAGCTAGCAAAGCGGAATTTAACGATACTATATCTTTATCTTTTTGTTTAATTTCAGTTTCTAGTTTTTCTCCTAGGTTGACAAACACTGATGCTTCTTTATTTAACTTTTTAGCCTCTTCCGTTAACTTATATGCATTTGTAAATAGTGATTTTTGCGAATTAGGATCGGAACTTTCGACTGCTTCTTGAGATAATCTGTTTGCTTCTGCCAGTTTTTTTTCTGCTTGTGTCTGTTTTGAAGCTGCCATATTATGAGCAATGAAAGAATTGATTTCGAGAGCTGCTTTACTATCTGTATTATTTGTGGTTGCTTTCGACAATAATTCTTGTATGTCTTCACGAGTACTGTATTTATCAATTCCTGCCTCAGCGAATATTGCATCCGAATTCCGCAGTTTATTCAGCGAATCAATATCATATTTATTAGAATTTGGATCTAGCTTACTAATTTTTTGGTAAACATTTGCCATAATTGCAGTGGGATCATCAAATTTATCATCAAATCGAGTTTTTAGCACTATTACTTCTTGCTCATTATTTAGCTTATGAATCAAATCCACTTTTAAAGGTCTAAACTCTTTGATGTAAGGAATTGAAACTTCTGCTCTGTGAGTGACAGAATTGCCCTTAACTGTCATTTCAAATGTATACTTACCGCTTTTGGGGATGGTCATTAAAATGCTGCCGCTACCAGGGGATGAATTATATGTACCTACGGAGGTTCCTGTTGCAAAGTTGATTACTTCAACCTTTATGCTTTTGTTTCCTGGATCAATTTCATTTACAAATTCGCCTTTTAACACTGCTAGTTGCATTGGAATTTTTTCAACCCTAACTTCGTACACATATAACTTTCCGTTTTGACTTTCCCTCGCTGAAGAAAAGTATGCAGTTCTGTCCAGACTGTCAACAATGTACAATATATCATCATTTGGTGATGACACTGCAAAGTCCATATTCTCGGGTTTTGAAAACGAAGAGCCTTCTACAATAACCTTTGATCTAAAAACATCATATCCTCCCATAGAATTGTGACCTTTACTGGAATAATATAAGTATTTGCCATCAAGACTTAAAAACGGATAATTTTCATCTAAATCGGTATTTACATCACCTACCACTTTAACTGCTTCACTCCATTTACCATTAGGGAGCTTTTGTTTCACATATATATCCAATCCTGTATTACCATTCTCCCCATAACTTGAGTAAAATATATATGGAGAGTTGTCTGGAAAATAAATAATGGGACGGTGACCTAACTTTTTGTCAATTTTTGTTTGAAATATGTCAGTTACTAGTAGTGAACCTCCAATATTGTTGAGTTTATATAACTCATAAAAATCTTGTTGTTTCACCTCTGTTTTGTTCATCACAATCATATCAGTGATATTTGTGAGTAGCTGCTTTCCATTTTTACAGGCGTTAATATTGGCATCAACATTAAATTTCTTCTGATCACTTTGCGAGCCCACCGACTTGAATTTGGTATAGGAAGTTATTGCTTTAGTAAACTGAAAATTAAGATGGTATGCTTTTCCTAAATAATAATGCGCCAAAGGGTTAATGGAAGCACTTTTCACTGAAAAGTTCAGAAACCTTATAGACTCTGATTTATCCTGAGCACTATATATTAGACACGCTCCATATTTAAAGTTGAGCTCATGGTTTCTAGGTTCCACATTTAACAATTGAAGATATAGCGGTGTTGCCTGTACAAATTGTTCTTTGTCAAAAAGTCCATCTGCCTCTTTTTTGATATCATCAGTTGTTTGACTTCTAACAGTAAAGCTGATTAGCAAAAAAAATATAAAAGCAATATTTCTTAGATATAAATTCAAATTATTATTTATTGCAAGCGTTAATATACAATACTACTATAAGTTACAAAGGTTCAAATATTTTTGTGGTCACATTTACTCACCAAATAAACTTTTGAACTGCGCAATGTAGATAGTCTTGTTACTAAACTGATATTGAAGCTTTTTCTGCTTTCTTTTATCTTCTTTAAGCTCCAATAAATACGACTCAAGCAGCTTATCTGTTGTAAACACTTGCAATTTTGCCGCCTTTTTCAACCTTTCAAAATGGTAGTAATAATATTTTGCACCAGGCAAGTTAACCATGTACATCAATTTATCTCCTCTGTCAGCATTCTTTACTGAATAGGAAATAGCGAACTTAACTGTAAAGTCCTTGAGAATTGGCACTTCATATAAGTTAGCAATTCCAGAGATCGATTTGGAAATGAAACCTTTATTTCTATCACTCCATTCCAATTTGACATTTGTAAAATAAATTGGCTTAGCCATGTCTTTTGGCACTTTTTTAATTTCGCCTTTAATTGTGTAATCAGACTTGTAATTTTCAGCAGTTTCCTCATCAATCAGTTCTTTTATGGACTGTTCGAGCGTAGTTCTATTAAAGTCAATTCCAGTTAATCCATTCGTTTCTACAATTGCATTTGACATAAATTCCATTGCTTTTTGATCGTAAAAGTGTGAAATACTTCCTGACAAGTTCATAGAGGTTTTGTTGTTGGCGGCACTATAATCGATTGTTCCAACTGTATACAATTCAACATCAGGAATTTCAGCAGTTAAGTTGATTAGCCCATCACCTTTCATAGAACAGCTTTTAGTATGCAAGCTAATATAATTTCCTTTTTCAGCTCTGTTAATCAATTTTTCATTACTCGATATTCTGTATTCACTAGCTTGAGCATTATAGGTTAAAACCCCAGATGAAGTAAATAATAATTTATCTGCCTTATTTTCAAGTGAGGATAAGAATGCTGGGTAAACTCCAAGACTATCATAATCGTTAGTATTTCTTAGGACTAAACCAACTGCAATATCGTTACCATCTAAGTCTTGCATTTTATCATTTACCGGAATAAGAATCTTATTCGGATCGATCTCCGCTTTAAATTTCATCCAGTTTTTGGCAAATTGATCACAGTTATGATTTATTCTAGTTGCCCCATCAAATGTCATGAATTTAGTTGAAGCTTTCAAGTACACATCACCATAGAAATCAAATTGCTCACTTAACTTAAAATTAGATTCGCTTTCAATTTTACCTGCGGCAGTTGTTTGAAATGCTGTATCGAGAGTAATTTTATCGAAATGAATAAGTTGCTCATTATTTTTAGAATCAATATAGTTATAATCTCCACTTGCTAAATATTTTTTTCTCGCTTTAATTTCGACGTACGCATTTGTTATTGTATGATATTTTGTAATAAAATTAGCTACAATAGTCGCATTTTGCATAGGGTCAATTTTTGCTTTTTTATAAACAATAATTTTCTTATCCACCGGCGTAATCCTAGCATCAGCTACATCAATGTATTCTACGTCCTGACAATCTAAAATTTTTGACTTTATGTCGAATCTGGCTTTTGGCGACCTAAAATTCAGAGAATCTTGTTTTGGATTAACTGAGAAAAAATTTGATTCAGCCAGATCCAAATCAGACTCAATAGACAGGTCACTATCCTTTTTTTCCATATCAAGAAGATCTTCATCCATCAACCAATTAAAAATATCCATATAGCATATATATTGGTTTTGCGGAAAATCTACAATTGACACACCGTCATTACTTTCAAATCTTCCAGTTCTTTCCTTAAAATCAACATGTCCATTCACATTGTTTGTTGCAAATGTGATGTTTTCTTTTTTCGTTATTGTGTCAATATCAGCTAAATTAAAATCAGCAGTATCTGCATCTACTGACCAGCGGTTTAAATCCATTAATTTAGATTTGAATTCTGCTTTCCCGAAATACGAAACACCAGCACCAACCATTCCATCTGGTGTAAGTGTGGTTACACCTGACATTACCATTTCTTTATCATACATATACATACTTTCTTTCTTGGATTCGGTCTTTAGCACTTTTCTTCTTGGAATGTAGGTAACTAGCGCATTATTGGCAATAACATCTGGAACATCAATGCCTTCAGATTTAGTTTGAGCTCTATTTATAAAATTTGACATTCCCATGGTGGAGTCAGCAAAAAATACAAAATCCTCACTCACCGTATTGGATGTTAAAAAATTAATTTCTCCAGAACCTCTAAGCCCTTTATTGCTCAATCTAATATCATTTTTGTATTTCGCATCATTCCCATAAAAACGATAACCTTCTTGAGGTGCAACTGTTTTAAATCCAAATGAATAATCTTCTTGAATCTTTATAGACTCCTTAAAAACAGGAAATATTCCAGATGATCTCATTTCTCCGTTAAAAGCTAAAGATCTTTCTTCGAAGTTATCTAAGCTATCAAATTCAAAAGGATCTAACTTAAAATAGAATGAAGCACTATCGTACGTTCCTTTGTATATTTCTTTGTTATTATAGTATACATATGAGTTCTTGTTTGTTTTTAACTTCGGGAAATCCGTCAATTTTTTATCGTTTCCGGCTTTATTTTTAGGACCATCAATTAACAGTGCGCCTTCAAACTTCGAAATATGAGAATACATAGGTATTAATCTTTTAGTTCCTCCAAAAATTGGTCGTACTCTAAACAATGTAGCATCTACATCAGAAAGGTTTATTTTGAAGTCCTGGTATTCAAACTCTGCATTATCTAAATATATTTCGGCCTTTCCGGCACTTATTGCCCCAGCAAATAGGAAATCTCGATTGGCTTTCATAAGTAGTTCGCCGTCTTTTGGAAAAACTATTACAGACTGAGCTGAGGACAATTTTATGGGATCAACTTCATTTAAAGCAAGATCAAGAGTTGACAAATTAATTGTCCCAAAATTTAGTTTAGACGTTTTTCTTTTATTTATTTCATCTGCACGTTGATTCATTCTTGCAGCGTTTTTGTTTTCTGAACCATCCGGATTAGTCATTGGCTGTTTTGGTACGACATTAAAATCAGAAGTAAACACAATTTCATCATAATCGGTTTTACCCGCTCTAGCATCAATATACTTTTTAGTTTTGGGAAGTACTGTGATTGTTTTATCGCTACTATTGTACGTTATAAATCCGTAATTCGCTAAATCTAAGAGAATTGGAACCATTTGATCAGCTGCCAGTCCCATGTAATTTGCAGCTTCATTTATTGGATATGTTTGCTTATCATATTTATAGAAATATTGATATACAGCAACAAGAGGATGAGTACGACTAAGACCTTGAATTTTGCTATACAACTCAGAATTAAAATATTCTTTTGATTCGAATTTACCCAACTTGTTATTATTCCCAAAATTCCAATCGAGGGTCAGCATATTATTGTTTTTATTGTACACTATTTTATCTACGTACATATCTAATTTGTGATAAGAGTTAGAAAACGGGGCTTGAGCCAAACCTTTTACATCTCTGCTTAGTTCAATAGTTTCGATATCGTATTTTAATATTAACCCTGGGTGGAAAATTGAGTCGTTTGCTGTGAGATACATAGTTGTTCGACAATCCTCTACGTAAACACCTGTTTTATTTATACTGAACCTCATTGCTGCAGCTTTAACAAAAGCCTTTTTATCACGGTAGAATATAAGGTTTGATGGCTCATTATTCAATCCAACTCCAATGAAGTTCTCTCCATTAAGGGCAAAACCTCCAACATAATCGACATCAGGTAGTATATCTTTTTTTATTATTTTTTGACTGAACGATACAAATTGAGGATAACTATACCCTGTTTCGTCAGGTTGACGTGATTTTGCCATATCAATAAAGGAACCCCAAAGTGGTTTTTCATAAAAATCGGTAGTTACCAAAGCACTATCAGTACTTAGTTTAGTACTTTTCAAGGACATTGAATAGTCAGTCAACGAAGCAAAATTTTCTTTTGCATCTAGACCTGTTTTTGCCCAATTAATGTTACCACCATCACCAGTGAATTTATTTATAAATGGTTGATACACTCCACTGGTATTAATTACGACAACGGAATCGCTATATTTATTAGACTTCCGGCTTTGAGTTTTATTCAAAACTTTACATGCTAATTTAATATCATCAAAATATATTTTAGGATTATTTCTTTCGAAATCAAATCTGTAAACACCGCCTGAGACTATCCATTGGTGTTTTGAACTTGAGTAAATAGTGCCATTTTCGAACATTCCAGAGCACGTTTCAATAAATTTTTTGAAAGACTGAACTTTCTTAGAATCGAGGAGTTTATCTATTGTTACATGCCATGATGTAAAACTCTCTGCCGGCTGTTTAGTTTTAACGAAACTGTAAGCAGAAAATAGGTAGCCATATAAATCTGGATAAGACTGTAGTTTTTTAGCTACGATTAAATTGGCTGTTGACACTACTTTACCTCTGTAATTTGCAGGGAATTCATTCAGCCACAATGGCGAAAAAATTTCCATGAATTCTTTCGTTTTACCTCTGTTTGCAGAAGACATATATTTGTCTACATCTTTCAGAAAAGTGGCAGGATCGCTTGAGAAGTTTTGGCCAAAACTTGTTAACGACAAACCAATTACTACAGTATAAAATATGTATTTCATGAGGTTAATTTTTAATTAATTCCATAAGCGCCCATTCATCTTTGCTACTACTGTTTTCAAAAATGAAGCCAGACTTTAAAGCTGCTACTTTAAGTTCGTCAATATCCGTCTTAAAGAAGCCACTCAAGAGCAGTAGCGCTCCTTTATTTGCAACTTTTGCATAATCTGTAAACTGCTGAATTAGAATATTTTTATTAATATTTGCAATTAAAATATCAAATTTTTGTTCTTTTAACAGCTCGGCTCCACCGTGCACAACTAGTACATTCTGACTCTTATTTAATTTGCAATTTTCAACAGCGTTATTAAAAGCCCACTCATCAATATCGGGAGCAAAAACTTTTTTCGCACCTAGTTTTTCTGCCAGAATTGCTAGCACTCCAGTTCCAGTGCCCATATCTAGTATTGTCTTCCCCTTTATTTTTAGAGACAGCAGTTTTTCAGACATTAACCATGTTGTTTGGTGATGCCCTGTTCCGAATGACATTTGAGGCTGAATAAGCACTTTTATTTGATGCTTTGTATTTTGATTGTGAAATGGTGCTAAAATAGCCAGCTGATCACCCACAAAAACAGGTTCAAAGTTTTTTTCCCAAGATGCATTCCAGTTTTGATCTTCAATTATTTTCTCAGTAACAGACTTTATTTTGTCTTTGTAATCGAGATGACCGCAGTTATCAATTCCGGGATATTTGTTTTCTGGGAAATATGCTAAGCACCCTGCTTTAGTTTCAACAAAACTTTCTGCTCCATTTTCGGCTAGTACCGTTACGATTATTTCTCTCCACGGCTCTAATTCAAATACTTCAATATGTAATTCAATGTACCTCATTACTGAGTACTACTAATTTTACTAAAATTACTAGCTTCTAGTGAAGCTCCTCCAACCAAAGCTCCATTTATATCTTTTTGTTCAAATAATTCTGCACAATTCTCTGGTTTTACGCTTCCACCATACAAAAGCGGTATTGAATTCGCTGTTTTTTCTCCAAACTGCTGGTTCAATTTTAACCTAATCAAAGCATGAATTTCTTGTGCCTGTTCTGCTGAAGCAGTTTGACCTGTTCCTATCGCCCAAATTGGCTCATATGCAACAATAATTTTAGAAGCTTCTTCAGCACTCAACTGAAACAAAACCTCCTCTATCTGCCTAATAACAAACTCTTTGTGCACGTTACTTTCTCTAACTTGATTACCTTCTCCACAGCAGTATACGGGAGTTAATCCAGACGCAATAGCTGCCTTTATCTTTAAGAACAAAGACTTATTATTTTCTCCAAAATACTGTCTTCTTTCTGAATGACCTACGAGGACGTATTGTACTCCGATACTCGTCAATTGTATTGGTGAACACTCACCAGTGTATGGTCCTGAGTTTTCATAAAACACATTTTGCGCTCCCAATCTAATCCAACTATTGTCTTTCAGAAGCTCATGAAATACGCTTAAGTAAGGTGATGACGGACAGACTACTATTTCGCATTCTGTGTCAAAGTTTTCTTTTTCTTTAGCAATATTTTGAATTAACGTCTTAGCCTCAACATAGTCTAAGTTCATTTTCCAATTGCCTATGATATATTTTTTCATTTCTATTTTTTAAAATTTTTCCATTATCCTTTCAAAGCTAGGAATGCTTCGACTACCATACTTTTCAACTACCACGGCATTTTTAAACAGAATTAAACCAGGATTTGATCGCACTGGAATTTTGACCTCTACTCCATCAATTGACAAATGTGGGGTGTTTAGACCTGTTTCAGATTTAAATTTATCCATCTGATCATCAGAAGCAGGTGTTAAAATATACATTGGGACGTCATTTTCTGTAGCGTTTTTATATATATCCAGGATCTGGTCAATTGCATTAACATTATGCGTTTCTATATCTCTAATTGTAACTAATATAACTTGGTCCAAACTCAATATATAGTTTGTTACGTTAACTCTAAAAGGAGATTGCGAATCCACTAATCCATAAAACTCTTTACCTCTTTCATAGAAAATGGTGTCTCCACCAAAAGCTGTATCAACATAGAATGGTGCATAATTGTATTTATTTATGGTATCAGCTCCACGGCGGGAATTTACTATCAATTTTGATTCATAATAATTTTCGAAATCCATACTGATAATTGAATCAAGAATGGGGTTTTGTTTTTCTTCACTCGATAAATTTTCATAATCAGTAACCAAAACAAAATCACTAATAGATGGTAACTTGCCAGCTTCTATGACATTAACTTTTGTGTTTACAAACACATATTTACTTGTATCTCCATAAATTTCATAATCTCCACTATCAAAAGTTTCCTCGAGGCCTGTTTGCTTATTTTTATAAATAACAGAATAAGTAGCAACCTCATCCTTACCATTGTTCATCTGATCTATTATAGAATTTCCTATAGCATACGGACGGTAATCTTTAATTGGTAAGTAGTTAGTAGTATACAAAGAAAAAAGTAAAGCTATTAAACCTACGAAACCTGCCATTTTCCAAGGCTTTGCTACTTTGCCAATATTCATGTTCCCAACAACATAAGCTCCCAGGATGGTTAATACATAAAACAAAATAGGGAAATACCAACCAAAAACCCATGAAAAGAAAATAACAACAAGCAGTGCGGCAGGTGCCATTACCCAGTTTTCCTTGTATGTATTCAATTCAATTTTCCATTGATTTAAGAAAATAATTAAAACGAAATAAAATAATACTAAATCCTTCCAAAATGACTCATAAGGTGTTAATGATCTGCCGACTGAGCCTTTTAAAGCATCACCAAAACAACCACAATCTCTAACACACTCCCTATCAAAAGGAACACCTTTGTCCGCCATTAAATCACTTAGTGAAACGCATGAAAAGGTATAGTACGTTAACCAAGTAAAAAAAAGCATCATAATAAGCAATAACCAGGACGTCAATTTTATTTTACCACCAACTATAACTGCAATACCAAGAACAATTTCTGCCACACAAATAATTATGGACAATTGCAAAACATATGGTGAGAATATTTCGAAAAAAGGCATATCGTATGCTAAACCCATAGGAGAAAAATATTCCTCCAATTTGAAAGCAAACCCCCATGGATCGTTCGCTTTAACAAGACCTGACACAATGAACAATCCACCTACAAAAGCCCGTGCTACATAAGACAGCATGAACATGCCTTTCAACGCTACCAATCCTACAATACTCGCAATCAACAACACAAAACCTATTGATTTATATAATACTGCACCATCACCAGCACTTTGATGAAAGCCTTTAGCAATATAAAAAACGGCTACAATGTTAATAATAATAGCAACTACATTTATTAACAATGACCTACCTTGTATTTCGATCTTATTTTCTCTTAACCTCATATTATTTTATTTTGAGACTCTTCAGCTTCCATCATTTTAATCAGTGCGAAAACGGCATAATTTAACATATCGTGATAGTTAGCATCAACCCCTTCAGATATAAGTGTTTCACCATTATTATCCTCAATTTGCTTTGTTCTTAAAATTTTCATCATAATCATATCAGTAAGAGATGAAACTCTCATATCTCTCCACGCTTCACCATAATCATGATTCTTTTTTAGCATCAATTCGAATGCTTCAGCTGTTTTCTCCTCGTATAATCTAATTGCATGTTCAGCTGAAATATCATCAGAAGATGCACCTAGAAATAATTGAATCAATCCAATCGCACAGTAATTCACAATAGCAATAAACTCACCATCAATAGACTCCCCTACCTTATTTACTCCAGTTTCTTGGATTGTTCTTATCCGCTGAGCTTTTATTAGAATCTGATCTGTCAATGAACTTACCCTTAAAATTCGCCATGATGTACCATAGTCTTTGGCTTTTTTTGAAAATATATCTCGGCAAGATTCAATTACTTTTTTATATTGCGTTTCAGTATTAGACATTTTATTTTTTAACCATGTTATCAGCCGTGAAAGATACTACTTTTAGCTCAAATTTCTACCTAAATTACAACGGTAATTTAACAGTTTATAAACATCCCATTGTTATGGGAATTTTAAATGCAACGCCTGATAGTTTTTATGCTAAAAGTAGACAACTAAACGTGGGAAAAGCTTTAGAAGAGGTAGCAAAAATGATTCAAGAAGGTGCTGAAATTATAGATATTGGTGGATATTCATCAAGACCTGGCGCTGCAGACATTTCTATCAAAGAAGAAATAGGGAGAGTTGTACCCCTTATTTCTGAAATAAAGGCTCAATTTCCGCATCAAATTATTTCTATTGATACTTTTAGAACAGAAGTTGCCGAAAAAGCCATTGATGTTGGCGCAAATGTTATTAATGACATTTCAGGTGGATACAACAACCCAAGTATATATCAGTTAGCATCAAATGCCCGTGCTCCTTATATAATGATGCATATGGTTGGAACCCCTCAAAGTATGCAAACTAACATTAACTATGAAAATTTACTTCGAGACATTCTCTATTTTTTTTCGAAACAAATTGACGTTGCAAAAAGCATTGGTTTGAATGATATTATAATTGATCCTGGTATTGGTTTTAGTAAAACAATTGACCAGAACTTTGAAGTCATAAAAAAATTAAAAGAATTTTCAATTTTAAGACAGCCAATTTTAGCAGGCGTAAGCAGAAAGTCCTTGATTTATAAAACACTAAAAATCAAACCAGAATTTGCGCTGAACGGCACTACTGTATTGAATACAGCCTGTCTACTTAATGGGGCTAGAATATTACGTGTACATGATGTAACTGCGGCCAGAGAAGCGATCGAATTGACCAGTTACATAGTGCAGTAATATACCGGTTTAAAGTTATTTCTAGAAAGTATCAATTCTACTCTAATGAAATTCCAGCCATGTCTAAATTGCTAAAAAAACTCTTGATAAATAAAATGCCGTATTTTCTGAATGAAAACACGGCATTAAATCTGATTTTTTCAATAAAGGTAAATAGTTACACCCAAGGTACTATCCATTTGTTGGACCTCCAGCATTCACTGGAGCAGAACCAGCAGGCTTAGCCTTTATTTGTCCTTTTATTCTTACTACTTTTCTTGCAGCATTCACTGCATTAGAATTAATTGTAACTGTTTTGTTAATTGGACCTGTTCTTTTTGTATCATATTTCACTGAAATTTCAGCTGATGCTCCTGGTGCAATCGGCGCTTTTGGCCAAGTAGGAACGGTACAACCGCATGACCCTTTACAAGAAGAAATAATTAAAGGTGCATTCCCAGTATTAGTAATTGTAAACACGCAAACTCCGTTTGCTCCGTTTTCAATTGTACCGTAATCATGTACATCTTTATCTACAGATATGGCCGCTCCATTTACTACTTCAGCAGAAGGTGCATCTTGCGCTACTGCATTTGAATTAAAACCTACTGTAGCTGCTGCAGCCACTAAAAGAGATAAAATTACTTTTTTCATAATATTTGTTTTTGTTAATTGTTTAAAGTTTGATGTTTCAAATATAGAATAGAAAAACTGAGCAAAATAAAGTTTAACACTTCGTTAACATTTTTTTTTGTCCATGATTTAATTCTTGAAATGATATCAGTATATTTAGACTTAAATTAATTTGACTTCCGTTACTGCAAATTTGAATTGAAGTCATTTTTACACCCTAATAAATAGTAAAACATGGAATTAGTTTCGAAGGAAGAATTAACCCAGTCGTTGAAAAAACATTTTGGATTTGATGCCTTTAAAGGATTTCAAGATGAAATAATCCTGAACGTATTATCTGGCCAAAATACCTTTGTAATCATGCCAACAGGTGGCGGAAAATCTATGTGCTATCAGTTGCCAGCATTAATGTCTTCCGGAACAGCTATTATTGTTTCTCCACTTATCGCCCTAATGAAAAATCAGGTTGATGCCATAAGAAATGTAAGTGAAACGGATGATGTCGCTCATTTTTTGAATTCGTCATTAAACAAAACTGAAATAAAAAAAGTAAAAGAAGACGTCAGTGCTGGAAAGACCAAATTACTGTATGTTGCACCTGAATCGCTTACAAAAAAAGAAAACATTGAGTTTTTAACTTCGGTCGAAATTTCATTTTTTGCAATTGATGAAGCACATTGTATTTCGGAGTGGGGACATGATTTCCGACCAGAATACCGAAGACTGAGAGAAATATTTACTGCGATTAGCAATGTTCCAATTATTGCCTTAACCGCCACTGCAACACCCAAAGTGCAGTATGATATTCAAAAGAATTTGAATATGCTTGATGCTACCATATTCAAAGCCTCGTTTAATAGAGATAATTTGTTTTACGAAGTACTACCTAAAGTAGATGTAGAAAAACGAATTATACAATTTATAAAATCTAAACCAAAGCAGTCTGGTATTATCTATTGTTTAAGTCGCAAAAAAGTTGAGGAAATAGCTGAAATTTTACAAGTGAACGGAATCAATGCTTTGCCATATCATGCCGGATTAGATGCTGCGTCTAGGGGAAGACATCAAGACATGTTTTTAATGGAAGATGTTGATGTAATTGTCGCAACTATAGCTTTCGGAATGGGGATTGACAAACCGGATGTTCGATTTGTAATTCACCACGATATCCCAAAAAGTTTGGAAAGTTATTATCAAGAGACTGGCAGGGCGGGTCGAGATGGTGGTGAAGGACACTGCTTAACTTTCTACAGCTATAAAGACATAGAAAAACTAGAAAAATTTTTGCATGGAAAACCGATTGCTGAGCAAGAAATAGGAAAGCAGCTGCTGCACGAAATTGTATCCTATTCAGAAACTTCAGTCTGTAGAAGAAAGTATATATTACATTATTTTGGCGAAGAGTTTGCTGAAGAAAAATGTGATAACCATTGTGACAATTGCAAAAATCCAAGAGAACAATTTGAAGGGAAAAATTACGTTAAATTATTCTTAGAAGCTGTAGAAACCCTAAATCAAATTCAGAAGGCCAAATATGTTTGCAATTTTCTATCAGGAATTGAATCAAGCGATATAGTAGCCTACAAGCACAACCTACTGCCACTATTCGGAAAAGGCAAGGAACACGACATATCTTTTTGGAATGCAGTTTCTCGACAGTGCTTGGTAAATAACCTCTTAAATAAAGAAATAGAAAGCTACGGTACCTTAAAATTGACAGACAAAGGAAAAGATTTTATCAAAACCCCTCAGCCATTTGTACTATTAAAAGAGCATAATTATTCAGGTGAAGAAACTGATGAATATATTGCAACTACAAAAGCTGGAGGTCAAATGGTTGCTGACGAAAACTTGTACAACTTATTAGTCGACTTGCGTAAATCTATTTCTCAAAAGAAAAATATTCCACCATTTGTTATTTTTCAAGAGCCATCTCTGCAAGATATGGCAACACAATACCCCATCACAAAGGAAGAACTTGCTAATATAGTTGGTGTTGGACTAGGAAAAGCTGCACGGTACGGAAAGCCATTTTTAGAATTAATTACCGATTATGTTGAGGAAAACAACATTGACAGGCCTCAAGATTTTGTTGTTAAATCTCTTGTCAACAAGTCGGGGCTCAAGGTTCACATCATAAAAAATGTAGATATTAAAATGCCGCTTGACTCAATTGCCTCTTCGCATGGAAAAGAGATAGATGAAATCATCAATGAGATAGAAGCCATTGTTGCTTCAGGTACCAAAATAAATATTGACTACTACATAAATGACATGATGGATGAGGAAGAACAAGAAGAAATCTATGACTATTTTTCGGAAGCAGAAACTGATGATTTAACAGCTGCATATGACGAATTTGATGGAGATTATGACGAAGAGCAATTAAGGCTAATGCGAATCAAGTTTATGAGTGAAATGGCAAACTAATTAATTCTACCAAAGACTATTTATATATACCCAATCATATCATAGACCAAGTATCCAATCCATTCCTTTATTAATTGATTCCAAATGGCAAAAGTGAATATATCAGGAATAATATATTGATCTAGCACATATCCCCTTGTTCTACCTGTAAAATGATCTGTTGAAAAGACATCAAAACCAGAAAATCCCGCCTTTTTAAAACAAGCTTGTGCCCTTTTCATATGAATTGCTGATGTAATGAGCAAAACACTTTGCTTCTTAGGCATTTGGTCAATTATCTCTTTGGTCATAACGGCGTTTTGATGTGTGTTTTTAGAAACGGATTCAGTTATAATGTCTCCTTTAGGAATTCCCATTCTTACCAAATCTTGTTTCAATTGAAGTGCCTCATTTAAACCTTTGTCTATCAAATGTCCGTTCGCTCCAGATATCAAAATCCTTTCAATTTTCCCTGTCTTATATAACTGAATCGCTTGCCAAATTCTGTCGCCTCCTCTTCTTAAACTCAACCGATCTAAATCATTATTATATTCTGCCATTCCTCCTAAAACAATTCCTATGTCGTGATGTTCAATGTTTTCAATTCTTACCCCTTCTATTTCCCATAACCTGACAAATTCCAAAAAAATAACTGTATTTGAAAAAAATAAAGAAACAATAATCGAAAGTTTAACTGCCTTTTTCTTCAAATGATGCTTCCTAAATAAAAAAACTGGCACTATAATTAGCACTACCCACATGATAGGCTGCAGAAAAAAACTAAGTAATTTAGATAGGACAAAAAACATATAAATATATATTTGCAAAAATTTAAGAATAAAAAAAATAGAATATGCCAAACAAAACTACTGAATTAACTTCAGCAAATTATACCAACCTTGATTGGTGGGTTGAAAAACTGATTGACTGGGGAACTAACTTGCTGATATTTATAGCGGTACTAATAGTGGGTCTTTTCATTGCCAAACGGGTGACCAGCTTGTTCTCTAAAATGATGAACAAAAAAGACTTTGATCCCTCTTTAAAGGGATTTTTAGTAAGCTCTATGTCTACCATTTTAAAAGTATTAGTTGTAATAACTGCATTGAGCCAACTAGGCATTGAAATGACAAGCTTTGTTGCACTCCTCGGAGCTGCCGGGCTAGCCATTGGAATGGCTTTTTCAGGCACATTGGGCAATTTGGCAGGCGGAGTTATGATATTAATTTTTAAACCATACAAAGTAGGTGACTATTTGGAAGCACAAGGAGAAATAGGAACAGTAAAAGAAATAGGAATTTTCAATTCTATATTATTAACATTAGATAACAAAACGGTAATTGTGCCCAACGGAGCTATGGCCAATGGGAACATGATTAATTATTCAACTCAACCAAACAGAAGAGTAGATTTTACGATTGGTATAGCATATGGAGACAATTTTGATGAGGCAAAAAAAGCAGTTGAAAAGTTTATTGAAGAAGATCCAAATATTTTAAAAACTCCAGCTCCATTTATAGGCCTTGCAGCATTAGCAGATAGTTCTGTAAACATAACAATAAGAGTATGGTGTCAAACTGAATTGTATTGGGATGTGTTTTTCAAAATGAATGAACGCATCTACAAAGAGTTTGGTCAAGTAGGAATCAATTTCCCATTTCCTCAAATGGATGTTCACATAAAAAAAGATAATTAAATACCGTTATGGTCAAAAATACTATATTGCACCATAATTAACCTAAAAAAAGAGATATGTTAAAAGAATTTAAAGCCTTTATAATGGGCGGAAATGTAATTGAGTTTGCCGTTGCTGTAATAATGGCAGGAGCAATAGGCGCTGTTGTTAACGGATTTGTTAAACTCATTGTTATGCCTGTTGTTGGTCATTTCACTGGAGGTACTGACTTCTCTCAACTGAAGTTTGTATTAACCGCAGGACAAGAGGCTGTAATGAATGCTTCTGGCGAAGAAGTAACTAAAGCAGTTGCTGAAAATGCAATTTTGTGGGGATCATGGGTAAATGAAATTATTAGTCTAATAATCATTGGATTAGTTATGTTTGCCATTATTAAAGCATACAATAAAGCTAAGAAACCTGAACCTGTTGCGGAAGAAGCGCCAGCTGGACCAAGTCAAGAAGAGCTACTCGCAGAAATTAGAGATTTATTGAAGAAATAATTCTTGAAAAAATCGAATAAAAAGGTTGTCAAGTTATTGACAACCTTTTTTTTTATCGACTTTATTCTTACATTCGTCTTGAATGTTTAGGATAATTATCTTTTTTACATTAATAATACTTGCTTACAGTTGCGACAATCGCCATTTTAAGCTTGATGAAGTAAAATCTTATGATTGGGATAGCATTCAAAAATCAGGTGTGCTAACCGTTTTAGCTGAAAATGGACCAGCTTCATTCTTTATAGTTAAGGGCAAAAAGATGGGTTATGAATATGAACTATTGCATGAATTTGCAAAAGATCATGATCTCAGACTAAATATCAAGATGGTCAAGAATCTTGATTCAATTTTCACACAATTGTACGATTTTGAAGGAGATGTTATCGCATGTAATTTAACGTGTACGCCGGAAAGAGAAGAGTTTTTAAAATTCACGAACTCACATTTAACCTCACGTCAAGTTTTAATTCAAAGAAAACCAAAAAAGAATAAGAAGACAAACACCGCAGAAAAAGAAGAATTGATTTCAGAGCTCGAACAATTGCGTGGTAAAACGATTTCAGTCTGGAGTAATTCAACTCATAAACAACAACTTGAGAAGCTAAACGAAACCCTTAAGTTAGGCTTACATATTGTTCCTTTAGAAGGAGATATTACAACGGAAGAAATTATTAGAATGGTTAGCATTGGAATATTAGATTACACTATTGCAGATGAAAACATTGCTAAAATCAATCAAATTTATTGGAATAACTTAAATATAGATTTAAAACTGAGTAATGATGAACAAATTGCATTTGCAGTCCGACCTTCTTCTTCACAGCTAGCAAAAAAAATTAATGCTTGGTTAAGTGCTCCTAAAAATCGCTCAACCATTGGGGAAATCAACAGAAAATATTTTGAAAGAAGAAATTTATCACGTAAAGCTAAATCTAAATTTTCAAGCGCATCAGGCGGACAATTGTCTCCTTATGATGAATTGATAAAAGAAGAATCTGCAAAGTTAAGATGGGATTGGAGACTAATAAGTTCTATAATATATCAAGAATCAAAATTTGAAACTTACAAAACATCATGGGCTGGAGCCTTTGGAATTTTTCAATTTATGCCAGCTACGGCAGCTGCTTATGGCATAAATGAAAACTCAAGTGCTGAAGCACAAATAAAAGCGGGAATAAAAAAGCTAAGTAAAAATTATAGACAATGGCTAAAAGTTGTTCCTGACACCAATGAAGCTATTTACTTTACATTGGCTACATATAATGCAGGCAGAGCCCATATTGATGATGCCAGGGCACTTGCTCCGTATTTTGAAAAAGACACCAGTGTTTGGTTTGGCAATGTTGATTCAATGGTTTTAGGGTTGTCTCGTCCAAAATACTACAGACATAAAGCTGTAAAATATGGTTATATGCGTGGACGACAAACATTTGAATATATATACGAAGTAATGGAGCGATATGAAGAATACAAGCACGCTTTTCCAGATAGTAATTAGATTAAAAGCACTTTAATTAGTTGAAAACATTAACATACATAGCCCTTGTTCTTGTAATTTCGGCCTGCAATCTGCAAGCTATAGATCATTCGTCAACCTCTAAACCTGAGACTTTCACTCCCTATATTTCACTACAGGATTCCTTGGAAATTATGGCTTTCTGTCAATTGGTTCAACCTGATAAATCGACAAGTAAAACAGTTGGAACAGTTTCTAAAGGTTCATTAAAAAATGGAAAACTCATTCCATATTTCGGATCAAATTACACCTATTTTTATAAGGAAAGCTATTTGGCTTCAAGAGCTTACACTAGTGATAAAGTGATGAAAATTATTCTAAAGGCCTATGATGAATTGAAAAATGATTATCCATTGAGGCATTTTTTTTTGATGGAACTCTCTAATAAAAATGGTGGAAAGATGTTTCCTCACAAAACACATCAAAATGGACTAAGTGTTGATTTTATGATGCCTAAACTTAAAAATAATGAGCCTTTTTACGGCTTAGACACAATTGGAAAGGACCATTATTGGTTAGATTTCAATGATAGTGGAGAACAGAGAGGTGATTCAAGCATAAAAATTGATTTTGAATTAATGGCTCACCACATACTTATTTTACAAAAAGAAGCTCAAAAAATTGGATATCAGATAAATAAAGTGATTGTGAAAATTGAATATAAAGATGAATTATTGGCTGGGCCAAAAGGTCAATTGTTGGATAAAAGCGGAATCTATATCGTTAAAAAACTAACACCTGTTATCAACAATTTACACGACGAACACTTTCACATTGACTTTGAAAAAATATAAAAAATGAATACGCCCGACAATCACATAAACTATGTTGAACTTTTTGCTTTAGATCTTGAAAAAATTAAAAATTTTTATCATTCATGTTTTGGATGGAAATTTACGGACTATGGCAAAAAATACACGGCCTTTTCTGATAGCGGAATTAATGGGGGATTTGAACTAGTAGATGCCATTTCAGGCAGTGGAACTTTAATCGTAATTCACCATTCCAACCTAAAAACAATTCAAAAAAAAATAAAAGAAAATGGTGGGAAAATTGTAGTTGAAACCTTTTCTTTTCCAGGAGGAAAGCGCTTTCAATTCTCTGACCCTTCTGGGAATCAACTTGCCGTGTGGACGGAGGAATGATGAGTAAATAAATATTAATTTACACTTTAATTCCGTATCTTGCAAATTGTTAAATTAAATAAAAGTGAAAATCCCCGTTGCCACAATCTTTTTTTTTATTCTTACTGCTTTGTCATGTGAGACTAGTAAACCTATTGTTGAAGAGGCAAAAGTACAAACTCCAATATCAGATTGTATTAACTCTACAAATAGAAACATTTCGAAAGCTGAATTGAATTTAAATAGACTTAAAAAATTAAGCGCAGTTGATACTTCGCAAGATACTTTTAGAAAAGAAGCAGTGAAATACAAAACAATGCTGCAGGGTTTAGACTCCACTATCGCAAGTTGTAAAAAAAGTGAGCCAGAGTATGACTTTACTGAAATTGACGCAAAAGTAAATTCCATCAAAGACAATTATGAGCAACTAATGGATTCCATAAATTAGGGAAGCAAATATGCGAGTTCTTTTTCGAGGCAAAAAGAGCAACTATTTCTTGCGTACCATTAATATTTAGATAATTTTGCTGGTATGCTGTCAGTGCAATCATCATTAAAAACCAAATACAATCCAAAAAAACACCTTATTATAATAGTTGGTCCAACTGCTGTTGGCAAAACATCTTTAAGTATTGATTTAGCTCACTTTTTCAATTGTCCAATTGTTTCATTTGATTCTCGACAATTTTACAAAGAAATGAATATAGGTACTGCTAAGCCATCAGTGGAAGAATTAAACAGTGCAGAACATTTATTCATTAATTCCCATAGTATACTATCAGATTATACTGCAGGAAAATTTGAGTCAGAAGCCTTACAGAAACTAGAAACTGTTTTCCAAGCAAATGATGTTTGCATTGCAGTTGGTGGAAGTGGTTTATACATTGATGCACTAGTATTTGGGATTGACGCCATGCCAAGTGACATCAAAATAAGAACGAAATGGAAACAAACCCACCAAACTGGGGGACTGCAACCACTGCAAAAGTTTCTAGACAAACATAACCCTGAAGTGTTTGATTTTATCGATAGAAACAATCACGCTCGAATGATTAGAGCCATTGAGGTAATTGAGATTACAAAGAAAAAATTTACAGACCACAGGAAAAACACCCCAAAATCAAGGCCTTTTACTCCGCTTTGGGTTGGATTAGAGATGGAAAGGGAAGAACTATATAATAGGATTAATTTGCGTGTTGATAAAATGATTGAAAGAGGGCTCAAAGAAGAAGCAAAATCATTAGTTCCTCATAGACTACATAGCGCATTAAAAACAGTTGGGTATGCTGAATTTTTTGATTATTTTGAAGGGAATCAAAACCTTGAAAAAACCATTGAATTGATAAAGCGAAATTCAAGGAGATATGCCAAACGTCAAATGACATGGTTTTCAAGAAATGAGGCTATCAGCTGGTTTTCGCCAAATTCGAAGGGCAATATTTTGGCCAGTATTCAAGCTGCCATCAATGATAAACAGAATCGGTAATAATTTAACGAGATTTTTAAGCAGTATTTGTTTGCTTTTTAAGATTTCAATCATAAATTTGCTACAACCATTTTAAAAGAAGGGAAAGATGAACGAGAGAAACGACGAAGTGTTTTCAGAAAAAGTAAAAGCAGGAAAGAGAACCTACTTTTTTGACGTAAAGAAAACAAGAGGAAATGATTTATACTTAACAATTACAGAGAGTAAACGAAGATATTCAGATGATGATTCTGAGAATCCAACATTTGAAAAGCATAAAATTTTCTTGTATAAAGAAGATTTTGATAAATTTCATAATGGAATGGAAACTGCATTATCAAAAATTCAAGAATTATGGGAATCTGGCGAATATAAAAAGCCTGAGCCTAAGAAAGAGTTAAGTTTCGAAGAGCTATAAAAAGCGCTATAAAGCATTTATTCACCAATTAACTAAGTTAGTTGGTGTTTTTTTTGTCTAAAACTTCTAGCTCAAATAGGTTCTTTTTTTACATTCACGATAAGTGCGCTAAGCAAATGGGCAATAGAGTATATTACAGAGAGACCCACAATAATTTTTCCTGCTATTATTTGAGAAGTTAGTATGATACTCAGTATTGTAAAAATTGCCAATATGGCTTTCAATACAAACATATTTTTTATCCGATTTTTTAGAAGGTAAAACAAACCTATAAAAACAAGTAGCGCCGGAATGGACAGTACTACACCAAAAATTAAAATTAGCAAACTAGCTGATATTAATTCAGAAACCATTCCACCGTCTCTAATTAGAAAGAAAAGTACTGTAAATAGATCACCAAATAGAACAGTGAGCAACCAAACAGAAAGTGGATAACCGTTGTGTATTACTTTTTCATGGATTGGACTTTCTTTATCTCCAGTCATCAATCTACTACTCAATATAGCTCAATTTAACCATGTTAGATGGTCCTTTCTCCTCAATAGGTACTGAGGCAATATTTATGACGATATCCCCTTTTTTTAAGAGGCCATTCTTTTTCATTAAATACTTAGAATCTGCTATTGTATGATCAGTACTCACCATTTTATCGTAATAAAATGCTTTCACACCCCAAACTAAGTTTAATTGCGTTAAAATTTGTCGGTTTTCAGTAAAAACGAATGTGTCCGATTTTGGCCGTTGAGAAGATATTTTATATGCTGTATACCCTGAAAAAGTCATAGTAATTATTCCTTTAGCTTCCACTCTTTGAGACAATCTAGCTGCATTAAAACAAATAGAATCTGAAATAAATCGATCTTGATTTTTTTCCGGCTCTTCCTCTTTATGATAAACCTCATCCGACTTCTCAACTTCTTTAACTATTTTGGTCATAGCTTTTATCACCTCCACTGGGAATTTACCAACAGAAGTTTCACCTGATAGCATCACGGCATCTGCTCCATCTAAAACAGCATTAGCCACATCATTTACCTCTGCTCTAGTAGGCGTAATATTCGATATCATGCTTTCCATCATTTGCGTTGCCACTATAGTCGGTTTTGCGTACTCACGACATTTTCGAATAATCATTTTCTGAATTGTGGGTACAGTTTCCATAGGCACCTCTACTCCTAAATCTCCTCTTGCCACCATTACCGCATCAGTTGATTTGATGATATCGTCAATATCTTTGACAGCCTCTGGCTTTTCAACTTTTGCAATAACTTTTGCACTACTTCCGTTTTTGGCAATAATGTGCTTCAACTCAATAATGTCTCGGGCAGATCTAACAAATGATAAACCAATCCAATCCAAATCTTTATCTAAAGCAAATTTTAAGTCCTTTAAATCCTTTTCAGTTAAACATGGTAAAGAAATTTTTGTATTTGGAAGATTAACTCCTTTTTTAGAAGATAATAAACCGCCATGTACCACTTTTGCTTCTACCTCATCTTTTTTATTGGTTTTAGTAATATCCAATTGTAATTTGCCATCATCTAATAAAACTGAATCTCCTACTGCTACATCTTTTGGAAAGCTTTTATACGTGATGAATAATTTATCAGCCGAGCCCATGCATTCTTTAGTGGTGATAATTAACGATTTTCCATTTATTAGCTGTACACCATTGTTTTCTACTTCACCAATTCTAATTTTTGGTCCTTGTAAATCTGCTAACAAAGCGACATTATATCCTAATTCTTCGTTTAATTCTCTAACAAGGTTTATCGTGTTCTGATGGTCTTGATGAGAACCATGAGAAAAATTTAATCGGCATACATTGGTACCGTTAAGAATCATTTCTTTAAGTACTTTTTTTGAATTTGTTGATGCTGGGCCCATGGTAGCCACAATTTTGGTTTTTTTACTAATCATAATTGGTATCTCTAAAATAATAAATTGGCCTTTGATTTCAAATCGTCAGCTACAAATTGAAATGCTGTTAAAATACAGTCGATTTTTTTTAAATCCGCTAAAAAATCGTTAAAATCGATATCATAACCTTCTTTTACAATCAAAAAATAATCGATTTGATCTTGCTCAGGGATGAGTCGCTTATAATTATCGAATGACAAGTTTTTTATTAAATAGAACGATTCATGTGTTTCAGAATTAATAAAATCATAGTAGGAAAAATAGTATTCTCCATCTTTCTTTGTCCTTAAAAAATAATCATCTCCCCTACTTAAGTTCATCTTCAACTCGCGATTCATGGCCCAACAGAGCCGGTAGTCGGGATGACTGCAACAAATTCCAATCAAATCAAAATCATATGTTTCGTCAAAAACTAATTTATGCTTTGCCATTTGCGTTACAAAGGTATTCAATTTTATACGCAAGGTAGTTTGATATGTTTTCGATTTCAGTATATTTATATGAAAATAATTAAAATGAAGCTTCATATATCAGCAAATCAGTGGATAGAAACCAGTGAAGGACATGACATTTCGCTGCCCCTTAGCCCCAGAAAAGGTCCACTAGCATGGTATGTCGACCCTGTAAAGATTTGGCCAGTGAAAACAGATGAATTTGTAGGTAAAGTTTCTGAAGGCGGAAGCACTAACTTTAATAACATTCAACTAAATCCCCACGGAAATGGCACACATACTGAAAACGTAGGACATATATCAGAATCATTTTACAATATTAACGATAGTTTAACTGAGTTTTTTTTCAATGCTAAATTGATCAGTGTATGTCCTAAAAAAATATACAATACAAGGTTTAATGAAAATGATTTGGTGATAGATAGCGACCTGTTAAGGCATGAAATAGAAGATATTGGATATAACCAAGCACTTATTATTAGAACATTGCCTAATTCTGATTCAAAGCTTTCAATCAATTATTCAAATTCAAATCCTCCGTATATTACAAAAGATGCCATTGAGTTTATCATTGACATAGGCATTAAACATTTGTTGATTGATTTACCCTCGATTGATCGCGAAAATGATCACGGAGAGCTACTTGCTCACAAAATATTTTGGAATTATCCAACCGATCCTGAATTAGACAAAACTATTACCGAACTCGTGTATGTTAAAACCGAATTACCTGATGGCAACTATATTTTGAATATACAAATTATCAGTATCGAAAATGATGCTTCACCAAGCAAGCCAATATTGTACAAAATTAAAGACTAATGTTGACTGAACTAGAATCTTTTTTCAGGCTAAAACCGGAACCACAACAATCCTGTTTATATTTTTTACGGTCAACAATCACAAGCTTTCATCCTGAAATCAGAGAGACATATAAGTGGAAGTTACCATTTTACACGATCCGAGATAAAATGTTTTGTTATTTGTGGATTGATAAATTAAATGACCAACCATATGTTTGCTTTACAAAGGGTGCACAGATGTCTCATCCAAGCCTAGAATTGGGTGAAAGAAAGAAAATGAAAGCATTTTACGTTGACCCCTATCAGGACATTGACATGACAATTTTAACTGAGATTTTAACCGAAGCTGTTTTACTGTATTAGAAAAACAAAAAGTTAATAGCCTCCATGCAATTTTCTAAAAAACCATTCACCAGCAAGTAGTACAAAAACCAACACAAAAAGCCACTTATAATCAATCAAATCGTTAAAGCTTTTTTCTTGATATGAAATTGCTACTATATCCTCTCTTTTTAAAAGATCTTGTTCTAAATTCTTAAGTTTTTTGGGTAAATAAAATTGCCCATTGGTGCTGCTCGACATATTATTTAATAAACGGTGATCAGCTCTTAAATTAAGCATTTCTTTTTTTGTTTCTCGCACTACAAAAGTTCCTTTCTTTACATAATTGTTTTGCTCAAATTTAGTATCTGCTATCCATCTGTAAATTCCTTGCTTCAATCTACCAAGCTCCAAAATAAAACTTTCGTTGGTCTTAAAAAAGGTGTAGTTGAGCTCATTCCCATCATCATCAATTAACTTAAAATTCACTTCAGCGTCAGTTGTTAGCTGATATGAAGCGTTATACAATTCCGCTCTGATGAGTATTTCATTACTTTCCTCATATTCATTATCAAGATTAATTTTAAACGGATCTTTATTTTCTTTTACTGCTAAATAGGTAATTATTTGCGAAAAGAAATTGGCAAAATTCTCAGTGGTTTCGTTTCTCATTTGGTCATGAAGTCTCCACCGCCAAATTCCTTCACCCATCACCACTGCATATTTATTCACACCTTTTTCACTAGTAAATATTAAAGGTTTTGACAATTTTATATTTCCTATTTTTTGAAATGCAATCATTTGAGCACCTCCCGAATATCTAATATTTCCTTGCGGTGAGGACAATGGGGGTGCATTGCTTAACATATTTAGAGTTTTAGAATCAAAAATGATATCTTTAAAATTGGTATTTGGCTCAAATAAAACATCCTCTGTTTTATCACCCGTTCCGTTAATGCCTATATTAAGATTGGACAGTTTTTTAAAGTCGGAATTAACACCTACAAAATTTAAAATCGGAATATTATTCGTAGATATAGTTTGATCTAGCGCTTCGGAGCCTGATTGGTAATTATGAACTATTATCAAATCATATGCTGTCAACTTCTCCTTAAGTTCACTAATTGGCGCTATCGTCAGGTCATAATTTTTATTTTTTTCAATCACGTAGTTTAAGGCACTAATATCTGGATGTGTATATCCATATGTCAAAAGTATTTTTTGTCTGCCATCAATTACGTTAACATATAAATTCTTTGAGTTATTCTTATACGTATATTCACCCTCAAGCTGCGATACATTTACTATATACTTTTGGTAACCAACTTTTTCGGCTACTAAATTAAAACTAACAACAGCTTCTGCCTGCTCATTTGAAAACTGAATAGTTTTGGACTGTTTCTCACCAGAACTGTTTACTAAATCAACTCTCACTTTTGAATCTTCGAATCCATTTTGAGTCACATCAATTTCAACAGGAAATACATTCCCCAAAAAAGCAACATCATTATTTATGATTTCATTTATAAATACGTCTTTTACTTCGTTTGTATCACCTAAGCCTATTGTAAATACTGGGATATTTGATTTTCGTGAAATTGTATAGACAGGATTTTGACCCGCATTAAAGATCCCGTCTGTTGACAGCACTATGGCTCCAATATTTCTGTTTGCATACTGACTATATACTTGATTTAATCCATGAGATATATTTGTCGTTTTATAGTTGTATGTGGAGTCAAAGTTTGACGTTAGATCACTAGAAAAGCCATAGTTTATTACTTCATATTTTTCCTTGAGCTTTTCGCTTAGCGCCTTTAATTCCTTAATGTATTCAGTTTTGTAAAAATTAGAATCAGACGTTTGAACTACAGATTCTGATTGATCATGCATCAGAAATACGATTGGTTTTTGAGAATTATTATCTAATTTTTCAAGAATAATTCCAAGCAATAGAACACCTATAAAAAACAAAGTTGTAAAGCGCAATACTCCAAAAATCCAAAGCCATTTTTTTTCTAACTCAGTCCATTCTTTTGCACGATAATACAACCAAAAACTAGCTAAACTGGCAAATACAGCAATAATGGCTAGCCATCCTGGATGATATGTAAAAATGAAGTTCAACTTTTTTTGCTAAAAATAGAAAATACTTTGTTTACCACCTGCTTATTTTATTTTAATCTAGTAATTTTAAATTCTATTAACGTATCAAAACACTAAGTGAATTTTCTCAAAGAATTAGGTATTGGACTGAAAAATTATTGGATTGGAACCAAGTTCTTGTTTGAACATAAATTGTTGGCATATTTCATTTTCCCTCTTATTCTATTTACTGGTGTTTATGTCCTGGGAAATTATTTTCAAAGTGTTGAATTAGAAATCAACGAAACTTTAAAATTAAAGGCTGAGGACATTCAAACTGTTAATGAACTGATATGGATTTCCTTAAAAATGTTCTTTTTTGATGCATTATATATCATTTTCACGCAATTTACATTGTACATTGTGGTTGTTCTTCTATCTCCCATATTAGCAATTTTGTCTCAAAAAATTGAAAGTATTTTAACTGGGAATAAGTACCCTTTTGAATTTAAAAATTTAATTAACGACATTAAAAGAGGGGCAGTTATTGCCTTTAGAAACCTAATTTGGTACTACTTATTTGTAGGTATATTTTTAGGTATTGTTTCTTTCTTTGACTTGTCGGCGAAAAGTTTTATCATTTTTGCAATTCCTTTCATTGTCGGGTTTTACTACTATGGTTTTAGTTTTATTGACTACGTTAACGAGAGAAGAAGGTTAAATATTCAGCAAAGCGTATACTTTGTATCCCAGCATAAAGGTCTCGCAATTGCCATTGGCAGTATTTACTCTACTTTATTTCTGCTATATTTTTTCATTACAAATAACAGGGCAGACTTAGTGGCGGCATATGGTTTTGGGCTATTATGGGAAATAGCCTCTTGGATTTTATTAACCTTAGCGGCATTGAGTCCAATTATAGCCATAACAGCTGCAACGTTATCTATGCATCAAATTGTTGATTTGAAAAAAAATACAGAATCTAAGCCACCATAATTTATGTTTTGGACTCATTTTTGCTTAGATTTGAGTAAAATCCACCAAATATGAAGTTAATTCTTGCATCTATCATTTGCTTTTCATCTCTATTATCGTTTGGAACCTCAACAAATCCTCCTGATTCAACTTTAAGCTTGTTTCAAAAAGCAGAATTGAAACTATTAATATCAGATGGTAGAACCTACTTTAATGAAGACAATTACAGACTAGCGCTTATTAAGTTCAGAGAGGCATTGAATGTGCATCAATTAAGTGCAGAAGCAAATTACTGGGTGGCAGAATGTCATTTGGGCCTAACAAATTATCAGACAGCATTGAAATATGCTTTACGTGCAAAAGACATAGATGAAGAATCAGTAGATGAATTGTATTATGTTTTAGGCAGCGCTTATCATAAGTTGGGCGATTTTAAAAATGCCCAAACTTCATTTAAAAAGGCACTTCAAAAGGTTTCAAAATCGAGGAAAAGAGACTTGCGAATTGAAACAAAAATAGAAGAATGTGACCGTGGCATTTTGGCTTCCAAAACTCCTTTCGATATTGAAATAAAGGCTTTGGGTCCCAATATTAATTCTAAACATGATGACTATGCAGGAATACTATCAAAAGATGGAAAAACCCTGTATTTTTCATCACGGCAAGCTCAGAATACTGGAGGAGGGTTTAGCTCAGGTGATAGTAAATATTTTTCTGATATATTTATTTCAGATTGGGACAGCAAAACATCTACCTGGCTAAAAGCTAACAACCTTGACGACAGAATAATTGCTCTGAATTCTGAGGGGTTTGATGATATTTCATTTTTATCAAGTGATGAAAAATCAATTTATTTAAGCGTGAATACTGAGGGTATATTAAGTGCAAAAGTTAATACACAGAGTACCGATATTTTTATATCAGAATTGGGTGAAAAAAATAATTGGAGTGCGCCAAAACAATTGGATAGAGCAATTAACTCAATAGGCTTTGAGGCATCTCCAAGTTTCACTGCTGATGGAAATACTCTATTTTTTGTAAGCGAAAGAAGCGGAGGTTATGGACGAGGAGACATTTGGACCAGCTCTAATTTGAATGGGCGCTGGAGTAAACCGGTGAATTTGGGATCAAAAATTAATACTCCTTTTCAGGAGACAACAGTATTTGTCTCAGGTGATGGTCAATACCTTTTCTTTAGTTCAGATGGGCATAAAGGATTTGGGGGATATGACGTGTATGTCAGTAAAAAGTTTGGTGACTCTTGGTCTGCTCCTGTTAATTTAGGCTTCCCAATTAATGGTGTAACTGACGAAACACATTTTACATACTACCCTCATCTGCATAAAGGCTTATACAGTAAGCTGAGTACTGAAGAAAATGGAGGCATAGGCTACAGAGACATCTTTGAAATTGACTTATCAAAATTTGACCTTAGTAAATTATTTTAAACAATATGTTTTAAAGTTAGAAGTCTCTATTTTTTGCTTATTTTAGCAGTGAATTAATAAATTTTCACTTTTGAACCAACTGCTTAGACACTTTTTGATTGTTGTTATAGTTTTTGCCTCTTTTCAAGCAGCTTATGGACAATTTGACACATTAAGTGTTGTCCTTAAACCTAGAATTGGGATAGGGACCGGAACAATGGCATATTTTGGAGAAATTCAGAAAAATCAATCTGGATTCTCGTCAACTGTTAACAGACTGGGCGGTAATTTAATGGTTAATGCACCCCTGAATAAGGCGTTTAATGTAGAATTTGTAGGTACTTACGGAAAAGTAAGCGCAAATGAACGAACATTAGCAAGAAATTTTAATTTTCAGTCCCGAATTCGAATGGCATCACTCAGTTTTCAGTATAATTTTTATCCGCTTTTTAGTCCAACCCGTTCATTTTTTAACCCTTACCTGGGGATTGGTATCACTTCATTTGAGTTTTTATCAAAAACTGATTTACGGGATGCTACTGGCCAATTGTATTATTATTGGAATGATGGCTCAATCATGAATATGGCTCAAAATGATCCCAATGCGGAAGATGCAATGCCACTGGTTCGAGATTATACATATGAAACAGACTTAAGGAGTCAAAACTTTGATAGTCTAGGACGTTACAGAGAGCAGAGTTTTGCAATTCCCATATCGTTCGGTGCGGAATTTCATTTAACTCCAAGAGTTGATTTTAGAATTGGAACAACCTTAAACTACACTTTTACTGACTTGATTGATAATATATCGCCTGCTGGTGAAGGAGTAAGAAAAGGGGACGATAGAAATGACTTTATCCTATACTCTAATATTGGTTTGAGCTACGATCTTGAATTTTTTGTTCAAGAGGAGCCATATGATGCGCTTGACTCAGGTGAAGACTTGTTAGCCTATGAGCAAGTCGATTGGGATCAAGATGGTGTAATTGATGCCATTGATGATTGCTTTCAGACACCAATTGAAGCATTAGTTGATGCTAGAGGTTGTCCTATAGACACCGATAAAGACGGTGTTGACGATTATTTTGATGAGGAAGTAACTCCGCTTGGCAATCATGTTAATAGATATGGTGTGACAATCAGTGAAGAGGAGTTCATGAGATGGCGAGAGATGATGATGGATTCAACAGGTCTGGCTTTTAGCTTTGAAGAAGTTTACTCTGTTAAGGACTTCACGGGGATCAGGGTACCAAAGGTTGCAAAAGCTAAAGACCCTGAAAATAAAAAATACGTAGTAATTATTGGAAAAGAGCATAAGAGCATCTCTGCTAATCAGCTGCACGAATTCCTAGGGTACACTGAATTTGAAACAGTTATGAAAGGTGATACTGTTTATTATGTTTTAGGAAGATATGAATTTATTGAAGACGCAGTGGCGGCTAAATCAAGTCTGGAAAATGAGGGAGTTGAGATTAAAGAAATTGCTAAGTCAAATTTTAACGAAACTGACTTTCGACCTATCAACAATAGAGTAGTAGAAAAAATAGAAAAAATTAATATGACATCTGGAAAACCACTTCCAGAATTCAATTCTGACAGACCAAGTTATCGCGTTCAAATTGGATCATACAGAAAACCTATCGACGTTGAAAAAGTTTTTCCTGGTATAGAAGACATCACTTATGCTAAAGGGCAGGACGGCTTAATTAGGTATTATGCAGGTGTTTTTGACAGTTATAAGGAAGCGAAGCAACTATCGGAAAAGTTAGCAAAAAAAGGAAATACCCAAAACTTTGTTGTAGCCTATCAAAATAGAGAGCGAATCACTCTAAAGGAAGCAAAAGTTTTACTTCTTCCAAAAAACTATAATGAAAAAGCTGAAATCCTTAGCTTTGTTGAACCCAGAGATACTTCAAAAGCTGAGCAATCTGGCCTATCAAAAATACCTCCAAGCGAAGTTAAATACCAAGTATTATTGGGCAGTTTTAACGGTAATGTTCCTATTGAAATTATTGAAAAATATTTATCAATTGGAGGAATAAGACCACTGAAAGAAAAAGATGGGGTAACGAAGTATTATTCAAGGAAAGTTTCTTCATTGAGTGAAGCTGAAAATTTAGTTGAAAATTACACAGGTTATGATTTAACAGAATCAACAATTGTCATATTATACAAAGGGGAATACTATACAATTGCAGAATTTGAAAAGAAGAAAAGATAACGTATTTAACTTAAAAATTAAAATCAGCCTTCAAACTTAAATCTAAGCTCTGATAAGAATGAGTTAAAGCTCCAGAACTTATAAAATCTACACCAGTTAGCGCATATTCTCTTATTGATTCAGCTGTTATCCCACCACTTGCTTCAGTTTCAAATTTATCTCTTGGAATTATTTTTAAAGCTTTTTCAATTTCATTCGGACTAAAATTGTCGAGCATAATTCGATCTACTTTCCCGTGTTCAATTACAAGTTTAACCTCCTCAATATTTCTAGTCTCAATTTCTACTTTTAAATTCTTCTTATTTTCTGTTTGATAGGCTTCTACCCTATCTATCGCTTCTATAATTCCCCCAGCATAGTCCACATGATTATCCTTTATCATAATCATATCATAAAGGGCGTATCTATGATTGTTACCGCCGCCTATTTTTACTGCCCACTTCTCCATCATTCTCACTCCTGGAGTTGTTTTTCTAGTATCTAGTAACTGAGTTGGTAAATCAGCAATCAAACTAGCTAATTTATTAGTTTGAGTGGCAATCCCACTCATTCTTTGCATGAAATTTAAGACCAAACGTTCAGCTGTAAGGATAGAACGAGAACTACCTGTAACATAAAATGCAATGTCTCCATTCTTAATAAATTCTCCATCATTAATGAGCACCTCTACATTTAGGTTTGGATCAACTTTATTGAATATTCTTAAAGCTAGTTCAATACCAGCAATCATGCCATTATCTTTTACTAATAGTCGACCTTTTCCTGTTGCATTTTGGGGCACTGTCGCTAAAGATGTATGATCTCCATCACCAATATCCTCCTTTAGAGTGCTATGAATTATTTGATCAATTATATGGTAATCTGGGACTATAATTTGCATTAGTTACTTTACATGAAGTTTAACATCAGATTCGTTAATTTCATGAGGGCAAAGGATAACAAGTCTCTCCACTATATTTCTAAGCTCTCGAATATTTCCTGTCCAATCAACTTTCTGGAGCGCGGCCACTGCAGAGGGTGTAAACTGTTTTGTTGCAACACCATATTCTTGACACACTTTTTTTATGAAAAATTCGGCTAGCAAAGGAATATCATCATTCCTGTCATTCAATGACGGTACCTCAATAAGAATTACACTCAATCGGTGGTATAAATCTTCTCTAAAGCTCCCCTTTTCAATCATCTGCTTTAAATCTTTATTTGTAGCGGCAACTACCCTAGGGTTTACTTTTATATCCTTTTCTCCGCCTACCCTTGTGATTCTGTTTTCTTGAAGGGCGCGCAGCACTTTGGCTTGCGCTGATGCTGACATGTCGCCTATTTCATCTAAAAATAAAGTACCACCATCTGCTAATTCAAATTTACCTTTTCGCATTTTGTTAGCTGATGTAAAAGCTCCTTTTTCATGCCCGAAAAGTTCTGATTCAATTAATTCAGAAGGAATAGCTGCACAATTTACTTCAATAAATGGCGACTTTACACGCTTACTGTGCTCGTGCAACTGACGAGCAACTAATTCCTTACCAGAACCATTAGGACCTGTTACCAAAACCCTTGCATCTGTAGGTCCTACTTTGGCAATTATCTCTAAAATATCCTGAATTGGCTTTGATTCTCCAATAATTGTAGATGACTTAGCCAATTTTTTTACTTCTTTCTTTAAAACCGTCGTTTCTTGAACTAAACTCGCTTTATCTAAAGCATTTTTTATTGTTACTAAAATTCTATTTAAGTCTAGCGGTTTTTCAATAAAATCATAAGCTCCTGTTTTTATCGAGTCAACAGCAGTTTCAATATTACCATGGCCTGAAATCATAATAACGGGCGTGGTAACACCAGCTTTCTTTAATTCCGTCAACACCTCTAATCCGTCCATTTGAGGCATTTTAATATCACAAAAAATGACATCATACTCTTTTTCCGTTGCAGCTTTCAACCCTGCTTTACCATCTTCTGCAGCATCAACTTTGTAATTTTCAAATTCTAATATTTCTTTAAGCGTACGGCGAATACTGCTTTCATCATCAATTATCAAAATTTTAGTCATGTCCGTTTTATTTAAGGGTGTAAAGATATTAAAAATATGATAAAATGGCTGCCTAACAACCTATATATAGATGCCAATTAACAAGGCTAAGATTCTGTTTGTTGCATTTTTTTATAATAAAACAATAACACTAAATCATAAGAAAAATGCGCAGCAATTGCGTGCCATAAACTATACTCTTTAGCCATCCAACTGATAAAAACTATGAAGCCAAATAAAAGAATTCCAAAAACATTTAACACCACATTTTTTAATGAAAAATAGCCATGAATTAAAACAAACACAAAACTAGTTCCAAGAATTCCGATCAATGGCTGTAATGCTCCTCTAAAAAAAACCTCTTCACCAAAGCCAGCTGCCACTGACAAGAACACAACAAAAAATGTACTTAACTTAATATTCATCAAGCGATTTCTAATGTGAAGTAAAGATTTTTCAAAATAAGGTAACTCTGTTAAAACAATCATCATCATTCCAAAAAACAGACCTATCGATAGCATCATAAACAGAGATGATACATTACTCTTTTCTAACTTTAGAATTTCTTGCCAGCTGAGATCTTGAAACCACAATAATGGCCAAGCTAAAAGGGGAAAACCAATTAGAGTTATACCTGCCATTAACCACAAAGTTTTGTCTTGTTTTTTAAACATATATTGCCATGCAAAATAACAAAAAGTAATACACTAAAATGATTTTAAAGTTTGTTTATTTGTGACATCTATTTTTGAAAACAGTTAACTTTTCCTCTTCTAATTGTATTACTTTAGTTGTTTGCTCGAAATATGAAAATACTCCATGAAATAGTGATTGAAAAATCTATATCAGACATTAGATTGCATGAATACTGTGAACAGTTTATAGACTTTTTTGAATCGAGAAAAAGCGTAAAAAAAGCCATAAAAAAGAGTTGTGTTCTGCTAAACAACACTGCTCTTAAAGGGGGAGCTTGGGTAAAAAAGGGAGATAAAATTACAATTATTGATTTAGAAAATACCCCTCCAAAAACATACGAACTCGGATACCCAATCGTATTTGAGGATGATTACTTAGCAATTATCAATAAGCCTGCAGGATTAATTGTGAGCGGAAATCAATTCAAAACATTGGCGAATTCATTAATGTATAATTTACAGCCCTCAAAACAACCAAATGCTTTAGCATGGCCACTGCCCGTTCATAGGATTGACAGCCAAACAAGTGGGTTAATTATTGCGGCAAAAACGAAAACCGCTAGAATTGCTTTGGGAAATATGTTTGAACACAAAACAATTGAGAAAGTATACAAAGCCATAGTAATGGGGAAAGTAGACAAAGCACGAATTGAAGTCGGTAATTTTTCAGATTCTATAGATGAAAAAGCAGCATACACAGAATTCAAAGTTCTGTCCGAAAGCAGGTCGTTAAAAAATGACTGGTTGAGTTTATTGGAATTGAAGCCAAAAACAGGAAGAACTCATCAATTAAGAATCCATCTCTCTCAAAACGGCACTCCCATTTTAGGGGACAAACTTTATTCTACTTCCACTATAAAACACAAAGGTCTTTTTTTGTGTGCCTGTCAGCTTAGATTTATTCACCCCATTACCAAAAAAATAATTAAAGTGTCAATTAATCTCCCTCGTAAGTTCGAAAAAAGACTAAAATCGGAACAAAAACGGTGGGATAATTATAAGCTTGTCAATGGCACCAATTAGTGAAGTTTTTATTTTTTTAACAGCATAATATGTCAGCTTCCAAATATAAATCAATAATATAGCGTCATTAAAATTCATTGCTATGAAACAGTTGTCCATTTTTAGTTTTTCAGCCATTGTGCTTTTGATTTTAACATTTCCTTCATGTAACAAAGATAGTCTAAGGGGATGCGAGGAACATTCAAAAACTTTGTGTAATGAAGATGCAAACAAAACAAACATTAGAATTGTAAACGCCAGCAAATACGACATGTGTAATGTTGTAATAAACCCCTCTGGTGGTGAAAGTAATTATGGAATAATTGAAGCTGGAATGGGTACCTGTTACCGAACATTCGACCTAGCATATTCTTATGCCTATGTGTCGTTACAAATCGGTGATGAAACATTTATATTTCAGCCAATTGACTATATTAACGAAGTTAAACTAGGAAACGGGAAATTCACGTATACATTAAATGTTTTGGACTTTAATTCAAGAACTTTGTCGATTGAAGCAAGTGAAAATTAATCAATATATTTGAGCAGTATTTTTAGAGTAAGACTACAATAAACCATGCTGTTTAACACCATTGATTTTGTCTTTTTTTTGCCCGTAGTAGTAATACTGTATTATATCACACCCACCAAGTTTAGATGGGCTTTGCTCTTACTTGCTAGCTACTACTTTTACATGAGTTGGAATGTGAATTACATTTACCTGATATTATTTTCAACTCTAGCTGACTATATTATCGGTATAAAAATGAGCTTTTTAACCTCAAAAAAGAAAAGGTTGCCCTGGCTGATCATTAGCATTATTATAAATTTAGGACTATTATTTTCTTTCAAGTATCTTGATTTTGCTGTGGAGAATACAAATTATATATTTTCCCAAATTGGTATTGATCGACAGTTGCCTATGTTCAAATTGCTACTGCCAGTTGGAATTTCTTTTTACACCTTTCAAACTTTAAGTTATGCAGTTGATGTTTATAATGACAGGATAAAGGCTGAACAACATTTAGGTCATTTTGCATTGTATGTATCGTTTTTTCCTCAGCTAGTGGCCGGTCCAATTGAAAGATTTAGCCAGCTAACACCCCAATTTAAGACACAAAAAGTCTTAAATTATGAAAATTTTGCTAATGGTTTTCGATTGATTCTTTACGGCCTATTTATCAAAATGGTAATAGCTGATAATATTTCTGGCTTGGTTGATCAAGTGTATTTAGAACCGGAATTATTTCATTCGCTTGATGTTTTTCTTGCCATGGTTTTTTACTCTTTCCAAATTTACAGCGATTTTTATGGCTATTCTTTAATTGCAATAGGAACAGCATTATTACTTGGCATTAGATTAATGGATAACTTTAAAACACCATATTTAGCGAAAAACATTGCCGAATTTTGGCAACGTTGGCACATTTCTCTTTCAATGTGGTTCAGAGATTATGTGTATTATCCACTTGGAGGAAAAAGAACAACTAAAACACTCTGGATTAGAAATATTATAGCGGTTTTTGTTTTAAGCGGCATATGGCATGGAGCTAATTGGACATTTTTAATTTGGGGTGCATTGTATGCTATTATCTATTTGCTAGAAAAAGCTTTTAGTAACGCTTTTTCTAGCAAATCGGATGTAACCAGCTATTCTCTTATTCATATCCTACTGGCTGTTAAAACTTTTATTTTAGTGACTTTTGTATGGGTGTTTTTCAGAAGCCCTACTTTTAATGATGCAATATCTATTTTTGATTCTCTATTCTCAAATTGGGCGATTCACGAAAAGGCATTACTTGTACCGTTAACAACAATTATTTTTGTCGGACTTTTTATTATCTCTGATGTTGTATTTTACAATTCTAGATTTGACAAATGGATGATTAATAAACCATTTATGACTAGATGGTCAGTCTATGGCGTATTGATTTTTTCAATTATTGTTTTTGCAGGTGTTGAAGATCATCCATTTATTTATTTTCAGTTTTGAAAACTTTTAGCTTTAAACATATTGCCCCTAAAATTGCAGCCCTTGCTATAATAGTAACCGTAAGCAACTTTCTTTATATAAAATACTTTTACCAATCTGATTTAAAAAAGCATTCAGACTTAGTTGATATCTTAAACAAAATCCCTGCGGACACAGAAATCTTATATGTAGCTGAATCCTCAAATACGGCTCTTCACAAAAATGACACAATAAAAAAAACAATCTCTGAATTTATTGATGACGCAATTCCATCAAAAAGGGTTTCAGATTTAACAAAACCAGCCGCCCATGCCGGCATCTACAAAAAACTTTTAAAGGCTTTGCCTAAAAAAAATAAGATAGAAACTGTAATTGTCACTGTGAATTTAAGATCATTTAATGCTCAATGGATTCATTCTAGTTTAGAAACGGCATTGCAAAAGAGCACAATTTTTCTGAAACCTTATCCACCACTAATAAGCCGTTTTCTCCTATCATTTAAAGACTATCAAATTAAAAGTGCGGTAGCTCAAGAGTTAGCATTTAAAGCCAAATGGGAAAATGATGTTTTAAACATTCCGTATGATTTTAAACACCGTAATGTGGCAGATTGGGATCTATGGATGGCAATAGAAGGAGTGAAAAATGAAGATGGTAGTAAAAATCAAGCATTAACTGAATTAGCTTGTCATTACATTAAGGGTTATGGTTTTCAAATTGACACTTTAAATAACCCCAGAATAAGTGATTTTAATGATATTATAGAAATTGCTCAAGAAAGAAATTGGCATTTAATCTTTAATCTATTAGCAGAGAATACCGAAAAGGCAGAGATTTTAGTTGGAAAAGACCTCATATATTTAATGCGACAAAATAGAAACTTACTTGTAAATTATTTTGGACGAAAAGGAATAACCGTAGTTGACAATCTAGAAATAGTGCCCGACAAATATTTTATCGATCAAGATTGGACCACAGAACATTATTCGGACTTTGGAAGAAAAAAAGTTGCACTAAATGTAGCTAATGAAATTGCAAAATTAAAATAAAGGGTGATTAAAATAAAAACAATTTCTTCGTTTGATAAAAAAAAGTGGATGCATAAGCTCACTTTAGGAATTGGTATCATTTTTCTTGCATATACTGCCATTAAGAGCACTGGTTACTATCAAGCTGATGAGCACTATCAGCTAATTGAATATGCTGGCGAAAAGCTTGAAACGCACACACCAGATGAAATGGTATGGGAGTATAGTCGTCGCATTCGTCCTACCTTGCAACCAACAATTGTTTTTGTTGGTATTTCGTTATTAAAATCGATAGGAATTGATAATCCGTATACTCAAACATTAATTTTCAGATTGCTAAGTGCTCTACTTGGTGTATTAGTTTTATTGTATTTTAATCGATCAGTCGCTTTTTTTTTCGAATCAAGTTATAGTAAAACTTTACTTCATTTTCTGACATTATTTGTTTGGTTTATGCCGTTTTTGATGGTGAGATTTAGTTCCGAAACATGGAGTGGACTATTTTTTTTACTAGGACTAACTTTTGTAATACGATCAGTTGAACAATCAAAATTACTAGTTGTTTCTGGCTTAATTTTGGGTATCAGTTTTCTGTTTAGATATCAGATTGGATTCTGTATTTTAGGTTTGCTACTGTGGCTAATTTTTAAGCAAAAAATGTCCTTTAAATCTGTCCTTAAGTTAGTTTTCGGACTCGTATTCACAGGAATTTTAGGCATTATAATAGACTCATGGTTTTATGGACAGTTTACCGTGGCAGCTTGGCGATTTTTAATGGCTGTAACATCAACCGCTGGTGAGGGTTTTGGATCCTCAGCATGGTATTTTTATTTCGAAAAATTAGCTTTTGAACCACATATTATTTTTGGCATTCCCTTTTTATCCATCTTATTTTTTGGTTTTTATAAATCAAAATCATCTATTATACTCTGGTGTATTTTACCGTTTATTTTATTTCATTTCATGATACCACATAAAGAAATTCGATTTCTGTTTCCTATAGCATTTTTGATGCCTATTGCTATTCTAGAAGGACTTCAACCCCTTATTGAAAAAGTAAAGTTCAATCGATTTTTAAAAGCAATTGCATTTATAGCGACTGTTCCTATTCTTATAATTAATTTTTTAGCCTTAGTTCTTATCTCACAAAAACCTGCAGGAAACGGCAGATCAGCTATCACGCAATACATTCATAACCATTATGGAAGTCAAAAGATTAATTTAATCCACACCCCTTGGCAAAACCCCTATAATCCATGGAATAGCATTCCATTAAAATTTTATGCTGAAAAAAATCTTCAAAACAAACAAATTCAATCAGTTTACAAATTGGAAGATTCCCTTATAAAACCTGAATTTGTTAATTTATTAATTACCAATATAAATCCTAATATAGAATCGGACAAAAATAATTTTATTGAGATAGAGGGCTTTGTGCCGGTTGCGCAGAATATGCCTACCTGGGTATTTGATGTGCTTGAATATACCCAACCATCCTCTGGTTTAAAACTTATCACTTTATATGTCCACCGCAATCAGTAATTTTTAACACTAAAATTTCATTTTACTTTATTTAAAACTTACTAGATTTAGCCAATCATGAAAAAGCAGTTTTTAATATACAGTACAATAAGCATATTCAATTTATGCTTATTTAGCGGGATATTTTCACTTTTTCAAAATCCCACAATTTATGACAAGTCTTTAGGCAAAATATCAAGTAATTATGAACGTACTGGGTCATGGAATAACTACAAAATTCAAAAAGTCAACAAACCGTATATTGAAATCACAAACAGCAATTTACTTTGGTGGGACGCTCCAATCTATCAATGCATTAGTAAAAAGTTGTATTTAAAAGAAGAGGCTTGCTACGGTAAAGTACGTGCCGCATTCTTTCCTTTGTTTCCAATGCTATGGAAAGTGACAAATAGCTCTGCCATCAGTATTTCAATTATTAATTATTTTCTATATGCTGCGGGGTTAATGCTAATGTTTCTATACTTTGCAAGTGGCTCTGCTTTTACTAAGTCTACAAATTTTGCTTTATTACTGGCATTTCCAACGACCATCATTTTTTTCATCCCTTACACTGAAGCACTTTTTCTTTTTTGTTTTACCATTGCAGCAGTTGGAATTTTGAAGAATAAAAATTTACTGTATTTTCTGGGTGCTTTTTTAACAGCAATGGTTCGACCAGCGACCATATTTGTTCTTTTTGCCATTTTACTAGCAGAAGTTTTTTCTGCAACAAAACACAAAAACCTAAAATTGTACTTACAACAAAGTTTTTTTAGAGGACTGCCTTTCGGTTTAGGTTATACTGTAGCTCTTGGTATTCAAAGAGGGTCTTCAGGATCGTGGACTGCTTTTACTGATGCGCATGCTTATTGGGCAGGTGGAATTCAAAAATTAGAGGCAATTGTTGATTGGAGTATTGAAGGGTTTGGAATGAATGTTTTTGCAATTATTTTCATTTCCGTACCAGCACTCATTTTTGTGTTTTACCTGATGTTAGATGTATTGACAAAGTCAAAATCTTTCTTGAGTTCACTTCAATCCAATAAAACAAATTACCTCTTTTTAATTTCCGCCCTCTACATATCCGGACTGTTAATTTTTACTGTTCTCACTTCAAGCGGAAATTTGCATAGTTATTTTAGATTTACAATGACTTCACCTCTATTTTACCTTGCTGCAATTATTTTACTCGGTTATTTATCTCATTCGCGAACAAGGTACGCAGTGCTATGTTTTGCAATACTCATTATTTTGTTTGCTCTATTCTTTTATAATGTACCATACGGAGGTAACAGACTAGCATTTTCATTTGTTGGAATGTATTTATTAGTCGCAACTTCAGGGTATTTATTGATTAGAAGTCACATTCCTAAATTGATTGACTTGCCAATCATTTTACTATTAATTGTTTCTAATTCAATATGGACTACTTTTTTATTTAATAGCTACCTAAGTAATGGCTGGATATTTACGTAAAGCTATCTATACCTGTGTATTATTCAACTGATAATAAATACCGTCAACATCAGCAATCAAATCATCATGTTTGCCTTGCTGCCTAACTTGTCCGTTTTCGAGGACTAAAATAGTATCAGCATTTTTAACGGTTGACAGTCTGTGAGCAATAACAATAGAAGTTCTGTTTTCCATCAATTTTTCCAAAGCATCCTGCACCAGTTTTTCAGATTCAGTATCTAATGCACTTGTTGCTTCATCCAAAATCAATAATTTTGGGTTTTTCAAAACAGCTCTAGCAATGGCGATCCTTTGCTTTTGTCCACCTGACAGTTGAATACCTCTGTCCCCTACCTCTGTTTCAAACCCATCAGGAAAACCATTTATAAAATTAAAAGCGTTTGCTTTTTTAGCAGCTTCAATAATTTCTTCATTTCTAGCACTTAAACTGCCATAAGCTATATTTTCTTTAATGCTACCACTGAATAAAATCACATCCTGAGGCACAATAGCTATTTGATTTCGAATACTTTGATTTGAAAATTTTGAAATATCATTATCGTCAAATAAAATATGTCCTGATTCAAGTTGATAATACTTCAAAAGCAAAGAAGAAATTGTAGACTTTCCTGCCCCTGAGCTACCTACCAAGGCAACTGTACTTCCATGTTTTGCAGAAAAACTAACACCTTTTAGTACTTTGATATCCGGTCGAGATGGATACGAAAAATGAACATTTCTAAAAGCAACATTCCCATTGAATTCAGATATATCGCTCAAGTTTTCAGTCTCCTCTGCCTCTTCTTGAATCAAAGTCATTAAGTATTCTGAAGCACCAATAGCCTTCTGAATTTTACCATACAAGTCAGGCAATGAGGCAAATGAAGCCCCCACAAAAATAGTATATAGCACAAACGCATAAAATTCTTCGTTTGAAATTTCATTTGGCACCATGGTTTTGGCTTTCCAAACAATAAAAGCAATTGCTCCAAACAGCACAAAGACAATAAATGAAACAAAGGCACCTCGTAATAGTCCATTTTTTATACTCAATTTGGCAACAGACTCAACTTTTTGGTTGTACCTCTTTAGTTCATACCTTTCGTTAGTGTATGCTTTTACGCTAAAAATGCCCATGAGCACTTCCTCCAATATTGCATTTGACTTTGCCGACTCATCTTGCGCTCTTTTCGACAGTTTTTTAACTTGTTTTCCAAAAATAACGGCAGCAATAGCAACGAGTGGAATTACTGCCAACATCCACAATGCCAAACTCCAAGATGCGTATAGAATAAAACCAACACCAATAATAATAGTGATAAATTGTCTAAAAAACTCAGCAATGGTTGTATTCAATGTTTCTTGCAATAAGTTAATGTCCGTAGCGATTCGAGAAGTTAGTTCACCCACTTTATGGGAATTATAGAACTTTACGGGGAAGTTAATGAGCTTTTGTACCGCAGTAGTCTTAAGGTCTCTGAGAGTTTTCTCGGTTACAGTGGAAAAAATAACGACACGGAAGAATGAAAAAATAGCTTGTCCTGCAAATACCACAATCATCAACAACAAAATTCCCTTCACAGTTAAGTTAGGCAGATCAATAAAGGAGGTTGGCACCGCCTGTTCACTACTGTCCTTACCAAGTAATTGCCCCATTAATAAAGGAAATAGCATGGAAGTGAAACTAGATAAAATGAGAAATAACCAGCCAATGGCATACACCATCCTATATGGTTTTAAAAAGCTCAAAAAGCTTTTTGCTTTTCCAATTGCACCAGGTGACAATTCAATTTTTTCAGCTTTATTATTCCTCCGCAGCATACAACACTTACTTTCGTACAAAAATACATTCATTTTTAAACCAACAGGATTACATTGAAAATAAATATGTGTTTTTTTAATGATAAGTTTTGTAGTAATCGAAATTTATATATCTTTGCAGTCCCGTTTGAGGAAAATAGATTAAAAAAATATTTAAAACGCTTTAGAAATGAGTAAAAGAACGTTTCAACCATCATTAAGAAAAAGAAGAAACAAACACGGTTTCAGAACTAGAATGGCGACAAAAAATGGTAGAAATGTCATTAATGCTCGTAGAAGAAAAGGAAGAAAGAAATTATCTATCTCGTCTGAAAGACTAGCTAAAAGATAATCGGAAAATATAATAATTATGAAGCCTTGACCTTTATCGTCAAGGCTTTTTTTTTGCAAAAAATTTTATGTGAAAACATAGCGGATATTTTAAGCAAGCTATCATATTTTTAAAAATTAAACATTTATATTTGTCCATCAGTAAAAAATTGGAAAACTATGGCTGTAAAAAAAACGACACCGGCTAAAACTACCAGAAAAACAAAAGGTTCTAAATTTTCAAAAGAAACTTACATAAAATGGTATAAAGACATGTTGATGATTAGACGTTTCGAAGAGAAAATCTCTCAACTATATATCCAACAAAAATTTGGCGGTTTTTTACATGTTTACATTGGACAAGAGGCAGTAGCTGCTGGTACAGTGAGTGGATGTGAAAAAGGAGATAAGCACATTACGGCCTACAGAGATCATGGTCATCCAATAGCATTAGGAACTGACCCTAAGGTACTGATGGCTGAGCTTTATGGAAAAGCAACAGGTTGCTCAAAGGGTAAAGGAGGCTCAATGCACTTTTTTGATGTAGAACGAGGGTTCTACGGGGGGCATGGAATTGTCGGTGCTCAAATTCCAATGGGAGCAGGAATAGCTTTTGCTGAAAAATATAATAAAACAAAAAACGTTTGCTTTTGTTCATTTGGTGATGGAGCTGCTCGACAGGGTGCCTTGCACGAAACATTTAACATGGCAATGACATGGAAACTGCCAGTTGTATTTATTATTGAGAATAATAACTATGCCATGGGTACTTCAGTTGAAAGAACTACCAATGTAACAGACATGTCGAAGATTGGTGCTTCATATGAAATGCCTTCTTTTATAGTTGACGGAATGAGCCCTGAGTCGGTTCATGAAGCTATTAATGAAGCGGCAACTAGAGCTAGAAATGGAGAAGGACCTACTTTATTAGATATTAGAACATACCGCTACAAAGGGCACTCAATGTCTGACCCTCAAAAGTACAGAACTAAGGATGAAGTTAGTGATTGGATGGAGCGTGACCCAATTGAGCATGTCTTGAAAGTGATTAAAGAACAAAAATACCTCACACAAAAGCAGATTGATACTATTGAGAAAGACACAAAACAAGCTGTTTTAGATGCTATTAAATTTGCAGAGGACTCTCCATTCCCTGAAAAAGAAGAATTATTTAAAGATGTGTATCAACAAGAAGATTACCCATATATCAAAGAATTTTTAGCATAAACAATAACATTACAACAAAAGAAATTTATTATGGCAGAAATAGTTAGAATGCCTAAATTATCGGATACCATGACAGAAGGTGTGGTAGCAGAATGGCACAAAAAAGTTGGTGATGCCGTTTCAGAAGGCGATTTATTAGCTGAAATTGAAACGGACAAAGCAACAATGGAATTTGAATCGTTCTATGATGGCGTTTTACTTCATATTGGGGTTCAGAAAGGAGAGGCTACTCCTGTAAACGAGGTATTAGCAGTCATTGGTGAAAAAGGAGAAGACATTTCTGCTATGTTGGAAGAGGCATCAGCTTCAAAACCAGAAGAAACTCCTAAAAATGAAGCCCCTTCCCCTGCCCCAGAACCAAAGCAAGAGAAAGCCCCAGAACCTATAAAAACCGAGATAGTTCCGGAGGAATCTATTTCAGTAGAAACTCCAAACGGAAGAATTTTCGTGTCTCCTCTTGCAAAAAAGATGGCGGAAGAGCGGAATATCAACTTAGCACATGTAAAAGGAACTGGCGACAATGGCAGAATTGTAAAACGTGATATTGAGAATTTTGTACCAGGTGCAGTAACGGCTAGCACTCCTGTATTTGCAGCTCCTGTTGGAACTGAATCTTTTACTGATGAACCGTTGTCTCAAATGCGTAAAGCAATTGCAAGAACGCTATCAGCATCTAAATTTTCTGCGCCTCACTTCTATTTAAAAATGGAAGTCAATATGGACAATGCCATTGCAATGCGAAAGTCATTGAATGCTGATGAAGGTGTAAAAGTATCTTTTAATGATATGGTTGTAAAAGCCACTGCCATGGCATTAAGAAAGCATCCTAAGGTAAATTGTGATTGGTTAGATGATAAGATTAGATACAACCAGCACATACATATTGGTGTTGCTGTTGCCGTTGATGAAGGCTTAGTTGTTCCTGTAGTTAGATTTACAGACGGAAAAGGTTTTGCCCAAATCGGTTCCGAAGTAAAAGACCTTGCCGTTAGAGCAAAAGCAAAAAAATTGAAACCTGAAGAAATGGAAGGTAACACTTTTGCTATTTCAAACTTAGGAATGTATGGCATTGAAGATTTTACATCAATCATTTACCCGCCTAACGGATGTATACTGTCAGTAGGAGGAATTAAACAAACGCCAATTGTAAAAAATGGTGAAATAGTACCTGGAAATGTAATGATGCTGAGTCTGTCATGCGACCATAGAGCAGTTGACGGGGCTACTGGATCTGAATTTTTAAAGACTCTAAAATCATATCTTGAAAACCCTATAAAGATGTTAGTGTAAATAGAACGATATACATTGCTTTAAAAGTCTGCTTCGCAGACTTTTTTTTGGTAAAAACTATTCAAACTTGCAACTTTTACCTGCCAAAAGAGTATATTTAACAAACTAAAAATTAAAGTATGAAAAAGACAATTTTAGCACTTGGCTGTGCACTTGCAATTATCGCTGGGACTAATTATTCAAATGCGCAAGTTGAAGAGGGAAGCTTAGTAATCGATCCATATTACGGATTTCCAAATTTTGGGGAAAGACTAGCGTCTAGTATAACTTCAGAAAACATAGATGACTTAGATGTTGCAGGATTTGGGCCTGCAGGAATTAGATTAGAATATATGGTTGCTGACAAGTTTGGTGTTGGTTTAGATTTTATTTACAACAGTGTTTCAGTTCGTACTCAAATCGACTCAGTGAGCAATGGATCTGTAGTTGAAACTTATGATTTAGATTCTTATGCTAGAAGATTTAGAATGCATCTTCGCTTAAATTATCATTTTATAAATGAAGATAATTTTGATGCATATGTTGGAGTTGGTGGCGGAACAAACACCAGATCTTTCGGTTATAATACCGACTATCCAAACTATGAAGAGGGTGATTCAGGAACAGGAGCTTTAATACCATTTTCTATGAGATTTGCATTGGGATCTAGATATTACTTTACTGACAACATTGGATTAAATCTTGAGATTGGTATTGGTGGACCAGTTGTGTCTGGTGGTATTTCTTTTAAATTCTAAATTTTAGAATGCTCCTTCAAAGTTATTAAACACAGTTTGTCATACAATTATTATAATTGAATACACTAAAGCGTTATAAAAGTTTCACAATAAATGCGTTTCGATAAAACAACGTGGAAAAGGCTGTATTAAACATAACTAGCATACAAACCAGAGGAGTTGAAGTATAAAGCAAAAAAAAACCAGTAGTATATTCTACTGGTTTTTTTTTGACTTGCTTTCTATTATTTAAACTGTGAACCCGGTCCAGCAGCTTTCTTGTATTCTCTTTTTTTAGGCTTAATTTTATCAATAAATAAAACGTGAAACTTTTCGCCTGCTTCATTTGTAATTTCTTCTGAAATACCATTTACAATACCAGGAGGACGATTGGCTTTATTAGTAAATTTCTGGTCCATTAGGGCAAATTCTCCATCTTCATACTGTACAAATATTGACACAATTTTGCCATTTTCTACTCTTACTTTACCATAAATGCAGTATGACTCTTCACCCTCAATAAAACTAATAATTACATTACGATACATATCATCAGTTACGGTGTAGGCACCTCGCTTTTCAAAAACTGCTCTCCATTCAGCATAGCATCCTGTTTGTGCAAAAGATTGCGTAAAAAAGGCCGAAAATAAAAGAAGTAAAAATGTTTTTTTCATAGTAATTGTTTTTGGTTGTGTTGTCTGGTCCCAAATATAGTATAAGTTTGATAATTTCTTTCTAATTCAAGAAGTCAAAATTTACTGTATTTGCTAAAAACACACTTGTTTTATTTACTGAAAGCAAATACTGAACCATTTTTTTAAAGTGGATCAAAACTATATTTATTAATTATAACAAAAAATGATTAGAGGCCACAATACTGTTGTATTAGTCACTTATTAAGGTAATTGAGTAAACTTCATAGATTAAAAGCACTGACGATTTGTAAAGGGTTCAAAACTTGTTCATTTAGAAGCTATGCAGAATCTCATGTAGAAAGATCAAAAATTGACATATTCAGTGTAAATGTATTTCTTTTGGATGGACTCAAATGGCCGATAAATGTAAAATATTTGATTGTTAATGATCTTTATGTTTTCAGCGTATCTAAAAAATAATTGGCGTGAATACTGAATTTGGCCAGTTGATAAATTAACTAGGCTTAAATATGAATAACCATTCTTTTCAAACAAAACATAAATTTTACCCGTTTCCTTATCTTGAATAATTGGTTGACTCCAACCTGTATTTCTGACATTTTCGTGATAAGAAATAGGTAAACTATCACAATAGCTTAAATTTCTATTGTACTTGAATAACATATTTTTATAATGATCGAACACAATAATGCTATCTTGATTTACAAATAACGGAGCATACAGAGGATCATAATAAATAGAATTTGAAAAAATGGCAGCACCAACCCAAACTTCTTTATCTATGCCACTTTCAATTTCTTTATTTGCTGCCCACAGCTGAGTTCTGACATCAGAAAATTTAAATTCTGCTCTGTACTGTTCCATCATTGGTTCATCAATTACTTCTAAAACTTTAGTATATGACGAATCTGCTCTATTAAATCTATAATAGTTAAAGGCTGGATAAATATCTGAATAGTTTGAATAGTAAAAACTATCGTCAAGAGTATCTAGAATTGGAGCTACATATTGAAAATAGTAATTAATATCCTCTTGAAAAAGCTGAATTTCGTCATTGATAATTGCTATCAAATACACTCGATCTTTTGTAATTAAATGCACATTCTTTCTAAAATCTGTTTCTAGCCGAATGGCTCTACCTGCAAAATGGTAGGTGTCCACTACATTTCTATTCTTATCTAAAAGTCGAATATCACTTTCTTTTGATAATTTTTTTGAATACGTTAACAGTATTACTCTTCCCTCTTTGTCCAATTCAAAGTCAGCCACGCTGTAGTTATCTGACTTAAAAAATGTATCAGGCCGGCTTGAGCCTACAACTACTTCATTCAGTAGCCGATCGTACATAATAAAGTCCAACTTTAAACTATTGTTAGAAATGTTTTTAAAGTCATCAATTGTTAATCTGTAAGTTAAATTTTGATGCTTTGTATAAACAATCTTAATGTCTTTCAAGTCTGATTTTTCAATGCTAAATGCGTATGCCCCGTTTGCTTTTGTTCGGGTATAACTTTGCGGACTTTCTCCATATCTGACAATTGCAAGAGCTAATGAATCTCCTTGCGCATTTTTAACGAATCCTGACACAGTAATAGTTTGCGCCTTAACTTGGAGTACACTTAAAGTAAGAAAGAAAATTAACATCACTTTCATATTTTCAACTTTCATTAAAGATGCTACATCAAAAAATATTCCATAAAATTAAATTTGCTTTATTAAAATTAATCTTAGAAAATTCAATGCTGCCATTACCGTACTCTGGATATTACGGCTTCTATTATGTCCAAAATTGAACAACTTAGTGTGAACTCCATTTGGAGTGGCAATTGCAATCCACACTGTACCTACCGGTTTTTCCTCAGTTCCGCCATCAGGTCCTGCTACTCCTGATATACTAATGCAATAATCTACACCAAGTTTAATTTTCCCATTACTTGCCATTTCAATTACAACTTCTTCAGAAACTGCTCCAAAATTAACGATAGATTCATGCTTGACGTCTACTAAACTTTCTTTCAATAAATAGGAATAAGATACTATTGAGCCTAAATAGTATGCCGACGAACCGGGTACATCTACAATTTTTTTTGCAAGTCCACCTCCTGTGCAACTCTCTATCGTACCAAGGGTTTCATTATTTTTTAACAATAAATTTCCTATGGCTTTTCCTACGGATGTCCCTGCATATCCTACGACATATTTCGAATGTTTTTCTACCAGTATGTTTAGCTGGTCATCAATAAATTTTTTGTCTTCAATATTTCCTGTTAGTCTTATTTTTAATGTTCCTACTGAAGGTAAATAGGCCACGCTCAAACCATTAACCCTACATTTCTGCTCCCAATCACTTAATAATTCTGCTAAGTACGATTCTCCAATACCTGTTACCAAAACGGATTTATGGTAGAAATTTCCCAAATCATAAGTTTCTTTTACCTTATCCAAAAACTTTTTAAACAGCGCTTTCATTTCAAATGGAACTCCTGGTAAAGACAATACATTTGAATGATTTTTTTTGAACCACATTCCACTGGCTGTTCCCAGATCATTTTCAATAATTGTGGCATTTTTAGGCAACATAGCTTGCAGTTCATTTACAGCCAAAAATGGTTTTTTAAAACGTTTAAAGTATGCTTGTATTTGTTTAAGAATAGAAGGATACAAAATCAATTCGTCATTAAAATAATCGGTTAGCACAGTCTTTGTAATGTCATCATTCGTAGGTCCTAGCCCTCCAGTAACAATTACAAATTCATTATTTTGCACTGCTGCATCAACCGCTTCAATAATATGATCCTTCGTATCTGTAATACTCACAATTTCTGTGACCTTTACACCTATTTCATTAAAAGCTTTTGCTATAAATGTTGAATTTGTATCTACTGTTTGTCCGACTAATATTTCATCTCCAATTGTAATTATTTTTGCCTGCATCTTGTTTTTGGTATTCTATTTGTATTGTGTATTCAAAATTACTAAGTTTACCAAAATTTATCTTATGAAAATAAAAAAGTTTCCAATAGTGTTAGGAATAGCATCAATGATGCTATTTACACAATGTGATGTATTAAATGATGTGGCAGGTGAAATACTATCAACTGATGGTTCGGGAACAACAGCAGTTCCTAAATTAACAAACGAAGAGGTTATTTCTGGATTAAAAGAAGCGCTGACAATTGGAATACAGAACGGGGCCAATTTAGCCTCTGTGACAGATGGCTTTTTCAAAAATGATATCATAAAATTACCATTTCCACAAGATGCCATTAAGATAAAAGAAAAAGCTATAGAGCTAGGTCTTACAGGGCAAGTGGATAAAATTGAGTTAACATTAAATCGCGCAGCTGAAGAGGCAAGTAAAAAAGCGGCACCTATTTTTGTTGACGCTATTAAAAACATGTCAATTGCTGATGGTTTTGCCATTTTAAAAGGCGGAGATAATGCGGCAACGAATTTTTTGAAGAAAAACACTACTGAAAAATTAGTGGCGGCCTTTAGCCCAGTTGTTCAAAATGCGATTGAAACAGTTAAGCTGACTGAATATTGGAACCCTGTAGCAAATAAATATAATTTTGCAGCAAAACTGATGGGAAAACCCGAAATAAATCCTGACCTAAACCAATATGTAACTACAAAAGGAATAGATGGACTATTTTATATGGTAGAGCAGGAAGAAGCGAAAATTAGAAAGAACCCAGCTGCTCAAGTTACCGATTTACTAAAAAAAGTGTTTGGATCAGTAATGGGACAGTAGTATTCGACAGAATAGCAAAAAAACTTTGCTGAATGATTCAAAGCGTTTAATAAAAATGAATAAGCCTTCTATGTTTTGCAATAGAGGGCTTTTTTATTCTTAATTAGATTTTTTAAAAGTAGGAATCCAGCACCGCACTTTTTTGCGATATGCATTGTATGATTCTCCAAATCGATTTTCCATGTCTAACTCCTCTGAAGGCCTTACTACGTAGTGCCAAAGAATCGCACCAATGAAAGCATACACAACAATCGCAAGAGAATTAAATATCATTCCGAGCGCAATAACTTGGCCAACACCAGCGGTAGCCATAGGGTTTCGGACGTACCGATATGGCCCCACTACTACCAAATTTTGAGTTTGATCAAAAGGTAAAGGCGTTCCTTTTCCATTTAAAACCATTGTATACCCTGCATATAAATTAAGCAAACTAAATAATACAAATAAACCTGCACTCAAAATATTACTTTCAATCTCTAACACAATTTCTTGCTTGAAGGAAGTTAAAATAATGACGGGAATTACCAACAAAGTAATTGACCAAATACAAATTACTTGAAGTATTGTTTTTAAAAGATTAATTAAAAAACTGTCATTCGTACTGACTTTAAAAAACGTACTTTGATACACTAAAAACAGATTATAGCAAAGCCCAAGAAACATAATTGATGAAGACAAATAACCACCTCCACTCAATATTGTTGCATTTATGCAGAAGAGCGCAGCGTAGCCAAATGCACCTAAAACAACATATTGTAAATAATCTAGTTTTCGATATGCAATGATTATTGAAAATATGCCGATTACGATTATATCAGGAATTAAGAATGAATTAAATGCAGTTGCACTAATATCTGGAAATTGAAATGCTTCATAGAAAGCCTCATTAACTATAAGCCCAACCCACCAGAGTGATATCAATGACGCCTGCAGCAAATATGCGATTCCTTTCATTTAACCAAATGTAGCTATTTGATTTTAGAATTGGATCAACACTAAACTACATCATAACAAAAGTCTACTGTATCTCTTTTGATAAACTTGGTAAATAATTTAGTTGTTGTTGTGTCAATTTGCCTTTGCCAATTATTAAAATAAATTGATTGTTTGTTTGTATAACTGCAAATAGACTCCTAACAAAACCTTTTTTCTTTAATCCAAAGACCGAAATACTCCGTTTTCCTTCGGTTTTTTTTAGAAGTAAGGGGTAGTTGCCATTAGCAGAGATAGCGCTTTTAGCGTATTTCCTTATTTTTTGGGTTTCTCCCCAAAAGTTTAAATACCTTAAAGTAGTCATTGACTTCAGCATTTTTATGGCTTCAGGATAATCCTCATCCACAATTCTAGCAGCTACTTTAGGTGGAACTATTTTAGATTCCATTTTTTGATCTGTTTTGTGTTTTTTATAGAAATCATAAATTGGATGAGCATTAGTTTGAATATTTGAAAAACAAAAAAGTAATGTTATGAATAGAATCTGAAGGAATTTTGTCATGAATATCATTTAAATAGTATAAGCACGAACTTACAAAAACGTTACTAAAGTACTGCTAAATTGATTCCACTAAATTTACTCTAAAAGCCTATTAAAATTCAATTCACAGTAATCCAATAAAATATACTTATACATAATATAAAAAACATAAATAAAAATATATGGCTTATTGTGTTCATATTTGTGGCAACGAAAAACAAAAAACGAAATGAGCGAAAAAGCAATGAATTCAACAATGACTGAAAACAATACAGACCAAGCTATTAAAGTAGCGGTAGCCAAAGGTGATGGTATTGGACCAGAAATAATGGACGCGACTTTACGTATTCTTGAGGCCAGTGGTGCTAAAATAGAGCCACACTATATTGAACTCGGAGAAAAAGTATATTTATCTGGAAATTCTGCAGGAATTCAGCCAGAAGCATGGGATGCCATTGATGAGTGTAAAACCATTTTAAAAGCACCTATTACAACGCCTCAAGGAAAAGGATACAAGAGTTTGAATGTGACTTTACGTAAGTCTTTAGGTTTATTTTCAAACGTAAGACCGGTAACTTCATTACACCCATATATTAAAACACACTTCCCTAAAATGGATGTGGTGATTGTACGTGAAAACGAAGAAGATTTATACGCAGGAATTGAGCACCAGCAAACACAAGATGTGGTTCAGTGTTTAAAACTAATTACGCGTCCGGGTTGCGAAAAGATTGTAAGATATGCTTTTGAATATGCAGATTCATACGGAAGAAAGACTGTCACTTGTATGTTGAAAGATAATATCATGAAATTAACAGATGGTTTATTCCACCGTGTATTTGATGAAATTGCATTAGAGTATCCACATATTAAAGCCGAAACTCAAATTATTGATATCGGAATGGCACGTTTTGCAAACAACCCTGAGAACTATGACGTGATTGTAACCTCTAACTTATATGGAGATATTATTTCAGATGTTGCTGCGGAAGTTGCAGGTTCAGTTGGTATGGCAGGTTCAGCAAATATTGGTCAAAACGTGGCTATGTTTGAAGCCATTCACGGATCGGCTCCTGACATTTCAGGAATGGGCATTGCCAATCCTTCAGGATTGATTAACGCCTCTGTAATGATGTTGGCTCACCACGGAAGAATTGAAGAAGCTGACAAGATTAAAAATGCATGGTTAGCCACTATTGAAGCTGGATACCATACTGCAGATATTTACCAAGAGGGAATTAGCAAGCAAAAAGTATCGACTAGAGAATTTGCTGATCACGTGATTGCTCACTTAGGACAAAAACCATCAAAATTAATTGTGAGTAAACTGTCTGACGGAAAAGGCAAAATAGTGATTCCAGAATACACTAGAAAAATACAAAAACAAGAATTAGTAGGTGTGGATGTATTTGTAAACTGGCAAGGATCGAACCCTAATGAAATTGGTAACAAATTGGATGCTATTTCAGGCGGTAACATGAAACTGAAGATGATTACCAACAGAGGAGTCAAAGTATTTCCAAACGGATTAGCTGAGACTTATTGCACTGACCACTGGAGATGTAGATTTATTGGATCGACATCAGCAGTAAAAGAAGGTATTTTAGATTATAGCCCAATTAACTACGAGCAAGTGATTGCTTTAACGTCTGCTATGCACGGCGAAGGTATAGAAGTTATTAAAACTGAAAACTTATACGAATTTGACGGAAAAAGAGGTTTCTCTTTAGGTCAAGGAGAATAATAATTTTAAAACTATTACTCGAAGAGTTGAAAGTCCAGACAGCAAATGTCTGGACTTTTTTTGTACTTAAATTTTAGGAACAGATTTTGGCAATGAACTTTGCAGCATTTTCGTGGTGAGCGGCTTTCTTTTCGTCTGACTGTCTTTTATAATTATGAAAAATCATTGACGTTCTAGGGTTGGATTTAAAGAACTCTTGATGCTTGTGAATGAAGGTCCAAAATAATCCATCCCAAACGGCATCCCAATCGCCAGATTTATAATTACTCATTTTTTTAATATAGTTCGATCCGCCAACATAAGGCTTAGTGGCAAATGTACCGCCATCTGAAAACTGGCTCATGCCATAAATATTTGGCACCATCACCCAATCATAAGCATCAATAAATAGCTCCATAAACCATCTGTA
>JBGCGA010000120.1:0-4448 GCA_045110285.1 Crocinitomicaceae bacterium | reverse complement strand
ATTTGAAACAGAAGTATTAATTGAACAATCAATGCCTAGGTTTGGCAGTCTTGAAGAAGAAGAATTAAACACAATTAAATGCTGGGTTGAAAATGGGTATGTTGAGTAATCAAAAAAAGGTGCTTTAACAGCGCCTTTTTTTATTATTTTACTTTTTAAATTCCTTTCTTGATTAAGACTAGAGTAAATGGTTTAATCTAAACTTTTTAACATGTAAATAATCAAAATTTTCTTTGGTTGGTTCGGTAATTAAAGGAATTCGTTTATTGATCTTAATCCCTTCTGATTCCAACACATAAATTTTTTGCGGATTGTTTGATAGTAATTCAATTGATTGAATTTTCAAATATGCCAATACCTCAGCAGCAATTCTAAAATCTCTTGAATCTATTTCGAATCCAAGCGAATGATTAGCTTGGATGGTATCTTCACCCTCATCTTGCAAAGCATATGCGTTAATTTTATTAAACAATCCAATCCCTCTGCCCTCTTGTCTTAGATACAAAATAATGCCAGTTCCTTTTTCAGCAATTGCTTTCATACTCTCATTGAGCTGTTCGCCGCAATCACATTTAATTGAAGTAAAAACATCACCGGTTAAACATTCAGAATGTAGTCTAGTTAATACATTTTCTTTATTAGCTAAATCTCCAATATATAATAAACAATGTTCATGAATATCTCCTTCTTGCTTGAAAGAAATAATATTAAAATTGCCGTATTTGGTTGGAAGGTTTGCTCTATTGGAATATTGAATGTTCATTGCATTATGTATTTAAGGTTTTTAGACTGAAAGAATTTTCTGACATTTTAACATTATTAAAAGGATAAGGTTGATTAAAAGTGCATTAATTAAAACTCTTTTAACCAATTAAGAAAAGCTGATAACTGTTTATTTGAAATAGTATGACCAGTATTATCGGTTACCATTACAAGATTTAAGCCATAACTTTCTAAAATTTCTTTATTTTCTGTAGCGTAAGTTATGGGTAACATTTTATCGTTGTTGCCATGCGATAAAAACATTGATTTATTTTTTAGCTTTTTTATTTTTGATCAGTGACTCAATTTCTGGTATAAATCGGCCACTAAATATTGAAGCCGCTTTAATTGTATTAGGTTTTGTAAGAGCCAAAGTTGAAGACATATTTGCGCCTTGGCTAAATCCTGCAGTAATAATTCTAGATGAATCTACTTTAAATTGTTTTACAATTTTAGCAATTGTCGCTTCTATGCGTTCCAAGCTATTTTGTAGATCATCAAAATTAAGAGTAATTTTCCCGTCCATCATTTCAACATTATACCATTTAAATTGCGTTTTATTAATAATCAAAGGTGCATTTAGTGAGATCACAATCCAATTTTCGGGTACTTGCTCTGCTATTGAAAACAAGTCAGACTTATTACTACCATAACCATGAAGCAAAACCAATAGCGGTGCATTTTTGACATTGTCTTTTGCTGGTCTTATGTCAAAATTTAGAGAGAGTACATTATTATTCAAACCATACTGCACTTTATTTGTACTTGTCATACTTGTTAACATCATCATTGGAATAGTCCAAATAAAAAATAAATAACGCATCCTAAGATTAAGCTTGATTAGTTATTAATATAAGATTTCCCGTTGGATCTTTCACCCAATATCCATCATCTTTTTTCTCGAAATTTGGCAAACTGGCAATGGCTTCTTTTAACTTGTCTTCATTTTTAAAAACTATATTAAAATGTCTCATTCCTGCAGTTTCTTTAGGCGCCATAGGTCTGTTTTGTCCATGCCATGAGTTTAAGGCTATTCTGTGCTTATATTTACCTCCTGCACCTAAATCAGCATACATAAATTCTGGCAAATAGTTAAATTGCATAAAACCCATCTGTTTATAAAAAGCATTGGATTCTGATACATTATTTGCATATAAATGCACATGCCCTATATAAGCAGAACTTGAAATTACTTTTGTAACATCATTATCAACTAAATTTTTCATTACCTCTGCCATGTCAAGTGGAGCCGAAGCACCTCTGATATTTCCGTCACTGTCTTCAATTCTTAATCCACCTTCAGAAATTACTCGCTTAAAACGTTCAGGTGTTTCTAATGTAAATTCAATATTTATGCCATCAGGATCGTTTAAATAAATAGATTTAGACATAGTATGATCTACTGGAGAGTATCGATAATTTACAGAATTTAATCGGTTAACCATACTGGCAAATTCTTGGATATTTGGTACATGAATTGCGACATGATATAAGCCACTATAACCTTTCTTAAATTTTGATTTTGCGGTTTCATGCACTACTACTAAGGTTTCGTTTTTTGTTCCAAACTCAGCTATTCCACCAACAGATTCCCTAAGCTTCATCCCTACTACTTTTGTCCAAAAAAGAGTAGACTTTTTGAGACTTGTATTATTTAGATGAATGGCACCATATGTTGCGTATCTTCCTGTATTATCCATATTTACTTTTTGCTCAATAAATGATTCTGCAACTGACGAAAACCCATCCATTGATATTAAAATAGAAGTACCTAAAATTGTTTTAATAAAATCTTTTCGTTTCATAACTGTAAAATTTAGTAAGCATTTTACTTTATGCCAATGCTTTTGTTAGTCGTATTGTGTTTTCAGAGCAAGTTGGCAAGTATAAACCATATGGATGACGCAGATCCGGATCGGTTAAATAGGCTTTTTCTTTAAAAAAGAAGGTTTTAAACTTTACTTTAAAATTCAATGCCTTTTTATCCTTAGAAGTATTTGGGCGCATTTCAAAAACAGCATGCGAACTAACGACAATACAATCTTTTTTTGCGTCACAACTATTGAAAGTAACAACAGGAATTATTTTACCTACTGATTTATCACAATTACTGTCTATGTGCTTATCTTTTGTTGCCATTAGTTACTTTCATTACTACAGTAAATAAGCCCAATTAAACACCTCACCTTAGTATAAAATTATACTTCTATGCTTTTAAACGCACTTTTATTTTTGAGTTTGTTACTAGCATGTTTGCCTGTTTCCATTTTCTTTTCAAAATCAACTTGGCTAATGAATATGGTTTGACTTTGGGCATCATATAATCCTTTTAATAAACTGCTATTGTTTATAAAACGCAGCTACCAAATTGGTTTTGAGTCTATTTTGTTAATTACCATTTCAAGCCTTAATCAATTATTATTATTTTGCTTGAATTGGTGCTTTTTTAGCTCTACCCCATGCTACAAATATACATAATGCCGCAAATACTAGATTTGCACCAATTGCACCAAACTCACCTCTTGAACCATGAAAAGCTGCAGCTAAAATCATCACTAGTGCCAATCCGAATGCAGCTTTTGTAGCCAATAATGGTTTAATTTTTAATAAAGACGGCAGTATAATTCCTATACCTCCTAACAATTCACTCACTCCAATAAACCTTACCAATTCTATTGATGTGTCCGCTACCCATGGTAAAGATTCTATCAATGCTTCAACAGGTTGAAAAATTTTAGTTAGTCCAGCCATTATAAATAGGGCGGCCAATAGCCCTTGTACTACCCAAAGTGAAATATTTACTACTTTGTTATTCTTTTGATTTTCCATTTTATTTAGTTTAAATTTATTTATACCACAAAGGTGAGACAATAGATCCCTAAAAAAAATAAGGTATCTTAAGAAATAAACAACAAAACTAATGCAGAACAAAAAACACCTGAATTAACTCAAAAACTGGCAAAAAGTGAAGCAATAATGCTAGCCAACTATTTTTTGAAATAAATGAAGCTATTAATCACAAAAAGAACAGATCTATTGTAATCTAACATTTCAGACCTTTCGAAAAAGTAAACAGCCCTTTAAACAAAGTCATGATTATCACTATTTAGGATAAATAGCGCTAGCAACATTTAGTTTATAAATCTACTTTCTTAATCTATATTATTTTTTGACAGTTGAATTAAGTTCAATTTTGTGTCATAATAAATCTATTAAAAACTCTTGCTATGAAAAACATATTGAACTATCCCAAAGTAAAAATTTCAGCTTTCGCATTTTGTATTACGGTAATGTCATCCAATATTCTTGTTGCACAAAATTCTGACACAGACTCAACACTAGTAGATACCGAAATTACTGCAAGAAGAATTCCAGAACTATCGCAGTCTGTTCCATTCTCTTTAACTGCTTTGACTGCTAAAGAACTAGAAGACAGAAGCGCTATTCAATTAACTGATATCAATCGATTTGTGCCCAACTTGGTTATAAATAACGGACAAGGTGGAGCGGCTTTTGGAAATTCAATTTTTATCAGAGGAATTGGTCAGAGTAATTATAGTGGTACATCAGACCCTGGAGTTGGTGTTTATGTAGATGGTATATACATACCACGAACAATAGGTACTTTATTTGAAATGGAAGGAGTTCAAGTTGAAGTATTGAGAGGCCCACAAGGATCTACATTT
>JBGCGA010000119.1:0-15158 GCA_045110285.1 Crocinitomicaceae bacterium | reverse complement strand
TCATACAAATTATTGGCATTATAATCTACAAAAGGTGCCAAAATAGTTGCTTCCCCATTACTTAGATCTCCATTTCCTGGCCAATTTACAATATCTGCTGGCATTGTATAATTAGGATTATTCCAATTCTGCTGATGCGTTTGAATCTCACTTGACGAAATTGAATACACATGATCATATTTATCAATAAAACTTTGGGCAGAATATAAATTTGCTACAGGTCCTGTTTTAAAATCTTTATCTCCAGCAATAAAACCATTGGCACAAACACGTATAGAATCGTTTTGATCTTTAGCACCTACCCAAAATGAACTATTATAAATTAATTTTGGAAAAAATGTAGATCCATCATCCACACCATATCCACTAGAATTATTAGATGCACTGGTAAATAAGCATCCATTCGCATTAATGTGAGCAAATGATTGATTTGAATTAAGTGTATCATGCTGCGCCATTGCAATCTGAGTAAGTATTAACAGCAAAAAAGTAGATATGTTTTTCATAACTTAAAGTTTTAAGGCACTTAAAAGTAATTCGGCAGGAATCAATTTCAAAGCAATAAAAAGCAACATTTTATGAATTATATACAGGTCTAAAAAATGGTTATTTACGTAAATTGTAACTGATTAAAAATTATTGGTGGCAATTTCTTGCTGAATGGTATATTTGCACAATGGTAAACATTGGAAAAATTAATCACCTTAAAATTGTAAAAGAGGTAGATTTTGGAATGTATTTAGATGGCGGTGAAGATTTTGGTGAAATTTTATTACCATTACGCTACATTACACCTGCTTGTATTGTTGGTGAATCTGTTGATGTGTTTATTTATTTAGATTCTGAAGATAGAATTATTGCAACAACCGATTTTCCGCTTGCCATGGTGGATGAAATTGCTTTGCTTACTGTTGTAGACACTGCACCAATGGGGGCCTTTGTGGATTGGGGCTTAGCTAAAGATTTATTAATTCCGTTTGCTGAACAAAAAGCAGATTTAATTAAAGGCAATAAAGTTATTGTAAAAATACTGATTGATGAAATGACGGAGCGGATTATTGGGTCGTCGAAATTAGACAAATACCTAGACCAAATTCCACCAACTTTTGAAACCGACCAAGAAGTGGCTTTAATGATTTACTCTAAGACGGATTTAGGTTATAAAGTCATTATCAATAATGAATTTTGGGGACTGTTATACGAAAACGAGGTGTTCAAACCCATTCAAAGGGGCGATTTTATAACTGGATATATTAAACAAGTTCGTGAAGACGATAAAATTGATGTGTATTTGCAGAAAGCCGGATATTGGAATTTTGATTCAGTAACACAATCGGTTTTGGATAAAATAAAATCTCAGAATGGCTATATGGAAGTGACTGATAAATCATCTCCAGATACAATTAAACACGTTTTTGGGATTAGTAAGAAATCGTTTAAAAAGGCGATTGGTAGCTTATATAAAGAAAAAATAATTGTACTTGAAGAGAAGGGTATTCGATTACTTTAATTAAGAAGTAATATTTTTAATTGACTGCAAAACATTTCTTTTTGATGGTCAAAACTCTTCCAATCAACTTTAGTATTAACCTCCTATCCAAGCTTTAAAATCATTTACTTTTTCACGCGCTACTATCACTTCATCTAAACTCAAATGCGGGATTTTTAGCTTAAGTCTACTATTGGAATGAGCAATAATTTCTTCAATGGCATTGATATTGACTACAATTTTTCGGCTGATTTTAAAGAATATTGTAGGGTCCAACTGACTGGCTACCTGCTCTAGGGGATGATCTAAAACATAGTTTCGGCCTTCATTGGTCAATAAATATGTCCCTTTTTGTTCACTGTAAAATGCATTGGTATCTTCAACTTTTATGGTTTTAATTTTTTCGCCCACTTTTATCATAAACCTACTTTTATATGTTTTTGTTTCCGGTTTAAATTGATTCAACAAGCTTTGTAAATCAACTTTAGTTTCTGATTGATTCAGTTGCTTACATTTCGCAAGCGCCTTTTCAAGTCGTCCGCTTTCAATTGGCTTCAATAAATAATCAATCCCATTGGTATCAAAAGCTTCAATTGCATATTGATCATAAGCAGTGGTAAAAATAATCGGACAGGTCACTTCTACTTCTTTGTAAATCTCAAAACTTAAACCATCTGCTAATTGAATATCAGAAAATATTAAGTCCAATTCTGCCGTCTTTAAAAAGACAATAGCTTCTCGGACAGTTTCAATAACAGCCACAATTTCGATACTTAAATTTAATGCTTTCAATAATTTTTCGAGCCGATTAGCAGCTCTGCTTTCGTCTTCAACAATTAGTACTTTCATTATTTTTCAGCTTTTAAAATGGGAACCTTCACAGTAAATATTGATTCAGATTCTTCAACTACAATTTCTCTTTTAAAGAAGCCATATTGTTGCTCTAAGTTTTTTAAACCTATTTTACTGGAGTGCTCCTTAGATGTTTTTGGTTGCAACTTATTCTGAACAATAATCCAATTATTCTCCTTGCGAATTGTAATTGCTAGTGGATTACTTTTTGACACTTCATTATGCTTAACAGCATTTTCAACTAATAGCTGCAAAGCAACAGGTACAATCAAATCACCTTCGTCTTTTGCATCAATTTCAACTATCAACTTATCTTCAAATCTAATTTTTAAAAGGAAAATGTACTTGTCTAAAAAATCCAATTCCTCTTTAAGCGCTCTCAACTCATGATCTTTACTTTCCAAAACATACCGATACATGTCGCTAAATTTATGGATGTATTTGACAGCCAAATCTTGGTCTTCGTGAACTAATTCACTTAAAACATTTAAGCTATTAAACATAAAGTGAGGATTGATTTGATTTTTTAGGGCTTCATACTTATAGTTTAACATTTCTGATTTTAATTGCTCTTGCATGAGTTCAGATTTTCTCCAGTTTGTAAAAAAACCTATTGCACCAATAACAACTGATACAAAAAAGGAAATAAAAATTGGAAAAGACCATGAGGAATTATTATTTACGATAGTGTCAATTGGTGACCTCCCATAAACAAGCCAATACATAATGCACTGCACAGCAATAAATGCAATTCCAGAATAAACAACTACCGATATCACAGTCCAAATAAAACGTTGTACTGGAAAATCTAACCAGTTATATTTTTTACTAATAAAAGTTTGAATAAAAGCATTACCTGTCCAAAGTGTAAACGAATTTGCAAAAGACCATCCAATTGAAATTAACAATTGATAGGCTTCTAGATTCATATTGGAAAAGAGCACTGTGATAAGCATTCCCAGTGCTAAATTTGCCAACAGAAATGCCCACCAAGTGTGAAAAGGATATATAGTTGCTTTTAACATCTAATTAATTTCTTGTTTTTAAAGATAAACTTAAATCTGAATTAAAAGCAAAAATCGTTTTTTCAAATTCAGGTGCTTTCATTAAAGCTTTTACATTGTTTGAAAAACCATATCCTTCTAGAGGTCTTCCGTACTTATCTCTGTCCATTTTCATGTTTGCATTTGAATCGTGAAAATACGAGATAGAATATTTTCCTGTTGGTAAATTATCAAGTACAACTGTTGATTTTTGATCTTCAATATTACCTTTAGTAGATAGTATCACTTTCTCATTCTCATCCTTTACCTGTATCAAAACAATGCCATTATTTGATGCTAAATCATTGATTTTAAGTGTTAATTTTGGATTATTTGATTCAATTTTTACTTGATCATCTTTAACCTCTTTTGGTTCACAAGATTTTGCCATAGTTGTCAAGTAATTTTTCCCCCATATTGGATGAAAAGAGCTTTTAACAATATAGTCATCCCAAACAGCAAGTAATGCCTGTGCTTTTTTACAGATTGGTTCAGTATCCGAACCAAAAAACTGAGCAGTACCAAACTCGTTGGCTATACTTAACTGTTTAGCGCGAACATTATTCGAGTCTAAAGCCAATGCCATACCAACTGATTTTCTGCTCAAAATAGAATATTTCTGTCCTCTTTCCATTGGGTTAACTCTTAATCTTGCTGTATTAAAAAGCCCTTCTAAAGCGTATATTTCCGATTCATTTGGCGCCAATATTTTCAGCTTAGAAATACTAGCTTCAGCCTCATCTAAAGAAGCATCTTTTTTAGCTGGACTTTCGCCCCTATAACTAAGGCTTATATAACACATTGCATAGTAATATTCAGGTAACCAATTTTGAGTTTCCACATTTGCAATTTGTTGAAACTGAAAAGCAGTTGAGATGTATTCCGCACTTGTTTTACATTTTGAATATGACTCTAATGCTGTTTGCATTTTTGAGTTAAATAAATCTGATTGACTCATCACTTGTGAGGCAATTAATAAAGTGAATGTTAAAAGTAAAGTTTTCATAATTTTAATTGTTTTAAATAATTTAGTGTAAAGATGCGGCAGATATATCGACTTAAAAAAAATAAGATACTGAACTGTTAAATTTGATGGATGAACTGTAATCATACGTAATAACTGAAATATGATCTCTTAATTGATTTTATCCAACTGATTTTTATCTCCTTTTTTGCTTAAAGTAATAAAGCATCCTAATACAAAAAATCGGTCTGCAGGAGGAGTAATTAGTTGTTTCGCATAAACACCATCCGAATCAGGAGTTGAAGCAAATCGGTATCCAAATTCATTTTTATACCCTAATACATTTGTAGCGGAAGCGTAAAAAATTACATTTTCGCGGTACAGGAAACTGGCATTCAAATTTAGTGCCTGGTAAGCTTTCATTTTTTGACTATTAAAATCTGCTTCATTCGGATCGTTAAAAACACGTGGAGACGAATAATTGAAAGAAGCACCTAATAAGGTTCTACATTTTGGAAGCCAATGTTTATAGACAACCGAAATGTTATGCTTACTTGCAAATCTTGGTTGAGCTTCTGTTGGGAAATTTAAATAATTTCTCTTTGCATCTAAATAAGAATAGGAAATCCAGTAATCACCATTTTTAATTGTTTTCTTATCTCTAAAAAATAAATCAATTCCATAGGCAGAACCAGTTCCTTCATTTGTATAGAATTCACTTTGATAAAATGCTTTATCAGAATTAAATTTTACAAGGTTATTGTATGGTTTATAATAAGCTTCAGCCTTAAACGATCTTCTTTTTTTAGAAAATGAATAGTTCAACATATACTGATTCGTCTGCTCAAATTTTAATTTGTCAGTGTACAGTAAAAAGTCATTATCTGGCGTTTGGTAGAACAAACCATGCGCAAATGACACTTGGCTGTTTTTATTTAACTGATAAGCAATAGATGTCCTTGGAGAAACCTTTGTTTCCTTCAGGAGAATAGAATGGTCTAAACGGGTTCCAGCACGAATCACTAATTTTTTAGAAACATACCAATTGACCTCTATAAAACTCCCCAAATGAAAATTATTAAACTGATTGGTAATTGTAGAATTAGCACTGGTATATACTTGCTCAAAATCTTTTGTAAGCACTTCTGACCCTACAATAAATTTTAGTTTTTTGCTGAATGAACGAACTGCCTTTACTTTTGCATGTCCACCGATTGTCTGTTCTTCAACATGGTTATCGTTGATAAAGATATGCTCAGTATAATCTGTAAATCCACTTTGTAAGTTTAAAATCCAATTGTCGCCCACAGTTGTTTTATAAGAACTGTTGACGTATAAATTTCGATTGCTCAGCTTTAAAAAATCAGAATCAGCATCACTTATATGAGGTTGGTACATATTGAACTTTGATTCTGAATAATTACCGTATACCTTTAATAAACCATGTTTTGTTTTGAATCGGTAGCTGATTCCTGCCTCAAGTGTTTCTGGCATTTTATCCCATTGAATGGCTTGTGGCACCAGCTTCATGTAGGGCGTTAAATTCGAATAATCAATACTTGCAGTTAGCGTCGATTTTTTCCATTTTTTTGTTCCGGCTAATCCAAGACCAACTGAAAGAATAGAAATGTCTAATTGGTCTTCTTCTTGAATCCCCTTAGTTTCTAATAATAAAACGGAAGACAAGGCCTCACCATATTCGGCAGAAAAACCACCAGTGCTAAACACAGTGCCACTAAACATAAACGGGTTAAATCGGCTCCGCACTGATGTATTAGGGGCTGAAGCATTAAAAGGATTATGCACCAAAGTTCCATCAATATATGTTTTACTTTCGTTACTTGAGCCACCTCGAACAAACAATTTACCCGACTCTCCGTTTTTGCTAGTCCCAGGTAAAAACTGAAGGGCATTCACAACATTACCTGCCGCACCCGGTGTTGTTACCATATCTAACGAACTTAATAGATTCGCTTTCTTTTTATCACCAGCTTCAAACGCGCCTGCAGTTATTGTAACAGCATCTAATTCGTTAAATTTTTCTTTTAAAATGAAGTTAAATTCGTTCACTCCAGATAACAATAAAACTAGTTTAGTCTGAGTTTCAAATCCCATAAACTGAACTTGGATTGCTACTGAATCTTTTTGTTTAGTAGTAAAACTAAATTTACCTGAAGGATTAACAACCCCTCCATCATAAGTTCCAGTAATCATTACCCGAGCACCAATTAAAGGATTGTTCTTTTTGTCTGTAACAGAACCTGTAATTTCTGTTTGAGCAAATATTGAGGTACTTACTAATTGAATGGCTAAAAATAGAATTGCTTTCATAATTGTTAGATTTATGAAGCAAATATGGAGAGTGAATATCTGATAAAAAAAAGAAATCAGATGAACTGTAAATTATTGTGGATGAATTGTAAAAAAAGAATTTTTTGAGAATAATTAGGTTACCAAACCTCGTTTATGCCTTGGATTTAAATCGGCCAGTCATTCGCTTTAACATTTTCTTTTCAAAGTTCCAGAAGAATTGAAACTGCCCAAAAATGAACCCATAAACCAAAAGAATTAAATTATAGATGGGTAGAATTAAGATGTAGTATAAAATTGAAAACAATAAGGTTGGTTCCGCATCTCCCGCAACAAAATTGACAACTGGTTTTTTTAATAGTAATACAGTTGTACCTGTGCAAGCAAACACAAACAATATAATCAGAACCTTATTGCCTGAAACTCCCCAACGTTCTTGTAGCTTTTTTGACCAACGTTTCAGTAACGTCTCGGATGATTGACTATGGTTGTTTTCTTTCGCCATTTTACGGTTTGCAAATATGAGGATAAGTTTAGAATTGGCGACGGAAAAATCTGTTAATATTTTATGAATTAAATCACTTTCAGGTCTGTAAAATTAATTGATTATTCCTTTATTTTGATGTCGTACACAAAGTAATTTGTCTCACCCTGCCAAGGCATAGCATTATTAATTTCGGTATATGATACCGTTACTTTTTCTCCTTCAAAAGCTTGAATTTTTTTATACATTTCCTCGTCATCAATTGAAAAATTCCAAACATTTCCAATCATGCCAGTAGATTTGTCGGTACCGAATCCTCCCAAATTTAACTGACCTTCGAATGTTTTAAAAATATAGCCTTTCTTTGAAGTTTTAATTAAGTAGCCAGTCCTTGTTCCCTCGCTGTATGTATAGTTTGTGTAAGCAAAATAAAGTGCAATAAAAATGATTAACCCAACCAGTGAAAAAATGCCAGCTTTTTTAAAGAATTTCTTAATTTTTGATGGAATTGATTCGATTATCGATTGTGTAGTTTGAGATTCTGACATATTACTATTTTTATAAGCTACTCATGTATGACTGCAAAATGATAGTAGCCGAAATTTCATCAACCAATGCCTTATTTTGCCGTTTTTTCTTGCTCAAGCCTGAATCAATCATGGTTTGAAAAGCCATTTTAGATGTAAATCGCTCATCTACCATTTTTACTGGAATATGACCAAAAGTACCCGATAGTTTTTCTTGCAACTCTTTAACAGGAACTGTATTGTGTGTGTCCTGTCCGTTCAATCGTTTTGGCTCACCCAAAATAATGGCATCAACTGTATGTTTTTTAAAATAATCGACCAAAAACTTAAATAAGTCGCCGGTATCCACCGTAGTCAGACCAGATGCAATAATTTGCAAATCGTCCGTTTCTGCAATTCCTGTTCTTTTTTTTCCGTAGTCTAGTGCAATTAGTCTTCCCATTCTACCACCGATTTTTTACCAAATACCTCAACCACCAATACAATTACACCAATGGCAAGGATAAAACTCAATAAAGGAGGTAACCCCAAAGCTGTTGGGATGGTTCCTGCTAATATGGCTATAGCTCCAACCGTTAATGCATAAGGTATTTGGGTTCTCACGTGGTCGATATGATTGCAACCACTTGCTAAAGAGCTTAAAATTGTTGTATCACTTATAGGTGAACAATGGTCGCCTAGCACTGACCCAGCTAATACCGAACTGACTACATTATAGAATATTGGCATAGCTATTTCGGGTGCCATGGCGTCATTCATACAAAGCATCCAAGTTGCAGGTAAAATTATGGGATAAACCAGAGCCATTGTACTCCACGAAGAACCAGTTGAAAAGGCTACAAACGCTGACAGAATAAAAGTAAAAGTTGGTAGAACCCAAGGCGCGATTGTACCATCAATAGCTTGCGAAAGAAAGTCTGCTGTATGCAAATCTTCCGTTACTAAAGCTAGTGACCATGCTAGAATTAAAATTAATAATGCAGGCATCATTGTTTTGAACCCTTTTATTACTGTTTCAACAGTATCTTGTAAATTCATAATTCGCTGACCGAGTGTTAACGCTATTGCAACAAACATTGATGTAATGGACGCCCACAATAAAGCAGTGTATGAATCGGAAACTCCAATTAAACTACCTAGCTTTTGACCGAATGAATTTGCTGGCAATTCTATTAAACTCATATTCGACCATATTTGACCCCAAGACTCAAAATTTCCTTTTGGATTTATAGCATACAAACTACTTTGTAAACTGTCAAATCCTGTAACCAGCAAGCCAACCAGAGTTCCAAAAACGATAATGGCAACTGGTAAAATAGCATTCATTGCTCTTAATGGAATGTCGGGAACAGGTTCTAAATCTTCCATTTCGGTCAAATCTGCATTGTTCTCCTCTGGGTTGATCATGCCTCCTACTCGCGCTCGCTTTTCGGCCTTAAGCATTGGTCCAAAATCTTTTTCTCTCCATATTAAATAGAACATAAAAAAGAGGGTTAAAATTGGGTAAAACGAATAGGATAAACTATTTAAAAACACGCTATACACACCTTCCGAAATTTGAGTTGTTTCGGCATTTATTTTTGTTAAGCCGTTTTGAATATACCCCAACTCGGCGCCAATCCAAGTGGTAACAAATGCAATAGCAGAAACTGGTGCTGCGGTAGAATCAACAATATATGCTAATTTTTCTCTCGAAATTCTAAGCTTATCAGTAATGGCTCTCATTGTATTTCCAACAACAAGTGAATTGGCATAATCATCAAAAAATATGGACAGACCCAAAAAGTAAGTGGTTAACTGCCCTGATCGTGCATTTTTCGCAAACTTTACTATGCCGTTAACAATGCCTTTCATGCCGCCATTGCGCGATATTAAAGCTACAATTCCACCTATCATTACCGAAAAAACAATGACACTCACATGACTTGAATCTGTTAAAGCGTGTAAAATGTAGGTATCGATTACTGATAAAAAGCCTGTAAATATGCCTGTAAATCCATCAGCATAAAAGCCAATTATTGCACCACCGAAAAAAATACCAGAAAACAACGAGAAAATAACTTCTTTGTAAATTAAGGCGAAAAAAATGGCAAACAGTGGCGGTAGAATACTCAGCCATAATGGAATGACATTAGTTTCCGGCTGATTAAATGCATACCCAGCAATTTCCAATTTTTCTCCCCTAATAAATTTGTGATCGAACTGTGGGTATTCTCCAGATTTATCTAATTCAACTTTTCTGCCATTTACCGTAATTATTGCCGGAAAGCTTTCATCCGTATTTAAAATATAGACAGGGGTTTCAATGCTTTCGATTATCGCATGAGGATACTTTATTTTTAGGGCTGATTGCGCTTGGCTATTCACCAAAAAAAACGAGCATAAAAAAGTGATTAGAAATAACCGCATTGAACAAAAATAATAAGTTTGGCTGACTGACAATGGATAATTGAGAATATAAAGAGACTAGTAGGAACTAATATGCTTGTTCTACTTTAGCAATTCTAAGGGTGTAATTTTTATACCAATCTGTTTTTCCCTTTTCTTTAGCTAATTGATGTTCGGAATGGCGCCTCCATAAATCAATTGATTCCAAATTTTGCCAATATGAAACCGTTATACCTATTTCTGACCTTGCAAAGTCGACACCTAAAAATCCAGATTGTTTTTTTGCCAAGTCCATCATTTTATCAGCCCTTTCCTCATAACCATTGTCACCTTCAGTTCTGATTGATGCAAAAATAACAGCATAATATGGAGGTTTTGGCGTTTTAGTAAGCATACTTATTGGCTTAAATCAACATACACCACCTTCTTTGTTTCAAAAAATGGTTCAGTAAAATGATCGGATAAATGCAAAAATTCATAATACTCTCGAACAGGTTTCATCTCTTCTGTTAAATCTCCCCCTTTCAGATAAAGTAATCCGTTTGGAAAACCGTTCTGTTCTTTCTTTTTAATTTTTTTTCGCACCCATTGCAAGAACGCAGGCATTGCAGTTACGGCTCTACTCACTACAAAGTCGAATTTATGTTTAATTTCTTCGGCTCTAATTTGCTTAGCCGTTACATTTTTTAAACCAATGGCCTCTTTCACTGCATTCACTACTTTTATTTTTTTACCAATAGAATCAGCCAAGTAGAATTGTGTTTCCGGAAATAAAATAGCCAACGGAATCCCCGGAAATCCACCACCTGTTCCAACATCTAAAACATCAGATCCTGCTTTAAAATTAATGGCTTTAGCAATCCCTAATGAATGGAGCACATGTTTTTCGTAAAACTGGTCAAAATCTTTACGGCTGACCACATTAATTTGATCGTTCCACTCTTTGTAAACATCATATAGTTCAGTGAACTGACTTTTTTGTTGGTCAGTTAACTTTGGAAAATACTTAAAAATAAGATTAACAGTTGCAGGAGAATTAGTAGTTTCCATTCTCTAAATCTTTAGCCGATTTTAATACTTTTTCTTTTAGTGCTTCTTTGTATTTAACTAATCTATCATACACTTCTTGATTTGAAGCGCCAATAATACTAGCTGCTAATAAACCTGCATTTTTAGCCCCGTTTAATGCTACTGTTGCTACTGGAATACCTCCTGGCATTTGCAAAATAGACAATACAGAATCCCAACCGTCAATTGAATTACTTGATTTAATCGGAACTCCAATAACAGGTAATGCCGTTAACGAAGCCGTCATACCTGGTAAATGGGCGGCTCCACCTGCGCCTGCAATAATTACTTTTATTCCTCTGCCTTGAGCAGCCTTAGCATATTCATACATGCGCTCAGGTGTGCGGTGTGCAGATACTACAGTAATTTCGTAATTAATGCCTATTTCTTTTAAAGCTTCTGCGGCTTCTTTCATAATCGGTAAATCCGACTGTGACCCCATGATAATTCCTACTTCAACCATAATTTCTTATTTATTCACTAATGACTTTAAATGTATCTTTTACTTTGAGTGCAATTTGCTTGGCTTGGTCTAACGATTGATTAACAACAGTGATATGCCCCATTTTTCTAAATGGTTTCGTATCTGTTTTGCCGTAAATATGGGGTGTTACTCCCGGCATAGCCAGTACAGTTTCCATTCCTTGATATTTAACTTTGCCGGTATGTCCTTTTTCTCCAAGAATATTAATCATCACGCTTGGGATGACTATATCAGTGCTTCCTAACGGTAAATTTAGCACAGATCTTAAATGCTGTTCAAACTGAGAGGTTAAATTCCCTTCAATGGTATGGTGGCCACTATTATGCGGACGTGGTGCAATTTCATTCACCAATAATTCGCCATCTCTAGTCAAAAATAATTCCACAGCTAAAAGACCAATAAAATCTAACTTCTCAACTAAGTCTTCTGCTATTTTTTTAGCTTTTACATGTATTGATTCCGACACATCTGCCGGCGAAAACAAAAATTCTACCAAATTAGCTTCCGGATTAAATTCTTGTTCAACCACAGGAAAAGACTTAACTTCTCCTTTTGTATTTCGAGCAACAATTACAGACAATTCCTTGTCAAAATCCACAAACGTTTCTAGTACCGAAGGCGCGTCAAAACCTTCAATAATATCATCTTCATTCTTTAAAACAGTGACTCCTTTTCCGTCATAACCACCAACACGCATTTTTTGCATAAATGGTAATTCGGTAATGTAGGACGAGATTTCATTTCTGTTTTCGATTAAATAAAAAGGAGCTGTTGGAATATTGTTTTCAACGTAAAACTGCTTTTGAGCACCTTTGTCCTGAATCATTTCTACAATATGCGGTTGTGGGTATACTTTTATCCCTTCTTTTTCAAGCTGTTTTAAAGCAGAAATATTCACATTTTCAATTTCAATCGTTATCACATCTTTATCTTTGCCAAAAGCATACACTGTATCAAAATCAGTAATATCACCATCTGTAAAATGGTAAGACAATGAGCTAGCAGGGCTATTTGACCCCTGATCTAAAATATAAACATTGACATCAAAATTAGTTGCTTCTTGAATAAACATACGGCCCAATTGGCCGCCGCCGAGAATTCCTAATTTAAAAGAATCGCTATAAAATTCTGCCATTGAAAAAGTTTTGGCAAAGTTAAAATTAATTTACAATCCCGAAAGGGTTTGAGATAACAGCTGCGCGAAGAAAAAACATTTTTTTCCGTCAATAAAAATGACAAAACTAGCCAACTAAAAAACTACCTAACCGTAAACGTTAGTTTTCCTCATCTTTCACCTCTTCGTATTCTGTAAACTCAGGTTCTTGAGGAATTGAACTTTGATTTTGATTTCGATTTTGAAACGGATTGCCGCCAAAACCTCCTTGACTGAATCTTCCCGCAAATGGATTATTGCGTTTAGTGGCTTCAACAAAAGATTGCCCTGAAAGTAATCTACCAACAATTTTTGCTCCACTGGTTAAGGTATTCACCAATATAAAACCCGAAATTATCATAAAAATAAAACCAAAGAAAAAGGTGTCATAAACGCCAACTATTGAACCTACAAACCAATTGGTAATACCATTATTAACAATGTCAGGGTACAGGCCACCTAGCACAAAAAAGGCAACTGACCCAATGATTAATGTTAATTCTAGTTTGGGATCGAAAGCCGACATAAAACCTTTTACAAATTGGTTTGCCATGCCACTAATTTGTGAAATAGAAGCTCTAGTTTGATATTTGCCAAATAGGTATAATAGTAGCAAAATTGCACTTAAAGCTATGGCTGCATATTGATTTCCGATATAAACTGGATCAGAATTGACAGTTTTGACATATTGAATCGCCACAGCGGTAAACAAAATATATTTTAAAATTCGGACTGAATTCGTTTTGATAGGACTGTTTAAAGAGCGCGTCAATAAATTGAATAAAAATTTAAAAACACCCCAGATAAATTCGAAAATGGTAAAGCCTAAAATAATTAGGAATAGAAAATATAATACTTTCATTAATTGTTATTTCCCTTATGTGAGCAAAAACTATACAATATTAAGAATTACCTTTTTTTGGGACATAATGGCAGTCATTTCTTTTTCTTTTTCTTTTTGGCTTTCGTTTCTGCTTCCTTTTCGTCAGTATTCTCCTCAGTTTTATCTTCAGCCTTTCTCATCTCATCACCGTTTTCGTTGTAGAAATGTTCATCAATTAAAACGTTTTTATCCCATTCTCCCTCATACTTAAGTGTGCCATCTTCGTAATACTCTTCCCAAATACCTTGTTTCTGTCCTTTTTTGTATCGTTCAATTATCCATGTATTTCCGTTTGGAAATAATCTTTTAATCTGCCCTTCTCGCAATCCATTTTTATAGTTTTCAGTGTAAAACAGTTTACCATCATCATAATAAAAAGTAGACTGTCCGTCTTTTTTACCATCCTTAAATAACTGTTCAATTGAAATCTCCCCATTCTCGAAATACGTTTTATACAAGCCGTCAAATTGCCCGTTTTTGTATCCAATTTCTTTTTTTAATGCTCCTGGTTTACCGTCTTTCCCTTTGTAAAACTCCTTTTTAACGCCTGTTAATTGCCCAGCTTTCCATGTTTCTATTTTAAATACATTTCCATCAGAATAATAGTAAATATGCTTACCTTCTGCCATTCCAGCATAATAATTCTTCTGCCATTTAATGGTTCCATCTTTATTGTAAAAAATCCATTCACCATCTTCTTTTCCTTGATAGTGAGACCGAATTAAATTAACATTTCCTTCTTCGTAGTAAACCGTATCTTGCCCTTCAGGCTTTCCATCAACAAACTGAAGGTACATTTCAAGGTTTTCGTTGAAAAAGCAAGATTTACAAAACCCGCTGAAAGGTTTACCTGATTTTTGATGAAACACAGCGTTTTGGTCTTCGTCAAAATAAACCATATCTGCACAATCTTTTACTCTTTCAAAGCGGGTATCCGTGCACTTTATTATCGGTTTTTCTTGTTTTGGAGGTACATCTCCTTGCGCCCAAGCACCCGTAAACATTCCTACGGCGCTTAAAATGGTTAAAAATATTTTCATCATACTTTAATTTAGTGCATTAAATTCAAACTTTGTGCCGAATTTTTAGCGTCAATGAGCTATCGTTTCCAAACCAACTCCGGAATCTCATCATCTTCGGCAATAATATTAGCCTCTCTTAGGTTATGTACTACATTATTTAGCATCACATCACTGACCCAACCATGCATGGCCCACTCAGTTTTATGAAACCATTTGGTTACATCTTTTGGTTCCTGCTGGTAGCGTTCAGCTACCAAAGCAATGCTATCCTCAGTTTGCATAAACTGGTCGCACCTATCGTGAATGACACGCAATGTTCTGATGACACTTTCGGGTGCTTTTTCTAGAATATCATTAGTGGCCGCTACCATAAAACAAGGCCAAGGGGTTACAAATTGTCCTACTCTTTTTAAAGTACCGTTTGTTACATGTGGCTTTGTTGTGTATTTTTCCCAGTAAAAAACATCCGTTTCTAAATCAGTAAGCGACTC
>JBGCGA010000118.1:0-6833 GCA_045110285.1 Crocinitomicaceae bacterium | reverse complement strand
ATTCAAACGTTAGGCTTAATAAACCAATGCTTTACGGAAGTATTTTCCTCGACATAAAACTTATTTACATTTTGTTACTTTTGTGATATGCAAATCAGATTGATAATTACCCTCCTATTTTTCGCGATTTTTCCTCACATTTGCCAAGCACAGCAAGACCAATCGGCAAACCTAGTTTTACCAGCAGCTTATGGGGATTTTTATCTTGAATCTTATCCTTCAAAAAATGGAAAATACACTTTACTTGTTGGCCCTACTTCAAGAGATTATGGTACAACATATTATAGTGTATTGCTAAACTTAGAACAAAAGAAATTTGTGAAAATCATTCCAAGTTCTGAATTGATCATGGACGGAAATGAAGACACAAGTCTCAAAGATGTGTTCGGATCGTTTGAAATATCCAACAATGGAAAATGGCTGGCATGTCAATCAATAAACCAGAATGAAATTCATATAATATCATTGGTTGATTTTTCATTTCATAAAACTTATTCACTTGCCGAAGCAGATTCTGGTCGGTCAGTATCTGGCAACGTTTTATTTAGGTTCAGTAATGATTTTGAGAAACTATTTGTGAGAGGACAACAGAATTTCACTTATGTTTTTGATTTACCGACTTTGGAATTGGTTAATAAAATTGAGAATGAAAATCAAGTGCTTCAATTCCATATTTATCAGAACCACTTATATCAGCAAGAAATTGAATCTGAGACGAATTTTATACGTCAGTACAATTTAAAAGATTTGAGTCTGAACAGAGAAACCGAGCTTGAATTTCAATCTAGCAGTTGGTTCTGTAAGACAATTTTTTCAAAAGCAATTTATGCTCAGCAAAATGTGATAACGGAAAAAGAATTATTTAGCTGCTCAATCCTTAATCTTTCTGCTGATAAAATTTTTGATTTAAAGATTCCATTCAAAAAAATTGGGGAAAACATTGTTCAACTTGACCTTATTGACATAGAATATGATGTCATTCCACAAACCCTTTATTTGACGATTCATGTCGGTTTTACAGAATTCAGCGGAGAAAATATCGTGCTATTAAAGTATGATCTAGTAACCGGAGACTATAAAATAATTGAAGATGTTATAATTTCAAACTTCATTGAAAATTGTGATGGTAATTCAACCGCGCTGACGGCTCAAAATGAATTGTTTTATTTGAATCGTGATGGCATTGAACTTGAAGAGTATCAGCCAAGTTGGTACAACTTAAAAAATCAAAAATTTAGTTCTATCTCTGACAATGCAGCATCTCAGCGTATTCACAGTGTTTCACAAAAAGATTCCAAAACTATTTTCACATCAAACATTTACGGAATTGATGGCATTTCTGGTAAAACCACTGAAATTGACTTATCCACTGGAGAACTGGTAAATGTCTTTAATTTAAAAGAATCTAACCTAGAAATTGGTGGTTTTCCCGAAAACCAAATAGACTTCGATAATCTCTACAAAGATTATTCTTCTTATGTTTCGGACTATTCAATAAAAAGTGACTCAATTTCAAATTTTTACTATCCGAAAGACAGTGCAATTTTTGATGTAGAAATACAATGTAAGAATTATAAACGGCACATTATTTCTAATAATTCCAAAGGTTCCATTGACCTATTTAATTTTAAGAAGCCTCCGCTAGAAAATCTTTTATCGATTTCTATATCAATGAATGATCAATATACTATTTATGCTCCTGATAGATACTACATGTTATCTTCTGGAGCCTCTAATTTTTTATATTTTGAGAAGAACATAAATCTCTACCCTTTCGAACAATTCGACCTTAAATACAACCGCCCAGATATCATCTTAGATCGATTAGGTTATGCAGACTCTAGCTTAGTAGATGCTTATCACTCCGCCTACCAAAAACGACTCAAGAAAATGGGTTTTACTCAAGACATGCTGCAAGATGACTTTCACTTACCCGAAATTAAAATTGAGAACTTTGAAGAGATGCCAACACTTCATGATCAAGGAAGTATTGATTTAAACCTAAAACTAGAAGACACTAAGTACAAGTTAGACCGTATTAATGTATGGGTAAATGATGTGGCCATTTATGGTACTGACGGTATCTCACTGCGTGATAAAAATATACAAGAATATACCACTACCATCTCTGTTGATCTAGCAAAAGGCAAAAACAAGGTGCAAGTTTCGGCATTGAACCAAGCAGGGGCCGAGAGTTATAAAGAGACTTTTAATATTGAATGTACTGCAGGGAAAGTAAAACCAAATTTATATTTAATTACTATTGGTGAAAGTGAGTTTAAACAATCAAATTATAATCTTACCTATGCAGCAAAAGATGCTAGTGACATTGCTGACCTATTCTCTAAAAGTAAAGCTTATGACACTGTTTATAATAAAATATTAGTAAATGAACAAGTGACCAAAGCAAATGTGTTGGCTTTAAAATCATTTTTTGAGAAAGCCGACATTAATGACCAAGTAATGATCTTTATTGCAGGACACGGAGTTTTAGATGTGAATTATGATTATTACTTTGCCACATACAATATGGATTTTGCAAACCCAAAAGAAAAAGGATTGGCTTACGAAGATTTAGAAAGCCTATTAGATGGAATAAACCCAATAAAAAAGACTCTTTTGATTGATGCTTGCCATAGTGGGGAAGTTGACAAGGACGAAATTGAGTTAGCTTCAACTGAAGTATATGAACAAGGTGAGATTCGTTTTAGATCTGTTGGTAATTCTATTCAACAAAAACTTGGAATGCAAAATACTTCTGAACTCACAAGAGCACTATTTACCGATTTAAGAAAAGGAACAGGCGCTACAGTAATTTCATCAGCTGGCGGAATGGAATTTGCCATGGAAGGTGCAGAATGGAAAAATGGTCTTTATACTTTTTGTCTCTTGAATGGAATCGAAAGTAATAAGGCAGATTTAGATAAAGATGGAGAAATTTGGCTTTCTGAATTACAAAAGTACGTTTCAGAGCAAGTAACTGAACTGTCAGGAGGAAAGCAACAGCCAACATCAAGAATAGAGAACCAGACAGTTGATTTTAGAGTTTGGTAAATTAAAACTAAGCCTAACAATTAGAACCCAAAATCACGTGGGCGCAGGGCGCCCCACTGATTTTTTCGCTGTTGCACTTAGCCGCTAAGCTCTGATGTTGAGGAGTTCTACCTTACTGTGTATTTTCAATAAATAGCATCTTGGATAGCCATAGTCTAAAGCGCTCATTTGAGTCGGTAATCATTGATGTTTTACTAAAAATTGCTCTGTTTTTTGTCATGAGTTTGCTTTTTAATTTTTCACTAGTATTTGCATAAACGTTAAGGCAGTAACAGTTGCTTCCACCCATTTTAGGGTAGTTTACGGGTATTATTATCATGAGTATTCTAGTTTGTTAGGTAAAAGTTTTCTGGGCGAGCCACGGCTTGGGTGTATGACTTTAAATACAATCATGGTGCCTTGCTTACAGCTGGTACATTTTGTAACATTGGTTTCTAAAACCACTTGCGCCAAGGTCATTTTGTCCTTTTTAGGTGGTGCAGGTTGGTTTAAAGTAATTCTCCCGAAACTTTAAAGCTTACCTAAAGGGCTGAGTCCTTTTTTGGAACAATAAAAAAGCGCTTGTAAATCTATTTTTAAGGTTGTTAGACGAACTCCCCCTTGCGTACAAGGAAAAAAAACAACCTTCTGCGAAATGTATTGAACCTACTGCGAAATATGTAAGTTTTACAAAGGCAATAACCTGACTTTTGTGTTTTCAGTAATTAATAAAACTGCATTATGTCAAATAAAAAATGGGGTATTCAAAATATACCTGACCAAGAAAATAAAACAATAATCATTACAGGAGCATCTAGCGGTTTAGGGAAGGAAGCCACAAGAGTTTTAGCGAACAAAAACGCCAATGTTATTATGGCTGTAAGGAACGTTCAAAAAGCCGAAGTAATTGCTGATAAAATTCGAAATGAATTTCCAAATGCAAAAATCGACATTCGTCAGCTCGATTTAGGCAGCTTAAATTCAGTCAAATCCTTTGCTAAGGCATTTACTTCAGACTACAGTAAACTAGATGTTTTAATAAACAATGCTGGCGTAATGATGACTCCATATTCCAAAACAAAAGACGGTTTTGAAATTCAAATGGGCACTAATCACCTAGGGCATTTCGCACTTACAGGATTATTAATGCCGCTATTATTAGGTACAAATAATTCCCGCATTGTGGCTACTAGTAGCATTGCGCACAGACAAGGTAATATTGACTTTGCAGATGTAAACTGGGAAAATAGAAAGTACAAAACGATTCAGGCATACTCAGACAGTAAATTGGCTAATCTATATTTCATCTATGAACTAGCAAGAAAATATGAAGGAAATAAAAATTTTCCTATGGTTACTGTTTCTCATCCAGGAGGAACAAAAACGGACTTAGGCAGGCATTTAGGACTAATGAATCTGTTGGGAGGTGTAATAGGTCAAAAAGTAGAAATGGGAACATTACCTACATTAAGAGCGGCAATAGATATTCATGTAAAAGCAGGCGATTTTTTTGGACCAAAAAACTTATTTGAGTGGAGGGGCTATCCCGTTTTAGTTAAATCCAACGAAATGTCCCATGACAGTGAAAATGCGAAAAAACTTTGGGACTTATCTGAAGAACTGACAGGAATTCAATTCTAAAATACCACTAAAAACAAATTTACTATGACAAAAAGCAAAACAGTAAAACGTATATTTATAGGCCTATTAATCCTTAATTTTTTAATGGAATTAATTGTTTCCTTAGGCATTTTAATCAATTTTCCACTTGCGGTAAAAGTTGGATTCGGAATAAATTATACAGATGATATGGCTACTATTGGTATTGGTCTAGGCAGCAATCTGGCATTAACAGCAGTTGTATTCCTGTTAAGTATTATTTGGACAATACGTAACAAAACTGAAGGGGTCATTCTGGGAATAGCAGGTGCAGGAATGCTCATTCTTTTCGCCAGCCTTACTTTTCTGCAACTTGGAGATACATCAGGTCTTTTAGCTGATGGTATTAGAGGTGCCCTAACCGTTACTTTTGGTTACTTAACTTTAAAACCATTGCAAAAATCTGAATAAATAATTTCACCTTAGATAATTATTCTCGCAGTTATGATAGAAGTATTTAAAACCAATGTTAAAAGCGACAAGCAATCATTAACCCTATTATCAAAATTTCAGAAATACTTTCCTGAGTTAAAAATTAATTTCGATTTGGATGATTGCGATAAAATACTAAGAGTTGAGGGGCAAAGCGTACCTTTCACCAAAATTATTAACTCACTATTTGCAGAAGGTTATTTTTGTGAAATACTAGAAGAATAAAATAAATGACTGATTTTTATCACATAAAGAGTATTTCTGAAATACATAAAGTGTTTGGGCTTGAAAAACCATTACACCCATTAATTACTATCATAAGAAAATGGCCCGAAACAGACTTTGATTTTAGTAAAGTTAGAGTCTCCAGTGATTTGCACCTTATGTCAATGAAAGGTAAAATGGATAGAACAACCTTTCAATATGGTAAAAATTCATACGATTTTAATGATGGAACACTTGTGTTTATTGCGCCTAACCAAGTAGCAGCATTTACAGAACCGATAGAAGAGCTTGATGATTCAGGATGGACAATACTATTTCATCCAGACTTAATTCGAAAATCTGAATTAGGTAAAACCATAAAAAACTATTCCTTTTTTAATTATGAAACACATGAAGCCTTACATCTTTCTGAAAAGGAAAAACAGTCACTATTTGAATTAGTGAATAAAATTGACATAGAATTAAATCAAAATATGGATAAACACTCTCAAGATATAATTATTCAAAATCTTGAAAGCATTTTAAAATATAGTAAGCGCTATTATGATAGGCAATTCTATACAAGAACAAATTTAAGTAAAGACTTCGTGATTGAATTTGAACAATACCTTCATAGCTATTTTTCATCTTCAGAGCTAATAGAAAAAGGCTTGCCTTCAATCAAGCAATGTGGTGAAGCTTTGAATATGTCAGGTTCATATCTAAGTGATTTATTGAAATTGGAAACAGGAAGTAGCGCAAAAGACCATATTCATTCCCATTTAATAGAAAAAGCAAAAAATACATTGCTAAATTCAAGCAAATCAATTAGTGAAATTGCTTTTGGTCTTGGCTTTGAATACCCGCAGCATTTCAGCAAATTATTCAAAGGTAAAGTAGGTCTAAGTCCATCAGAATATCGAAATTTGAACTAGAAAACCCAGGGCCTAATAATGTATATGAAGCCATTAGCCCCCAAGAAAAGCAATACGTGTTAATCAAACAGGAATTAGTGTTAGCGTATGTAATTTACAAGCAATAGCTTTGTAGGAACGAAATATGGATAAGAATATCATACATATAAAATCTATAAACCAGTTGCTTGAAGGTTCAGGTTTCGGAAAAGCAACACACCCATTAATTGCAATTATTGATACTGCCGATATCGTTTTTGGAGAAGAAATGCAAGGGCTGAAAATCACATCCGATTTGTATAGTATAGCCTTGAAAGACGCTAGCTGTGGACTTGACTACGGCAGAAAACCTTATGACTTTAACGAAGGTGTGCTTTTTTTCTCTGCACCCAAACAAGTATTTACAGTCACAAAAGTCCAAAATTTAAATGAAGTAAAAGGATGGATGTTATACTTTCATCCGGACTTGATCAGAAACACCAAATTAGGAGACCAAATAGATGATTATACCTTCTTTAACTACGAAGTAAATGAAGCACTTCATTTATCAGAAAAAGAACAATCTGTACTGAGTAATATTGTGAATTTAAT
>JBGCGA010000117.1:0-4428 GCA_045110285.1 Crocinitomicaceae bacterium | reverse complement strand
AACGTTTGTGTAAAATTAGCCATTTATGGCGAACAGCTTCGCTGTAAATTTTACATGTTGTTAGCATTTCGTTTTAATTTAGAATTTTATAGTCATTTATACCTAAAGCAAACGCAATTTGAGTAAGCGCTTTTTTTCTTTCTTCTTCAAGAGAGGTGAATGTGTTTTTTTCTATTAATCCAATTCCAGCAAAAAAGTACGGCTTATCTTGGGTTATAAAGATTGAAAAATTTAACCAATGTGAGTAATATGGGAGTTTTTTAAAGTCTGATTTAGTGTTTTTGTTTCTCCAAATTATTGCATCAGGAAGCCAGAACCTGTAGTCCGAAAACATTTCATTATTTGATCTGCTGATTGAATTTGCTAAAGCAACAGTTTTTAATTCATTGTTGAAATTTTGAGTTTCTTTTATTTTATCGATTGACCAAACATTATCAAAAGTGACTGAAAATCTGAGCACTCCATTTTTTGGATAAATTTTCAGAAAGTTTTTTTCAGTATTATTATACGAACTGTTTACAATAGAATAATAACTTACAGAGTCGGGTCCATATATTTTGTAGAAATCGTTTCGTTTCAACAGCAATCCTTTTACGCCACTTTTAGCCACTGAATCTTCATATTTTCGCTGACAGGTGCTACAAAAAGTAATTTCAAATCCATCTGTTTTTTTCAAAATAAACCATTCCTTACTGACAACATTTTCTACAATTGCTAATATTGAATCAATCTTTTCTACAGCAATTCCAGAACTGGAATACCCAGATAATGAAATGATAATAGATATTGTTGTTATAACTGTTTTCATTTATGAATGCTAACGTTTAATGTAAAAAGTCGTTTTAATGCTTTTTACATGATGTTAGCATACGTTTATTCAATACGTTCTAAAAAAAGAGTTTCAGTAATGCCTGGAGAAGTTTGGCTTCCAATTCCAGTAGTCGAAAAAAACTCAACAATTAAATATTTACCATTTTGAAAGCTGCAATATGAACTGAACTTAGTTAACCCATAGGCATCATATTCAAAAAGATTATTGCTGATGTGAGTAGTTTCGAGTACTACACTGTCAATTGTTACAATGGTTCGAACACTAACATTAACAGCTACTTCTTGCATTGATTTAGAAGGTTTTTCCGCACAATAATAAGGTGTGATTTTCTGTATTGGATTAGTTAAAGAACTTTCATGAGTTTTGTGAGAAAGTGAATCGTTAATAAAGGATTTACCTTCCGTTGTATATAAGATTTCATCAGAATATAAGATTTCATCATTACGACATGAAGTCTTATAGACAAAAACATATTTATCCAGTGAATCAGGTGGTGAATCATCTCTTTTAAATTCAAGAATTGAATCAGCAAATGAATAAAATTGCTCTATTTCACAAGAATCCACAATTGACTGGAACTTGAATTGTTGTCCGAAAGCACTTCCAGTCAAAAAAAGTGAGATTATCGATATGGCTATGCTTTGCTTCATTTCATGTATGCTAACGGTCTTGTGTATGATTTCGTTGCGTGTTTAAGCACTAAAGTTAGCAAATAAATCACAGATAGAAAGTCCGCGAGGACTTTCGTAAGTAGGCTATAACTAGCAATGAATTATACACGTTGTTACCACACGTTTTTATTTTCAATTTCGTAATGATAAGGATTTTCAGAGTCCATTTCTCCATTGTGATATATTAAAAATTCAGCACGTTTATCATTAAATTCAATCGTTTCAATTCTGTCTATTCCTCTCAGACATTGGTTACTGTCATAAATCAATTCCTTTTCAAAAATCAGTAGCCTTGATTTAGTCAGTCGAATTATTTCTCCACAAGCCAAAAATCCTTCTTGGCTAATTTTTATATTCAGTTCATCATTTACTTTATACTTTCCCAAATTTTGATTAAAAAACTGGAAGTAGAAGCCAACTAAAATCAATGGAAATAAGATTACAATTGATATTATTTTATTCCTTGTATTCTTATTCGTTGCTAAATAAATAAGACTTGATATTAAAAAATTCAGACCGATTATTGTGTTCGTATATTGTCCTTTGAATCTAATTCCAACAAGCGATAATAAAATCAAAATCAAGAATATTAAGGTCGTATAAAGTACAATTCGAGCAATGATTTTTTCGGTTTTAGGATATTCTTTTTTAATCAGCTCTGGTATTAAATTCAGTCCAATTAAAATTCCAAAAAATATTAAGATGAATATCATTTTTTCCTCAAATGTGTAGTAACGGTTCGTATAAGAATAGTAGCCGACTGCGTGGCACTTTCCTGTCAAGTTACACAAAACTTGAAGCGGGCTACAAGCATTGAATTTACTACTGAACCGGATATTATTTTTATACATTGTTAGCTACAGTTTTATTCTTTCTGGTCAAATATATGACCATTACTTTCAGCGTATTTTTCAATAGGTTCAAGCCCTAATTTTTGTCGTCTATGGTTAACATTTTTCACATCTTCTATCGGATAAATTTTATTTTGTTTGAGTTCATTGTCCCAAACAGCTTGGGTTCCAAATTTTTGTTTTTTCTTACTATACATTAAAATGCGGTCTTCAAGAAATGCGAGATGCCATCCTTCAGATTCTCCATTTGCTACGGATTCTTTTAATAAAGGAAGATACTTCTCTTGTATTTCAAGTTCCGAATGCTGCATTATTAACCAGATGGCTTGATTTGCATTATCACCAACTCTGCTTTTTCCAAGCCAACCGTGTTTATCAACAATTTGAATAAGTTTGTTTATACAAATAGAATCTTGTCTATTAATGAGAGACCAGATATATGTATATTCTTTTGATTCTCGTCCAAATTTTTCTGTGACATCTGGAAGTAAAAAGCGTAAGGTTTGGTCTTCAACTCGGATTAGTTCTAATTGTTCTTTTAGTATTGAATCATTTGGTTCTTCTACTATTAATTGAGGTTTTAAATCAACCTTAGGAATATTTGGTTTATTGCTATTACAACCAAGAATACTTAAAGAAACAAGTAGAATCAAAATTTTGTATTTCATTTTCGTTTTATTTTATTGTAGCTAACTACTGGCTATCTGTACCAGTTCCATGTATTTCCCTTAAGTCTACACCAAATCTAAGGTATCCAAAGGACTTTTTATCGTTTGATTGCTCACTGCCAGCACATGGGTGTAGATTTCTGTTGTTTTACTGCTGCTATGGCCTAAGCTTGCCTGAATATAGCGCAAATTTGTTCCCGCTTGCAAAAGATGTGTAGCATAGCTATGTCTCAGGGTATGGGGTGTCGCCCATGGACTGAGATTGGCAGTTTGGGCCATACGTCGAAAGATTTTATTGATGCTGCTAGTACTGTATTGTCCTCCATCTGCCCCTTCAAACAACCAGTAAGACGGCTTATGCTTTTGAAAATACGTAAGTAGCAGCTCCAGCAGCTTGATTGACAGTACTGTATGTCGATCCTTTTTTTGCTTCGATCCCTTGATAAAGATAAACCCCTGATCAGAGTGAATGTCACACAAGCGTAGGCGTGTGACCTCGGAAATACGAAGACCTGAAGCATACAGCAGCGTTATGATCGCCTTGTGCTTGATGTTCACTTTTACACCAAGCAAGCGCTTTACCTCTGCTTTGCTCAATACATTAGGTAAGGTTTGAGACTTCTTCGGCCGCGTTAATGCATATTTAGCGCGTTCTCTGCCTAAAACCTGCTCATAATAAAACTTGACCGCATTGACCATACCATGCTGCTGACGATCACTATAGTTATGCTCAGTCTTCAATTTAAACAGGTATGCTTCTATTTCGGCTTTACCTAAGTCGACAACCGCAACTCCTTGATGAGCAGCCAAAAAGAGCTTAAAATTACCACCGTAGTTCTTTAACGTATTATGGCTATAGCCTTTTAGAATGATCTTCTGTTCATATGCTGCAAGAACCTCAGCCTCGGCATCTGTCAATTTGCGCTTGATTACAGGCTTTTTCACCTGCCTATCTACAATCTCAACTTGACCTGAAAAAATAGCCAAGAGGTCTGCATAAAGCTCAGGGCGATTTGCAATACTCCATAGCTTTTGGCTTGGATGGTACCAGCTCGTGGACAACGCCTTCACTTTCTGTCGCCACGCACTTTGAGAAAAAGGCACGAGAAATTTCACTCGCCCTTCACTGCTAGATGCCTTGAATATTCTCGCCTTTTCCATAATCACATCAATTATATGAACAAGTATAGCTATTCAATCCCCTACCTATCAATGATTTATGAACTTACACGTATATTAACCGCTTTAAACGTTTATAACAGATATCACACCTGTCCAAAACAATGATTTGACTGAGCGTATTTAAAAGATGAGCGCGAGTAGAAGTTCCCTAAGTTTAGGGTGCTATCACCTCACACCTCGCGCTCACCATGAAAGTAAGTCTTCTTTGCCAATTACTTGGCGTA
>JBGCGA010000116.1:0-33240 GCA_045110285.1 Crocinitomicaceae bacterium | reverse complement strand
ACGTCAATTAAAATGGTTATTTGACGTATTATGAATCTACTTTTTCACCAGCTCTCTTTCAATACGCTCCATTCTGGCATTAATTTCTTGCAGTTGATGCAGAATAAGGATATGAGTTTTTTTAGCGTCTATTCCAACAGGACTATTATCGCTATGAATTTCTTTAGCAATTGCTTCGTAGGTTTTCTCGTCTATTTCAAATTTCATAAAGTGTTGTTTTAGTTGTCAATCTATTGGTGTTACATGATTAATTTCTGTTTGTTGTAAATGGCTTTAGTTTCATTGAAACATGACAAAGCTTTTCGAATTTCTAAAATGGTCTACAATTTGAACCTAATAGGTATGGTATATCTACACTTAATCTTTTTGTCATTTTGAGTGGCAGGTGACCATTTTGGCATTTCATTAACTAACCGAATAGCTTCGTTATCAATAGATGGACAAACGCCTTTCAGTACTTCAATTTCTGTTAACGATCCGTCTTCTATAACAACAAATTGAACATACACCATTCCTTGCAGGCCCTCGTTAATTGCATCTTCAGGATATTTTAAATTACTTTCTATATACTTTTTTACGTTGTCATTTCCGCCCGGAAATTTTGGCGGATTCTCGGCAAAATCATATACTAAAGTACTTCTGCTCTTTGGTTCAGATGGATAATAACTAGGTTCAAAAGCGAAAGAGTCAAATCTCTTCTTTTTATTTTCTTCTAATATTTTAAACTTGGCTTTTAATTTTTCCATCTTAAGATGACTTATTACTTTGAAAGTGATGTCGTAGTAATAACTAGTATCATTTTTTATTGCCTCATAAATAAAATCGGTATCGTAGTAAAAAGTTCCAAAAATAGTGTCGAACTCAATGTTTAATTTTAGCTCAGGATCAGCAATAGCATTGCTAAAATAATAGGCTCCGTATTGATTGTTTTTTTCAATAATTATAGATGAATAGGACCTGTACACAGTGTCATATTTTACTTTTATTAGCAATTTTTCATCATTATTTATTAAGCCATATTTTGTACCACTACCAACAATCAACTGATTTTTTCTTGCCATTCTTTCATTTCTGAATGCTTCTAAATAGGTATATTTACATTTGTATACCACTTCACCTTTGTAATTTACAATTCCTTTCTTATCGTTTTTTTCAACTGAAGACAACCCTCCTTTTGATTGATAAGCCATATCAAATTGCGCGTTGAAAATAATAGCGCCTTCAGTATTTTTAAGCCCGTATTTATTCTTTACTTTAAATGGTAATAGCTTGTAATTCTGTGCATTTGTGTGAAGTAAACTGATAATCATTACTAGGAGTAGGTACGCTTTCATTTAAATATAATTGCTTCATGTTTTAAATCACCATTCCAATTTTCAATTAATCCTTTAAATCTTGTTTTGGCTAAAGTCTGCCTTTATTTGTTTGGTAATTTTTAAAGAAAGGATGTTAATATAGATACATTTTTGAGATTATGACACTAAAACATTGGCTAGTTTTATTGTTTTGATGACCTGAAAAGTAATTAGAGTTGTTTAGTTCAAGGAAAACAAAAAAATGCTTCGAGATGAGATCGACATAAAGGATGAATTTATTGAAGCAGTGCTAAGTGAAGTGTAATTTAAAGAGTAAACTTGTTAAAAATGTACAGACTAAGGGTTGCTTGCTCATTAAAAGAATTAATTTTTGTTGTAATGTATAGGTTTTTAATTTTTATTCGATATTTTTGATTGAATATTTAAAACTGAATAAATGAAATTATTGAAAGTGTCCATTCTTTGCTTGAGTCTCCTATTTTTGGTTGGTTCATGTTCGTCAGAAGCTAATAATAGTAAAGAGTTTACTGTTAGCACCATTCTAACCGCCAGTGGGCCTTTATTTGAAGGGAGTAATACTTTTCAAGCAGAAATTAGTTCTAATATTTCTGATTATATCAAAGAAAACGAGATAAAAGAGGAAGAAATAGTTGATATTACTTTAAAGTCTGCTTTTGCAACGCTTGAGTCATATGAAAACTTAAACTTGATGCAATCCATAAGCTTACAAGTTTTTTCTGATAATTTTCCAATGCAAAATATAGCATTTGCGAATGATATGGAAGATAACATGCAGAAGGTTGATTTAAAAGTAGCTGATTTGCAAGAAGAATTAAAATCAATTTTATTTGAAGACAAATGCTACATTATTGCAGATGGAAACATAAAAGAAGATATTGATGATGACTTAAATCTTGGCATGGAATTAGTATTTAGCATTAATTATTATAAAAATTAAAAAAAATAATCATGAAAAAAATAATCACAGTAATAGGCGCGCTAGCATTGGTTATCGCGATCAGCAGTTTTACATTCAAGACAGTAGCAACCTCAACTACAGCAGACGCAGGAGGAGATGACATTGTCGGCTTGTGGGAACCAAGTAACGGAAAAGCAAGGGTTAAAATTGAGAAAATTGGTACCAAGTATTACGGTAAAATTGTATGGTTAAGAGAACCAGTTGATCCGGACACGAAAAAGCCAAAAGTTGACAAGAATAATGAAGATGAAAAAATGAGAAATGTGCCATTAAGAGGGTATAGAATCTTGAAAGACTTTGTGTATGATGCTTCAAGTAAAGAATGGTCGGGAGGTACAATTTACGATCCTGAAAGTGGAAGTTTATATAGTTGTGTAATCACAAAAGAGGGTGAAGTACTAAACATTAGAGGCTATGTAGGTGTGAAAGCTTTAGGAAGAACTGATACATGGAAGAGAATAAAACTTAAGAAGAAATAAATAAGATGCAATTATTATTTAGCCGTTTCGCATTACTAGCCCTAGGAGTTAGTTTTACAAATATTACTTTCTCTCAAATAGATTCTACATATGTAGATGATGAAGACTACAGTATGTATGATGATGTGGAGGATGTTGGAGAAATAATAACGTATTGCAGTCCTAAAATTTTCGATCTAAGTCCCAATAGATTTATTTCGGTTGGATATGATGTTGTAGGAAGTGGCACTTTGAAAACTACTGATGAGGGTGTTTATTTGCCCTCTGATGAGCCGCTTCAAAACGACCAAAGTAATCTCAATTATCACGGCATAAGAATCAATGCCAATATTCCTGTGATATCAAAGTCTAAATTTGTTTGGCAATTGGGAGGTGGATTCAACCAGGCAAACATTTCAACTAATAGATTAGTTAACAATACTGATCATAATGTACTTTTGGATGAGCTTGGTGAAGGCTTAACAAGTATTAACTTGAATACTACATTTTTTAAGCCCTTAGGAGAAAAAAACTTTGTCATCCTCCAATTAATGGCTGAACAAAATGGTAATTATGGTCTTACTTCTTCGACAAAGAGTCCAAATATTGGAAATACTAAGTATTCAGCAACCGCAATTTGGGGAAAAAGACCTCATGATAGACTGCAATGGGGTATAGGTGTATCAAGAACTTATAGAGCAGGTGAATTAAATTACATCCCTGTAATTATGTATAATTATACTTCTGAAAATAGAAAATGGGGCACAGAAATATTGTTTCCAGCCAGGGCTCAATACAGAAGAAAAATAAATGCTAGAAATATTTTATTAGCAGGCTTTGAGCTAGAAGGAAGCTCATACAGGCTTTACAATACAGGATTTAGTGCGCAAAACTTAGAGCTTAGAAGAAGCGAAATTAGAGTGCGATTAGACTACCAGAAACAGCTAAAAGGATTTATTTGGATGGGTTTACAGGCAGGTGTCATACTAAATTATTCATATAATATTGATGACCTAACAGCTACTGATAACAGCGATTTTTATAGAGGCTTTTTTGGTAATCAAGCATATACTTTTGCCAATTCATTAAGTCCAATGCCATATTTAAATTTAACATTTAATTTGGTAAGTAAGTAGGCGATACTTTTTTATTGTCTTAAAATTTATTCAAATAAAACTGAAGCAGGTTTCAGTCTAGAGAGATAAACAAGTCTTGAGATCAACGCATTTTCACCAATAATTCTCATGTTAAAGCGGATAATAAACGTTAGAGAAAAATAGAATTAAGTCATTCTAAACCCATTTGTGTAATGATAACTTTGTCCTTGTTCTCAAAGTAGTCATTATGAAATATATCCTTACTGTTTTAACTCTTGCAACAATATTACTAACAACAGATGCATTAGCCCAAGAACCTGTCGTTTACAGATTACACCATATTGAGTACAACAGGACTGAAGAAAGTATAGATTTTTTCTCCGTATCAGATCGGTATTACGAGAGCGGGCCTGAGGTTGACTCAGCTATACCAAAATCTTATTTTGAGAATAAGAGTGGGCCGGTACAGAAATTCATTAAGCTAAAAGGCGAGTACCGCAAAAGATGCATGGACGCCATTGGTGCTTCTGAGAATGATGTAGTTTACACATACGATTATGCTAGAGATAAATTACTGAGGTATTATATCAGAAGTTTATATTGCGTAGCTGTTTTAAGTATTTATTCAAGTGGGGCTGAGTATCCAATTGATCAGAACGAGTACATGATTGGATTTCAAATAAAATCAAAATACTTGACTGGATACCATTCTCATGTATTGGTGTCAATTGGAAAAACAAATCCGTTTACACGAGGTCAAGTAAAGCCAATCCTTTGGGAAAAAGCAAGTGCTGATGCTTTTCCTAGAGAGGCAAAATCTTTTGAAGAAATTGGCAGACTAAAAACTGGAAATTATGGAAACACATACCAGTTTAAAATGGAAGGTCTCACCTATTTAGTACAAAATATCATGTTTAATAATGTTGTTTTGGCACGTCATCTTGTTGTTAAGAATTCAGCCTCAAACCTCATTCTTCTCGATCGGTTTTACATTGATTCAGAATCAGCCAGTCCAGCCCCTTTAAATTCTGTTGAGCCTGAAAATAATGACTTTCTTATTCAATACGCAGGGAACTTGTTTAAATACAAGCCTCCAGTCATTTTCGGGTTCATGTGGCAATCTTTCGGGTGTCCCAGAATTGATGTGATAAAGCCAGACGCAGATTCAATTTACATTCATTGCGATAACAGGCATTAGTTTCCAAAAGGCTTAACAACAGCATTTGTATCCGGAGTATTGGCCGCATAAAACTCCCGTCTGTTAAAAAAGTCCGCCAGCGAAATTATTTCTTCTTTTTTGTACCGGTTAAGTGCAATGTGATGAATGGTTAGTTTTTTAAGTAATTCACTGAAATTAACCCAAAACAAGGTTCTTTCTCCCAAAATTTTTCCATTACTGTCTTTTCTATAAATAACTGGAGCAATGGCGTCAATTATTTTATTCTTTACTTTTCCATTTTTACCCATAACCCAAGTTTCTTTAAGTTTATACTTGATAACATCACTATCCTTAAACCATATATAATCGTTTGGCGGGTAAACAGCTACTTCAAATCCATCCGCACCCATCATAACCGAATCTTCATCAGGATAAAGATAACTGACTAAAGGCGCTGCAAAAGGATCAAATATTTCTTTGCCCAAATAAATAGCCTTTACCCAGTATTTAAAATCTTTGTTATTCTGATAATTTGCTTTTTCAGATTTGCCATCTATGTTTCGTGAAATTGGGTATGTTAAATAACCATTGTCTTTTTCCTCTTCCCAATCGGGGTTGAAAGGTGAAAATAAATTTAGATCCCCTTTAATGAACTCGCTAGTAATAATTGTATACAGATTCCATTTTATAGCATCTTTTTTAGTTTTGTAAAAGTCTATGTTAACCTCATTTGTGATATGGTCGTATCCAGGAATTTCAGCATTGTACGGTTTGAAAAAAGGGTGATTGACTTTTTGATCTAAAACAATTTCACTCCAAACATTTTTTTTAAATTTTTTGAGCTGCTGGTTTGAGGATAATGAAATGAAATTTTTAAGGAAGTTGGAATTCAAAACCTTTACAGAACCCCCGTATATTGGGCTTAATCTGATGAGTAAAAAGAGTACAGTTATAATTTTAAGCATAGTTGATGGGTTGAGATGGCAATATATATTTAATAATTTAATTTATTCAGGTTATGTATTACGTTTTTTTCATAGCTTAAATACCTTTTTCGTGTTCAGATTATTATAGTCTTCATAAATGCAGAGAGAGTAATCTCCTTTTGGCCAATTCCTAACGGGTAGTTTAAGTTCAAAGGAATGATGTCCTCGACCAGGATTCAATCGATTGGCAACCGTATATACTAGTTCTCCTTTGGTGTTTCTAATGGTTATTGTTATCGCAGCATTTGTATTTAAATAATAGCTAATCTCACTAAATAACTCACTTGGTTTTCCTGAAAATAGGGTAGAAGTGTCGTTTTCATAGGTGAGTGTGTACCATGGTAAAACAAGTCCTTTTATTTCAGCAACTGTATGTCTTAAAGGCGCAATTAATGTCATATTATTGCAATGAATTGAACTTAATTCATGGTTATTTGATACGACCCAAACGGCTGACTGAATGGCTAAAGGTGGAAACTTATTCTTGTCAATTATTTTTGCGAGCTTCAACCAGTTTTCTGGTGCCATTTTTCCAATTCTAAATTCTGAGGATACTCTAGGGCTTTGATGATTACTTTGACAACAGTATCCGTTTCCTTTTGCTGTGAAATCTTCATCTGGTCCTACTTGAAAAGTCTTATTTTGGACTATTAGAATATCTTGAATATTGGTATCTACTGATGTTAGCCGTCGACCAGCTTCAATCCAAACATTTAATGAGTCCGGAGTCAAGTTTTTTAATTTGAATTCTATGCAGTTTTCTAAGTGCCCGCCTGTTCCGTTTATTTCCGCTTCTATTTGCTGATTTTTAATTAATTTTTCTAACGAAACATAATTTTTCTTTTCATCATTAATTGGTTTTTCAACTAAAGACTGTAGAAAAAACATAAGTAAGGACATTATTCCAAATTTTATCATGGGCACTTTTGTTCTCATATTTCAGTTTGAAATGATAACGAATAGATCACGAAAAGTAACGTTTATTAGTTTTTGTGCGAATTAAAACTAATTTTGCTTTCTCACTATGACCATGTTTTACAGTATTGATATATTAGGAACAGTTGCATTCGCAATTTCAGGTGTTCTAGTGGCTCTCAATAAAAGAATGGATGCTTTTGGCATCTTAATAATTGCCTTCGTTACTGCAGTAGGAGGAGGAACGCTCAGAGATATCCTAATTGGAGAAACGCCTGTAAGTTGGATGAAAGACATGACTTTTATTTATGTTATTATACTTTCAACCGCCTTTGCAGTCATGTTTAGATCTAAAATTGACTATTTACGAAAATCTTTGTTTTTATTCGACAGCATAGGAATTGGACTTTATACTGTGGTTGGAATTGAAAAAGGCATTTCTGCTGAGCTTCATCCCATCATCTGCATATTTTTAGGCACAATTTCCGCTTGTTTTGGTGGAGTAATTAGAGATATACTTTGTAATGAAATCCCTGTTATTTTTAGAAAAGAAGTTTATGCTACAGCTTGTATTCTAGGGGGTATAACATACTTTTTAGTGAGTTATCTACCCATTGCTTCCAACCTTGTTTTTATAATTGCCGGATCTGTTGTTATAGCCGTCAGATTGGTTGCCGTTAGGTTTAAAATTAGTTTACCCAATTTGTACAGAGATTAATATATTGTACTTAGTATTCAGTACTAGCCACTCAATACCAGCTACTTCACTCTATTACCAAATCGCATGGCTTTTACCATCCATTTTGGTAATCTTTTATTAGCATCTCGTTTTTTCAGGTCTAAATACCAATTAAATTTTTTCATCAATGGTACTTTATGGGTTTCTACAAATTCAATCCAATTTCCATCCGGGTCTTCAATGTACGAGAATCTGCCACCAGCTTCACCCATATCGAAAGTGTCACCACTATCAACCGTAAACGGAAATCCAGCAGCTTCGCATTCTGCTTTTAAGGAATCCATTCCTCTAACATCAAAGCATAGGTGTATAAAGCCCCAGTCGCCCCAAAATCGGTCTTTAAAAATTTTAGTTGGGGTTCTGTCTAGTGCTTGTACTAATTCAATTTCAGTAGGTCCAAACAATTCAGAAAACGGGCCTTGTCTTTCCTGTTTATGCTTTAAAAGAACACGTCGGTATTGTTTGCCACCAGATGGTAATCCCGAAAAACAATCAAAACTACCGGTTTCATCATATACAATTGTATCGTATTCTAATATATCTCGGTATAATTTTAACGATTCATCAATATTAGATACACCAATTAATGCACCAGCCACACCACCACATTTTGAAGGGTGTTTTGTGTCCATCAGCCAACCTCCGCCTTCAACTACGTTAAAAATATTTCCGTTAGGATCTTGAACAAAAAAGTTCAGTTGCCCTGTTGGCGTTCTTTCAACTTTACCCAATAAATTCGTGCCATTTGCTTTCATGTGAGCATAAGACGCATTCACATCTTTTGATTTAATTCGGCAAACATAAGTTCCCAAATCTCCTAATTGAATATCAAAACTGGCTTTCTCGGTTGGGCGGCTGGTAAATTGCCAAATTTCAAAGCCTCCGCCACCTTCCATTGAAATGGCTAGCGTAGCAGTTCTACTATGAACAGTGTCTCCCGTATATCGTGTCATCAATGGCGCTTCTGCCGCCTCTTCAAAAATGCGGACATCAGTACCAAACATTTGCCGATACCATTTCCAAATTTCTTGTACATCTGGCACACCAATGCCCATTTGTTGTATTCCGCAGATTACTTTTCCCATTGTTGATAAAATTGTAAAGATGCAAATATAAAAAATAAACAGTTTGGATTAATAATTGATACTTTAGCTGAGTTAAATGCATTTGCGGAGAATTAAAATGCTATTTTTTTTCTCCTTTTAAGTATTGATTAGTATAATTATAGATTTCTAAAAAGAAAATCTATAATTTATTGAAAAACGGCATATAATATATTTATTAAGCGTTTTTAAATCGTTTTAATATAGTATCGCATGCGGTAATTGAAATGAATGTAGACTTAAAATTTAATCTGAAGTAATATTATGAAAGAACTATTGTTTAGTGCTGCGGTAACTGGAGCTGATCCAACAAAAGCTCCTCTAATCACAGACGATAAAGTTGTATTTGGTGTTTTGATGGGCATCTTGGCATTAATATTTTACACATCAGCTAAAAAGGGAAAGTGGGCCACTTTTTACACGTTCATACCTGCCTTATTTTTATGTTATTTCATTCCTGGTATTCTGTCGTCTTTCAACATCATTTCGGCAGACTATTCAAACTTGTACACAATTGCTAAAAATTACTTTTTACCCGCCGCGCTAATATTAATGACCTTAAGCATTGATATTCCTGGTATTTTAAAATTGGGGCCAAAGGCATTAATTATGTTTTTTACCGCTACAATTGGCATTGTTATAGGTGGACCAATTGCCATTTGGGTTATGTCATACATTTCGCCCGAGACAGTTGGTGGACAAGGTTTTGACGCGGCTTGGAGAGGGTTTGCAACATTAGCTGGAAGTTGGATTGGAGGTGGTGCAAACCAAACCGCAATGCTTGAGGTCTATAAATACAATCAATCGCTCTACACAGGTATGGTGGCAGTTGATATTTTTGTCGCTAATTTACTGATGGCCTTTTTGCTTTTTGGAATCGGTAAAAAAGCAAAAATCGATAAATGGTTAAAATCAGACACATCAGCTATTGACAATTTGGTAGTTAGAATGCAAGATTTTGAGAAGTCTGTAAAAAAAATTCCGACTACCACTGACTATATGAAAATTATTGGGGTTGCATTTATAGGCGTGAGCATATCGCATTTGCTCGCAAATTCATTATCTGAATATTTTTATGGCATAAGCTCTAATCCTGATGAATCAGTTTTGGCTAGTAAATTCTTTTGGGTCGTTCTAATTTCTACTTTCTTTGGTTTTGCGCTTTCTTTCACAAAAGCACGAAATCTAGAAGGTGTAGGCGCATCAAAATTTGGGTCTATTTTTATTTACATTCTGGTTGCTGCAATTGGTATGAAAATGGATATTTTCACCATTTTAGACAAACCATTCTTAATTTTTGTAGGTATCATTTGGATCTTAATTCATGTTATACTGCTCCTTGTAATTGCAAAATTGATTAAAGCACCATATTTCTTTTTAGCTGTAGGAAGCCAGGCGAACGTTGGTGGAGCTGCTTCTGCACCAGTTGTTGCTGGCGCATTTCATCCTTCTTTAACAACTGTAGGAGTACTACTTGCCGTCCTAGGTTACTTTGTTGGCACAATAGGTGCAATAGCCTGTGCTGAAATGATGAGTATGGTTGCTCCAATATAATGAAAACACTAGTTTTAGTCATAGCAGTTTTTGTATCTCTAAATGGATACTCTCAGCTTCGAGTAAAAACATCTACTAATAATTTAGGAGATATTTTTGAAGAAAGCGGCGTTGTGATTACTGAATTTGAAGTGCAAAATCCGTATTATCAAGATACAATTCAAATTACAAATATAAATACCTCATGTGGCTGTACTGCAATTATTTCGAACGACACGGTCATTCATCCGAGAGAGAGCATTATTGTAAAAGTATCTTACGACCCCTCTGATAGAGTGGGTTTATTTCAGAAAACAATCCATATTGAAACTTTAACTGCAGGACACGAGAAAAATAGTTTGTATTTGAAAATTGTAGGAAATGTAGTTGGTGCAGCCAAAGTAGAAACTGATGTACCTATTGAATTAATAGATTATAAAGTGGCGCCAATCTACTTTTTCCCTATTACCCAGTACGATACTTCATTTTTTGACCTGAATAGAATTACAGATTTCTCAAATGACATCACATTTGAAATTGATTATTACAGTTTTACAACTGTAGGGATAGAAATTAGGGTTCGAGATAAATCCTTAATTGAAGACTTTGAAACACAAGCGTCATTTTTAAAGCGTAAATTGATGAGGGAGATGGTGAAGCGCCAGTATGCGCCAACTAGCATGACTTTTATTGATCCAATTTTTATATACGATAATACGATTCCATCATGGTCGGCTGGGCAAGTCAAATTATATTCTGTTAAATTTAACAATGATAATATAAAGGAAAGTATCATTAAAATGACGAATCAAAAAGTAGAAAAAAAGTCATTTTTTATCTTAGATTATAATTTAAACATTTTACCAACCAGCGAACAATTAGTGAATTTAATAGATTATAAAATTGTGAACACCAAACTGTTTCGTAAAGGAAAACTAGAATTAAATGCAGTTGTATACGTACCCGAATCACTTGGTAGAAAAGCCGCAATAAAAATGGCTAAAAAATTCGACAGTGCTCTGTACAAAAAAATGAAAGAGTCAAGCGGTATTTCTAGGAATGAGTATTTATTAGTTTTTGATACAGTAAGTACTCATGCTAGCACTAATTACAAAGTTCAAGTTTACGATAAAGATGACAAGAATAATGCGAGCGGGGTGAAATATAAGGAGAAACCTGAAAATATTCTAATTCCTTTATTGCCAACTTATAAAAGTCAATTTTTTACAAAAAATGACAATATTGACATAAACTCTGTGCAATTCGATCAGTTTTGGAATGCCATAATAGCATACGTAAATACTGGTAAAAATTTGCAAGTAACCATTGAGTCTTCGTCTTCTAAATATCCAAAAAAACCATATGTTGACCCATATGTTGCTGCTCAAAATAAAGGCGATAAAGTAGCTTCTTTTATTAAAGAAAAGTATTACAAAGAAACAGGTAAAAGGTTAGATGTTAATGTGATAACTACCGTACAAGGGCCTGAATTTGATACTAGGAATTTTACTCAGCCTATGTATTTTAATTACGAGTACATTAAATTGATTCCAAATTATTTAACCCCAAGAAAATTAAAAATTTTGCCCATAAAACCCAAGCCTTACATTGTGAATTACGACTACTATTATGTTGGTATTGACATTAGCTCCTTGGTGTTCCAAAAATTTGCAGAATACGTGGCTTACGAAATTCAAAGCAAAGGATTTGTTGAAATTAGAACGGAGTCGTCTGCATCACATTTAATAGTAGACAAAAGAAAATCAAACGAATACTGGGCTTACAGCCATCTGCAAGTCAGTAAAGATAGACTAGATAGTTATCTTAAAACTAAATTAATTGATCCTAATCGGATGATTATTACTAACGAAAAAATAGTAGTTCAGGGTATTCCATACAATCGCAAAACGCCTGTAGTGCGTTACCGCAACTTTCAATACGTTACATTTGTTCCAAAAAAATATTTATAGATGAAAAAAATAATAATTTTTGTGTTCTTAGCATTCATGTCACTGCCATTATTGGCTCATAAGCATTATATGTCTATTGCCAATTTAGAATATAATAAAGCTGAGCGGCTAATGGAGGTTTCGTTAAAGTTAACTGCACACGATTTCGAACACATTTTAGAAAATCACTTTAAAAAACGGATTCATATTGAAAATGTTGCAGACAGTTCAAAAGTAGGGCAATTTATCATTAGCTACCTCAAAAAACACATTCAGTTGACATCAGTAGGCCAAAAAGCACAGTTTAATTACATTGGTAAAGAAGTAACATTACGTGACGAATTATTCTTTTATTTTACGTTTAAAAAGGTTTTAGACCCATCACACATAATTCTTCAAAACTCAATTTTATTTAGCTTATTTTCGAAGCAGCAGAATTTAATGCACTACAAACGGCAATCGGTTACCAAAAGTGTTACTTGCACGAAAACCGCACCGAGTGGCGAAATTAAGTTTGAAAAATAGAACGTAATACACATTTAGCGGCTAATCTGTAATATTTTATAGCTTAGCATTTTGCAAGGATATTAAACCATATTATGAAATACCAATTACTAGCAATCGTTTGCTTACTAGTTTCGGCAGCTGCCACTGCACAAGACAATAATAAATTTAAGCAGTTAAAAGAAGAGTTAGCCACACCCAACGTGTATAGAACGGCTTCAGGTGCTCCTGGACATCAGTATTATCAGCAGCAAGCGGACTACAAAATGAATATTGTTTTAAATGACGATAACCAGACCATTTCAGGTGAAGAAACTATCACATATACAAATAATTCACCAGATCAACTGACATATGTTTGGCTACAGTTAGACCAAAATATGAGGGCTAAAGATTCTGACACTAAATTAATTTCAACTGGCGATATTGGCGCTTTATCATACAAAGGGAGCTTGCAAAGACGACTTGACTATGCAAATTTTGATGGTGGTTTTAAAATTTCAAAAGTGAAAGATGGTAGTGGAAATGATTTACATTATGTCATTAATAAAACCATGATGAGAGTGGATTTGCCTAAAACATTAATGCCAAAAGGAAAAACTACTTTGGAAATTGATTGGTCTTATAAAATTAATAATAGAGCTGAAATTGGAGGCCGATCGGGACTAGAGTATTTTAAAGAAGAGGACAATTACCTTTATACTATTGCTCAGTTTTTTCCGAGAATGTGCGTGTATAATGATGTAGAAGGCTGGCAAAACAAACAGTTTTTAGGAAATGGAGAATTTACCTTAGCTTTTGGAGATTACGTAGTTGACATCACAGTGCCGTCTGATCATATCGTATCTGCTACAGGTGTACTCACCAATGCTAATAAAATTCTGACTGCTGAACAAAACAAAAGATTAGATGCTGTATCTGATAATGCGCCTTCATTTATTGTGACGCCTGAAGAGGCCTTAGAAGCAGAAAAGAAAAAGGCATCAGGAACAAAAACATGGCGTTTTGAAGCTGAAAATGTTCGTGACTTTGCCTTTGCTAGCTCTCGTAAATTTATTTGGGACGCTCAGCTCGTGAAGCAAGATACAAAAGACGTTATGGCCATGTCATTTTACCCTAAAGAAGGAAACCCTCTGTGGGAAAGATATTCTACCAGAGTCATTGTTCAAACGCTTAAAACTTATTCAAAACATACCTTTGATTATCCATATCCAGTAGCAATATCCGTGCATACCAATAGAATAGGAATGGAGTATCCAATGATTTGCTTCAATGGTGGCCGACCAAATGCTGATGGAACTTATTCAGAAAGAACAAAGTACGGAATGCATTCAGTAATCATTCATGAAGTTGGACATAATTATTTCCCTATGATTATTAATTCAGATGAACGTCAGTGGACATGGATGGATGAAGGCTTGAATACTTTCCTACAGTTTTTAACTGAGCAGGAATGGCAAAGAGATTATCCTTCTCGTCGAGGTCCTGCACACTTAATTGTTGATTATATGAAGGGTGATAAATCTAATATTTCTCCAATTATGATCAATTCAGAATCGATTTTACAATTTGGTAATAACGCTTATGGAAAACCAGCAACAGGCTTAAATATATTACGAGAAACCATTATGGGTCGTGAATTATTTGACTTTGCATTTAAAACTTATGCGCAACGCTGGATGTTTAAGCACCCAACGCCTGCTGATTTTTTCAGAACTATGGAAGATGCGAGTGGAGTAGATTTAGATTGGTTTTGGAGAGGGTGGTTCATGACTACCGATCATGTTGATATAGCTTTGCTTGATGTGTCTCATTTTCAAATTAATACAATGAACGAAGAAAAAGAGATGAGTTTCAATGAAAAAGTATCAGAAACAAAACCTAAAGGGATTAGTGCCATTAGAAATAAAGAAGCGATAAAACAGACAGAAAATGAGCGTACACCGAGTTTAAATGACATGTATATTGGCCAAGATCCGAATGCATTGACTGAACGTGAAAAGATGAAGAATAAACGTGTGTATGAAAGTTTAAGTGATAAAGAAAAAGCCTTGCTTGACAAAGGTTTTGAATTTTATCAATTAGATTTTGAAAATATTGGTGGATTAGTGATGCCAATTATTCTAGAATTTACTTTTTCGGATGACTCTAAGGAGCTAGTAAGAATTCCAGCTGAGATATGGAAACGAAATAATTACAACGTATCAAAAGTGTTTATTTTTGAAAAAACAGTAAAGTCAATTCAAATGGATCCGTTCATAGAAACAGCAGATGTAGATACAGGTAATAATAGCTGGCCGTCTCAGGTTATTCCAAGTCGATTTTCTATTTTTAAAGAATATAATTACGGACGATAGTACAAGAAAACCACGCTATGGCAAAATCTAAAAAACTAGCATTACATTGGAAAATTATTATAGGAATGGTGGTAGGGGTGATTCTGCCGCTCATTTTTTTAAGTACAAGTTGGGGGAGCGAAATTGTAGAAACAAGAACTATTAATGACAAAGAAGTTGATTTTAGTAGAATAAAGGCATTTGTAACAGATTGGATCAAACCATTTGGATCTATTTTTATTAATTCATTGAAGCTAATTGCAATACCACTAATTCTTGCCTCATTAATTACTGGAATAACAGATTTAAAAGACATTTCTAAACTTTCAAAAATGGGAGGTAGAACAATTGCCATTTATATTGTTACTACCGTTTTTGCTGTGTCTGTTGGTCTTGTACTGGTAAATATAGTAAAGCCTGGAAAAGCAATAACCGAAGAAACCAGAACTGAGTTAGTTGACAATTATTCGGGTGATACAAAAAAATACAAAGATGAGGCTGAAAAACAAAAAAATGCAGGTCCGTTAAAAGCACTTGAAGATTTGGTGCCAGATAATATTTTTTCAGCAGCTACAAGTAACCGCAATATGTTACAAATCATATTTTTTGCTGTGTTTTTTGGAATTTCGTTGGTGCTTATTCCTGAGGAAAAAGGAAAAGTAGTCAAATCGTTTTTTAGTGGAATTAATGATGTGATACTAAAAATGGTAGATTTAATTATGTTAGCCGCTCCCTATGGTGTTTTTGCATTATTGGCCGCATTAATAGTGGAGGCACCAAAAGCTGATTTATTTGTAGCCCTTGGTTTTTATGCCATGACTGTTGTTTTGGGCCTATTAACTATGATTGTGCTTTACGTTTTGATCATGAAAATTTTCACTAAAAAATCACCTTTGTTTTTTTTAAATGGTATTGCACCGGCTCAATTGCTAGCATTTTCTACTAGCTCGAGTGCAGCTACTTTGCCAGTAACAATGGAGAGGGTTACTGAACATATTGGGGTAGAAGAGGAAGTGACTAGTTTTGTATTGCCAATTGGCGCCACTATTAATATGGACGGTACAAGTCTATATCAAGCGGTAGCTGCCGTATTTATTGCACAAGCTTTTGGAATGGATTTAACCCTTGGAACGCAATTGGGAATTATAGCAACTGCAACTTTAGCTTCAATAGGTAGCGCTGCAGTTCCAGGAGCTGGAATGGTAATGCTAGTTGGTGTACTAGGTTATGCTGGTATTCCTGAAGCTGGCTTAGCACTTATTTTTGCTGTTGATCGTCCGCTAGATATGTGCCGAACGGTTGTAAATGTTACTGGTGATGCAACAGTATCTATGCTTGTTGCTAAATCGGTAGGTAAATTAGGTGAACCTAAAGTTAAAAATTGGAATGATAATCTATAACTAGATTAAATTCTTAAGTGTTAGAATTGAAATGAAAAAAACAGTTTTCTTCTTAGTATTAGTGATTCTTTTATCTAGTTGCAAGTCTCATAAAGTCATAAATATTATTTCTAAATCTAAAACTAGCCAAGTTAACTTTAATCGAGAAATAGACTTTGATTATGTTGAAAAACACATTTTCATTGAAGTTGAGATTAATGGAAAGGTGTATAATTTTCTTTTTGATACTGGATGGGAAATTACAAGTATTGATGAAAGCTTGAAGGCAGAAATGGGGTTTAAAAAGTCTACATCAATTACTGGTTCTGGCAGTTCTTTTGAATCATATGAAATGGACTTGGGCACAATCCCTAATTTAACGCTTGATAGTGTATTATTTGAAAGTGTTGGAATTGTTGTTCACAATATGAACCAAATCAATGAATACTATGCTTGCTATGAAAGAATAGATGGAATATTGGGAACAAACATTCTACAAAATGCTAACTGGCAAATAGATTACGAAGCTAAAAAAATAAGATTTTCTGATGACATTATTAATCTAAAAATTGGAGACAATGCAACAGTCATCAATGTGACTCCAAGAATCAGATCTAAACTGGGGGTGAAAAGAGTTAAAGCGACTTTTGATAGTCAGAATATTAACTTTATTTTTGATACCGGTTCCTCTGGTGGTTTTTCTGGAAATCCTGCACTTTTGGATAGTTTCTCCAATAGTAAGGTCGTGCGTGTTATGAAACGTTCTGCAGCAACAGAAAATGATTCTTATATTAATTCTATTGTATTTATAAAGTCTGCGTTTTTGGATAGTTTTGAAGTGAAAAATACGCAATTGTCTCTAGAAAAAGGAGTATCGCAGTTGGTAGGAAATGATTTCTTTGAGCATTTTATTGTAACAATCGATTGGTCTGAGAATAAGTTTTATTTGAAACCTGTCTCAGAAATTCAAATAGAAAATAGAATATATCATGGGTTTACTTTTAAACCAAATTATAAGACTAATAGTATAGCAGTAAGCGGGATGGCAACTGAAAACATGATTGATGTGAAGCTAGGTTCTCAATTAATTTCTATTAATGGAATTGATTTGACTAATTTGTCAAAAACTGAATTTTGCAATTTCTGGAATAACTCTTGGCAGAACATCATAAAAATGGACGAAGTTCTGATCGAAATTCAAGGAGGTGAACAGCCAATTCTATTAAAGTAAGGTTAGCTTCAAAAGTATTTTGTCGTTTAAAAGGTCTAAAAAAAGTTGTATTATCACTAGAAGTCATCAATTACAGCAGAATTACTTTCTGTAGTTTCATCAATATAATTTGATTTTACAACAGTGGTCTTTGATAAATAATCATGAATTCCGTTATTTACGAATATATAAGACAAGGCATCAAAAGGGATCAAACGATAAATAGTTCTACCTAAAATTTCACCAAAATTGGCTTTTCTGCCAGAATCACTAATTACTTTTGTTTTTGTAATGTACTTTCCAACCGTTTTCTGACTTGTGCTTTCCATCATAACGTAGTAGATTAAAAAAACTGAAAAATATAGGGCATATGAGTACAGAATTGCTTGCCTTTCATTGTAAAAAACAATTGCAAGCCCCGATACTTTTAATAGAGCGGCCGAAAGAATTAGAATTATTACTGAGTCAACCAAACAGTTAACTAGTCTTAAAACTACGCTCACCTTTTTAGAATTCAGTTTTTCTTGGATGAGATTCTCTTGTACAATTGATTTTTTAATTTCAAGAAGTTGCTTCGCATCAATATTACGATTCTCTATTTCATGCTTAGCTGCTTCAAGAGCAGCAGGCTGATAGGAATCCTTTTCTTCTGACACAATTTTGATTAACTCTTCATTAGACCTTTCGGACATCACCTTTGCAAAATCATTATCCATATTTATGAGTTTATAGCTTTTTTCAGGTGATGAAAATAGGGTTTTTTCAGAAAAACTGGATTTTATTTCCTGTTGAAAAAAAAATAGTTAAAAAAAATTATTGTATAAAATGATGATTTTCAGTAGTGATGTTATCAACTTCTTTCGGAATTAATATATTTATATAGTACTTTGTATTGCATAGTACTGTATTGTTTATATATTTGTACCGTAAATTGAATGCAATGAAGGTAGATAATACAAAGGCACAAATGCGGAAAGGGATACTAGAGTATTGTATTCTAATGCTTCTGTCAAAAAAAGAAGCGTACCCATCAGAAATTATTGAGGCACTTAAAAAAGCAAAACTAATTGTGGTAGAAGGAACAATTTATCCACTCTTAACCAGACTTAAGAATGCGGAATTATTATCATATAATTGGGTCGAGTCAAGTTCAGGCCCACCACGTAAATATTATTCAATTACCAAAAAGGGTAATCAATTTTTAAATGATTTAGAGAATACATGGGATGAACTAGCATTTGCTGTTCAGTCATTACAAAAATTAAAGTAAGATTATGAAAAAGACCATAACAGTTAATATCGGTGGATTTTCGTTTGTGATAAATGAAACAGCTTATGAGAACCTACAGATGTATTTGTCAAATGTAGAACGTAAACTTTCGGGCGATTCGGCAGAAATTATGCAAGACATTGAATCTAGAATAGCAGAGCTACTAAAAGAACGCTTGGCTGAAAGCAGGGAGGTAGTTGATGATGCTGATATCGATTATATTCAATCGGTAATGGGGCAGCCTGAAGACTATGCAGAAGAAGGTGTTGAAAATGATTCATTCAACGCAGATGAGCACATAAAAAGTGATAATGCAAAGTCACTTTACCGAGATATGGACGAAGCTGTGTTGGGTGGTGTTTGCAGTGGGCTTGCGAAATATTTTAATATTGATCCCCTAGTGATGCGAATATTATTTGTGTTTTTTGCCATTTTTGCGGGTTCTGGTCTCTTACTTTATATTATTCTACTCATTCTCATTCCAGCGGCTAAAACAACTGCTGAAAAATTGAAAATGAGTGGTGAATCAGTAAATCTCGAATCAATTAAATCACATTTCAATAAGGTTGGAACAGATTTGAATGAGAAAATAAAGTCAAAAAAGTTTAGCCAAAAAGTAAACTCAGCCACCAGCAAAACAGTTCAAACAGTATCTACTGTTGCCAGAGTTTTTGGAAAAATAATTGGTATAGGTTTTATTATTGCAGGAATAGTCAGTTTAATTTTTCTTGTGCTTTATCTCACAGGCTCAGGAAATATTATCCCATTCACTTCTTTTATTGTTGCTGACAGTTTCTATGATTTTTTAGCGGTTATATTTCCGTCTGAAATTTTTGTGAACATGTCGGTAGTAAGTTTACTATTTGTAATAGGAATTCCTTTGGTTTCAATTGTGCTAATTGGAGTTAGGTTAGTATTTGAAGTCAGAACAAAAGTACCAACTTCGGTAAAAATTGGCTCATTTATAGTATTTGGAATCGCGTTTAGTATTTTGTGCACAGCTGTCCTTCGAACCGGAGCTGAGTTTAGCCAGAATGGTTCTTCTTCGGCTTTAATTGAAGCGACAGAAGTAGAAAAATTAAAAATTAACGTCGTTGATGATAGTAGCTACTTTAAATCTAATTCAGCCTATAACTGCTGCGATTATATGGTGATTAAACAAGATGTTATTGCTCTAAAAAATGTGAGTTTGTATGTTGAAGAGGGAAGCGATTCGATTAATTTCCAAATCAAAACGATTGCAAAATCTCAAGGTATGACGCATTCAAATTCTGTATCTTTAGCTAAAGAAATTCAATACAATTTGAAGCTGGAAGGCAGTGAATTAACCATTCCATCTTTCTCCACAATAGCTCGTAAGGCAAAGTATAGAGGGCAGCGAATAAAAATAATAATAAAAGTGCCAAAAGGAAAATCTGTTGATTTTACCGGTGAGTTACAAACCATCAATTGTTTTGTTGACGGCGACAGAAGATATAGACATATATCATTTGAAGAAAGTAACTACAATGATGCCGTTTGGCGTTCGGTTGATGGCGAAATGCAATGTGTAGACTGCTGGGATTAAGGCAGTTTAAAATTGAATATAAATTCTGTACCAGCATCTGAAATGTTTTTGTGGTAAATTCCATCAAAATGACCGTTCAGTGTTTCAATCAGCTCTAATCCAAAACTCTGACTACTGTCGTTTTCTAACCAAATTCCTGAATCTTTATAAACAAAATCAAAGCCAATAGTAGTATTAATCAAATTAATTTCAATGATGCCAGTCTCAGCATTTTTGAATCCATGTTTAATGGAATTCGTGATTAACTCATTTATTATTAGTGAAAAAGGAACTAAATCATCAGTTGTTAGTTGATTAATGTCTGACTTAATTTTTAAATCAATTTTTTTTGAATTTACATATGTAGTCAAAATGTCATTGGCTAAATCCTTTATATAATCTTCTACATTCAAACTGTTAATATTGTCTCCTTTGTACATTTTCTCATGAATCAGTGCCATTGTTGTAATTCTGTTGATAGAATCCTGAAATGGTCCTGATATACTATCGTCGTTATTTAACTGAAACAGTTGCAATCGAAGTAAGCTGATAATGACCTGTAAATTATTTTTAACTCTGTGGTGAATTTCTTTGAGCATGGTCGTTTTTTCAGCATCTTTTGTTTTTAATGCATTATTTCGTACTAATAATTTCGCCTGACTTTCTTCATATTCCGATAAAATTTGACCGACTAAATAGATGAATAAAACACTACAAGCTATCAAATTAATTACATAATTTACTTCTGACAAAAAATGAGGGGCAACAGATTCAAAAGGTAGTTCTATAATATCGTGTAAGTTTAGCAATTTTACAATAATCATACTACCAATGTTAACAGACAGGTACATAATTGCCCAGATTTTCCCGAGCATGTAAAATGCAAACAAACTCAGTACAATAATCCAAAATAAATCTCCTTGATTGTTTGCAAAAGAGCTAGTTAAAAAACTTAACAATACTACAAAAATTGAAATTGAAATTGAAATATAAACGGGTAACTTGTAGTTTTTAGTTTTAACTAAAAGAATCAGAGAAAAAACTGAAAGAATTAATCCTGACAGCGCTTGTGTAAAATAGACCACATTATCTGAATAGGTCGTGCATGAAATAATAGCAAAACAAATGATAGAAATAAAGTAAAGATTCTTAGAAACTCGGTATTTACTATTACTTCTTATTTTATCATACATAGGCTAGAGGTTGTTAGCAGTCTCCCAAAAAGTATTATAGCTCTTATTCACGCAATTAGGATTAGTAATACCTATTCCAGAAGGTGTTAAAATGCTGGCGATAGCAGAGCTCATTGCTATTCTATGATCATTAAATGACTGAATTACGCCAGTTTTGAGCTGCCCTGTACCGTTAATAATTAGGGTGTTGTCATGTATTTTCATCTCCGCTCCTAATTTAGAAAATTCTTTAAACAAAACAGTAGCCCGGTCCGATTCTTTATTACTTAATCTGTGTATTCCTTTGATGCTTGAGGTTCCCCTAATTCCAAGCGCTAATACAGTTAAAATAGGAAATAAGTCAGGGCAATTTTCTGCATCAAAGTGAAAGGTCTTTAATTGTTCGGGGGGACGTATAGTTAACGTGTTTTCAGTCCAATTAACGACACCATCAACCGCTTCTACAATTTTTAAAATGGCCTTGTCGGCCTGCACAGACTGAGGGTTTAAATTAGATATAGAAATACCGTCGGTTAAAAGACCATAAACTATCCAAAATGCAGCACCACTGAAATCGCCTTCAATTGTATACTGCAGGTCATCTAAAAAATAGAGTTGGTTTCCTGGTATTTTATATTTTAGATAGTTTTCATTTTCTATTTTAATATTAAAATCATCCAATACTTTTAGAGTGATATCAATATATGGTATACTGGTGGGGTTTGTCACAATTAAGGTTGAATTTGCTTTACAAAGTGGCAAAGTCATGAGTAAACCAGAGATATACTGAGAGCTTTTAGAGCCGTCAACAACATAAATTCCTGATTCTATTTTTCCGTTTGCTTGCAAGGGTAACCGATTATTAATTAGGGAAATGTTTATACCAGTTTGCGGTAAATAATCAAGAAACCACTTCATTGATCGATTTAAAATGGTACCAGATCCGTTAATGGAATAATGATCAAAAAAGTGAGATAAAATTGGAACTGACAGACGAGTGCCTAGTCCCGACTCGCCTACATTTATTTGATTGTTTGACGGTTCTGAATCTTTTTGAATTAAAACTTTGTCACCGGCATAATCCACGGTAAACCCAAGTTGTTTTATAATTTCCAATACATACAAAACATCATCACTTCCACCTAAATTGTTAATAATAGCCGACTGTTTGGTAAGTGCAATGGCAAATAAAACCCTTTGCGCATGGCTTTTTGATGGAGGAACAGATATAATTTCTGCTGATTTAGTGAGATGGATGTGTTTAGTCAAGCTTATTGTTTTGAAAGTTCAAAATATCTGTTTGTCGGTGCACCGACTCTTTGTGAATAGCTTTTACTACAGTTTCGATAAAATCTCTGCTCAATCCCTTCTCAATTCCTTTAATGGTTCTTGAATTGAATATTTCTGTCCACCGTTCAACATGTAAAATAGTTAAATGGTGGTCTTTTTTGTACCGCCCAATGGCATCAATAATATCAAATCGTTTTAACAATGTGGCTAAAATATCGTCGTCAACGGCATCAATTTGCTGTCTTAAATCATCTAGCTCATAATCGGTGCCAGTTTTAGGAGTTTGTTTGCGAACAGCTAAGTTCACTAAAATGTCAAGCAAGCGATCTGGAGTAATTTGTTGCTTAGCATCACTTAAAGCTAAGTCTGGTGTGGGATGAGTTTCAATCATTAATCCAGCCATGTTCATATCTAAAGCTTTTTGAGCTATGGGTTGAATTAAGTCTCTAGTTCCACCAATATGACTAGGATCGCAAATAATTTGCAAGTCTGGGAAAATTTGCATCAAATTAACAGGAATACCCCATTTTGGATCGTTTCTATATTTTGTTTTTTCGTATGATGAAAATCCACGGTGAATGGCTGCAATATTTTGAATTCCCGCACCTTGAATTCTCTCTATGGCTCCAACCCATAAATCCAAATCAGGCGTAATGGGGTTTTTTACCATTACAGGAACATTAGTTCCTTTTACAGCATCAGCTATCTCTTGAACAGAAAATGGATTTACAGTTGTTCTTGCTCCAATCCACAATACATCTATTCCTGCCTTGAGGGCTTTTTCAACATGAACTGCATTGGCAATTTCAGTTGTTGTTTTTAAATGGTGTTTTTTACCAGCATCTACTAGCCATTTCAATCCTGGTTCTCCAACTCCTTCAAAATTATTGGGCCTTGTTCTCGGTTTCCATATACCTGCCCTTAGAAGTTTTATATTAGAATTTTGTGAAAGAGTAGCAGCTACAGTATCCATTTGTTCTGCCGATTCTGCGCTGCACGGTCCGGCTATGATATATGGTTTGGTGAGGTCTGAAAACATAATTGGTGTGTTCTTAAATGAAAAGTAGTCCGTTATTTTTTAATATATCAAAATTAGTTGTTTTCATAAAGTCTTCAAGGTGTGTGCCCATTTTTTCTAGCCAAATTGAATCTATTTTACCATAAGTTATGAAATCAGAATTTAATATATGAGCAGCTTTTAACATTATAACAATAGCTTCTAACTCCAAAGGTGCTGATTTAATAGTTAATTTATCTCGTTTCAAATGCCACACCATTTTAGCTTTTTCAAGTACTTTACCCTTTTTGATTACCTCATAATATTCAATTTTTGGAATAGGATGAATCCAGATAATTTTACTACTGTTTTTCAGTAAGTTAGGCGCTGAGTTTTCAATGCAATTGTATACAAAGTTTTTTGCAATTGTTGGCTGTTTAATTTCAAAATCGAACCAAGTTTGTAAGCCTCGGTCAAATCCTGCTCCATGCATGTAATTGTGCAAGGAAACTTTAAGTCCTTCGCTATATTTTTGATGATTGATGCCTGAGGTATCCAAATGCGGTAAGTCATTGTTGGCAAAATCTCCTGGTTCAGACCATTGCGCAACCACATTAAATTTCTCTGGATTTTTGCCAACTGGGCTATGAGCAGTCATAGCAAATTGATGCCAAAAACCAGATTGAATAATTCCCATTTCAAAAAATTGTCGAACTACTTCTAACGAGTTGATGGTTTCTAAATCAGTTTGAGTCGGAAAACCATACATTAAATAGCCATGCACCATAATACCTGATTCCGTAAAATGATTGGTTACTTGCGCCAGTTGTTGTAAATCAACTCCTTTGTCAATTAATTTAAGTAACCTATCTGAAGCTACTTCAATGCCTCCTGAAACCGCTATGCAGCCAGATGCTTTTAGTAAATCACACAAATCAGCAGTAAAGGATTTTTCAAACCGAATATTAGTCCACCACTGAATTTGAATTCCACGCTTAATAATTTCAATTGCTAAATCTCTCATGAGAGCAGGAGGTGCAGCTTCATCAACAAAATGAAACCCTGTTTCACCAGTGGAGGCTATTAATTCCTCAATTCTATCGCAAGTAATCTGGATACTGGATGCTTCATAATTGCTAATATAGTCCAAGGAAATATCGCAAAAAGTACATTTACCCCAATAGCAGCCATGAGCTAAAGTTAGTTTGTTCCATCTGCCGTCACTCCACAGGCTGTGCATGGGATTCATTACCTCAATTACTGAGATGTATGACTGCAAATTCAAATCTGAATAATCTGGTGTGCCAACTAAATTTTGGGTATAGTCTTTTATTACAGGATTATTGACATACTGAATTTCATTGTTTTCCAAAATCAAGGTGCGCTTTAGCAAAGCAGGTTTTGCCCCTTTGACAACATGATTGTAAAGTTGTTCAATAGGTGCTTCACCGTCATCAAGGCAAATAAAATCAACGTACTTAAACACCCTATGGTCTTTCACTGTACGTAGCTCTGTATTGGGATATCCGCCACCAAAAGCAATTTTGATATCTGGATTGATAGCCTTAATTCGCTGAGCAGATTTAAAAGCCATTAACAAATTACCAGGAAATGGTATAGAAATAATGACTAATTTAGGTTTTGTGATGTTAATATAGTGACCAAGTATTTTATTATTAAGGAAAGTGATATATGAGTCCTTTTTTTCAATTTCAGAATACAGATCATCAAAAGAGTGAGCTGATAAACTGATGCGTTCGGCATAGCGACTAAAACCGAAATGAGGATCAATATTTTCTATTATAAAATCTGATATATCTTCCAGATATAATGTGGCCAAGTGCTTGGCTTTGTCTTGCAATCCTATTGCTCCGAATGCCCACTCAATATCATCTAAATCATTAAACCTTGGTCCTTCAGGTAAATAATGTTCTCCGGATATGGCACGCGCCAAGGTTGGATTTTTTCCCTGCAAAAATGAAATAACAGGTTCAATCGTTTGTTGATAATCTAATCTCAAAGCCAAAATGCGCTCACCGTTCCCTTGCAATCCTACAGAATTAACTGAATCAAATAACTGAATCAATCCTTGCTTTGAAAACAATTTAAGAATCACATCAAGACCCAAATCGGCTTGGAATGAACTAATTTGCTTAGTATTTAAAAATCCCTTCAAATACGCTGTGGCAGGATATGGCGTGTTAAGCTGAGTAAAAGGAGGAGTAATTAAAAGTAGGTCGGCTTTCAAACAATTGGTTTTAATTGTAAAATTAATCGATTTAGACTAATTCTTCAATCAATGTTGAATAAATATAAATTATAGAATTGAATCTTCATCATTATCACAAAACTTGTATTTTAGCAGAAAATTATTGTCATGAGTTCAATTCAGTTTCAAATTAGAAAGCAAGTAGGTATTATTACCCTAAACAGACCAGAAGTGTTTAATAGTTTTAATAAAGAAATGGCTGTATTGCTTCAAAAAGTTTTAGATGATTGCGCATCTGACGATAATGTGAGGGCTATTTATATTACAGCTAATGGCAAAGCATTTTGCGCAGGGCAAGATTTACAAGAGGTGACAGACCCGAACGGACCTGAATTAACATCTATAGTAACTGAGCATTATAACCCGATTATTGCAAGAATTAGAGCCATTGAAAAGCCGATTATAGCAGCAGTGAATGGTGTTGCTGCTGGGGCAGGGGCAAATATTGCTTTGGCTTGTGATATTTGTGTCGCGCATGAAGCAGTTAGCTTTATTCAAGCTTTTAGTAAAATTGGATTAATTCCAGACTCGGCTGGAACTTACTTTTTACCCCGTTTAGTTGGTATGCAAAAAGCTACTGCGTTAATGATGTTGGGTGATAAAGTAGGAGCGGATGAAGCGGAAAGATTGGGAATGATTTATAAATGTTTACCTACCGCAACTTTTGAAGATGATTCGTTAAAAATTGCAACAAAACTTGCCACAATGCCCACAAAAGGTTTAGGGTTAACAAAAAGAGCCTTGAATCATACTTTTTCAAACGATTTAAATCAGCAATTAGCTTTAGAAGGTGAATTACAAACCATAGCCGGAAAAACTTACGACTATAATGAAGGTGTTGCTGCTTTTTTAGAAAAAAGAAAACCAGAATTTAAAGGAAAATAGTCTATGAAAATTATATTATTTGCATCACTTATTGCAGTAGCAAGTTTGTCTTTCGGTCAAGGGCGAGTTGATGGCTTTTTAAAGGGGAGTGGTAATTTAGATATTGCTATTGGAGCAAGTTACGAAGCTGCTCCTAAATATTATGCTGGAACAAACCTTATCGAATCTGGTTTAGGTCGAGATGTGTTTAGTACCAGTGCTTTTATTGCATATGGAATTACAAATGGACTGGATGTAAACGTGTCTGTTCCTTACGTAAATGTGAATGGTTCTGTTGGCGGACTGCAAGATCCTTCAGTGTTTTTAAAGTATAGACTAATTTCTTTTGGTGGAGTTAAAATGAATCGCTGTGTTGAACTAAAGGGGCAAAAATCAAATTCAGACTTTAAACTAGATGTTATATTAGCAGGAGGTTTTTCATCAAATATAACAGATTATCAAACTGGGGGATTAAATGCATTAGGTCAACAAGCTAAAGTGATTGATATTAGACCAGTCGTTCAAATTTATCTACCAAAAAGCATGTTCTTAACTATACAAGGTGGTTATAACTATAAATTTGATCCTGTGCCTAATGCTGCAGTTTTTGCAGTTAAATTAGGGATTGCTAAAGCTAACTGGTATGCAGATTTTTGGTACGATAGTCAATATGCAAACGGCGGTTTTGATTATCTAGGAACACCAGCACCACCATCATTCCGGGAATTAGGCGTGAGTTTTCAAAAAATAGGCGGGACTTTCTATAAACCAATTAACGGTAAATTAGGAACTTTTGCTGGTTTGTCATATGTATTGTCTGGTAGAAATATGTCGAAAGGATTTGGAGGGAACATAGGAATTGTATACAAGCCGAATTTAAAGAAGTAAAGAAAAATTATATGATAGAAGTAGGTGTTTTAGGAGCTGGTTCAATGGGAGCTGGCATAGCGCAAGTAGCATCACAGGCAGGACATAAAGTAGTTTTGTGCGATACCAGCCAGGAACAATTAGATAAAGCAAAAGCAAAGCTGGCTAAGTTAATGGTTCGATTGGTTGAAAAGGGGAAGTTTACGGATGCGCAAGCAGATGAATTACAAGCAAGAATTTCATATACGACAGCTTTAAATAGTTTCTCAAATTGCGGAATCGTTATTGAAGCTATTATTGAGAATTTAAGTGTTAAAAAAAAGGTTTTCAGCAATTTAGAGTCTATCACAAATACAGATTGTATTTTAGCTTCAAATACTTCTTCATTATCAATTGCTTCCATTGCTTCGTCATGTAAAAAGTCGGAAAGAGTTATTGGAATTCACTTTTTTAATCCGGCGCCATTAATGCCGTTGGTTGAGATTATTCCGGCAGTTCAAACTGGAAAAACAGTATTAAGTGCTGCAAGAACTTTAATTGACTCTTGGAAAAAAGTGACTGTGTTAACAAAAGATACTCCTGGTTTTATTGTAAACAGAGTTGCTAGACCCTTTTATGGTGAAGCTTTGAAAATTTATGAAGAAGGAGTAGCAGATTTTGCAACGATTGATTGGGCTATGACTGAGCTTGGAGGTTTTAGAATGGGGCCTTTCACATTAATGGATTATATTGGAAACGATATTAATTATACAGTAACTGAAACTGTTTTTGCGGCATTTTATTACGATCCTCGCTATAGACCTTCTTTTACACAAAAACGCCATTCTGAAGCTGGTTGGTTTGGCAGAAAGTCGGGTAGAGGATATTATAATTATGCTGAAGATGCAATAAATCCAAGCCCCAATAAAGACATAGTAATTGGACAACTGATTTTAAACAGAATTTTGGTGATGTTAATTAACGAAGCTGCAGATGCAGTTTTCTTAAATATAGCTTCGCCACAGGATGTTGATTTGGCAATGACCAAAGGAGTGAATTACCCAAAAGGACTTTTAGCATGGGCCAATGAAATAGGTTTAGAAAAGGTTCTTGCCGATCTTGAGACGTTACATTCTGAATACGGTGATGATAGGTATAGACCATCTGTATTGTTAAAGAGAATGGTTAAAGCAGGCGGAGCATTTGAAGTTTAACTAGATTTTTTCAATGCTTATTTACTTTATACTAACACAAGTTCACTGACTTTGGAGAAGGTAGCTTGTATATTGTTCGGGCTCCTCTAAACCAAGTAAGCGCATTCTTTTTCTCCAAACTCAACAATAATTGAGTCTTGAAGTGTTGTTGATATGGCCATGCCTTCAAAATTAGCATGGATAGGGAACCTACGGTGGGTTCGATTAACCAATACTGCTGTTTTAATAGATTTAATAGGATTATTCAGAATTCGTCCAACAGCATGAATCATAGTTCTACCTGAATTAATAACATCATCTGCAATAATAATTGAACTATTTTTTAGCTTGTTATCAGCAATATTTAGCGTGATGGCTTCAGATAACGGTTTATCCTTATTAACCTTAATTTTGAACAAATGAATGCCATCCTTAAAATCAGTTGTTGCTATAGATTTTAATTGTTTAGCTAACCGTTCAGCAAATTCGAATCCATTACCGTCAATTCCGCCGATAAACAATTGGTTTTCATCAAAAGCATTTTCGTAAATTTGAAAAGCTATTCGCTCAATTTTTTGATTGATTTGACTTTTGGTTAAAATTTCTGTTTTCATTGCTTGGTAAATTAATCCTTTGTACTTCTTTCATTAAAAATAACATAACCGTAGCTTACTTGAAAAGATAACGACGATTCTTGTCCTCCATAGTAGTTCATTGTTGCTCTCACTGGCCCTACAAATGAATGAAAAATTATTGATCCAGAGCCTAAAAAGTATCGGTTGCTAAAATAAGGACTCAACTCGCTTTCTCCTTCATTATCAATTAAAGTCCTGAAAGGTTGCAGTAAGTATCCTTCTAGCCTAAAATCAACTTTATCTTTCAACGTCAAAATATTAATCATTCCCAGTCCAATAAATTCATTGGATCGGTAATCTCTAAAGTATTCAGTTCTTGAATCTGCAAAAGGAGAAAAACGTTCAGCATCTAAATTGGTAATGGTATAATTATGAAAATTTGGCTTAATTGCATAGTAACCTTGAGCAAATACACCCATTCTATAATTTTTGTGGCTTAAAAAGTAGTCAATGTATTTTATATTAAGGTATGCCCAATTTCTGAAAGTATTGTCTTGTGATATTGGATTAAAAGAAGTTGAGCCAGGCAATGTGTTCTCTATGCTTTGAACATAGCGTGCAGTAACTTCAAAAAGAGTTCCTTCGGATTCAAATTGTTTCCTATTGAATGAATTTCTAAAATATCTAATTCCAGGAGAGTAGAACAAAATATCTGTTGCGTCCAATGTATCATTCTGAAAATTAACAATTTCTTTTTGATAATAATTGTACTTATTGGAACCACTTTTAAAGCTCAGTTCCAATTTTCCTTTACCAAAAATTTCTGCATTATATTTCAACCCCCACATAGACTCAGAAACTATTAAGGATGTTGGGGCAGCCAATGTTATTGGTCCAGAAATTGAATTGTTTTCAGGATTTTGAAAAACATTGTCAGAACTATTGGTATAGTCCCATTGACTGCGGGAATAGAAAGGTTCAATGTATGAATCTTTTTTTGTCGGCAGACTCAGTTTAGCTCCTAAACGAATCGATCCATAAAAGCCTCCAAAGTAGGCGTTGGCATATAAAGTAGTTGGCGCAGTGGTAAAGTTATTATATTGTAATTTAAAGAATCCAGTATTCACTCGTCTTGTTGAAAAATGACCTCCAAAAGAAGCTTGCAAAGGCTTTTCTCTTCGTACTTGTATATTTAATGTTTGATTCGTGTCTGTAGCAGCAAGAGTTGGAAAAAATGACAAAAAATGATCGTTTTGGTATAATCTCAGATATCTCGCTCTCAGTGTCTCTTGATCAAGTGTGACGCCTTGTTTTTCAGTAACTAATTTTCTTTTTATGTACAATTCCTCTTCTTTAGTTACTCCTGAAGTTCCAACCTTATCAATCTCAATTTTAATTTTCTGACTCTGGTAAAATTGCCTTCTCATAGCCATTTCAATTTTATTGCTTCTTCTTGTCACAACTGCCTTTATTGAATCTATTTTTAGCTGAGTGGTAACATAACCAATATCAATAGCTTCAGTAATTTTATCAAAGTCAAATGTGCCAATATTTTCTAATTGGGGTTCTATTAATATTCCATTTTCGCAAGGTAAAACATAATTTGAATGCTGCGAAAATAAATTTTTAACCTGTGACATTAAATCATCTTCAGAAGGCGGTGGTTCATTATAACTTACATTACTGCCAATCACATAATCAACATCAAATTCATTGATGAGTTCGTTGGCTGGAAAGTTATTCGTCAGACCACCATCATACAATAAACGACCATCAACTTTTATTGGGCTAATAAAAAATGGATAGGTCATGGATGCTCGAACGGCCATGTTTAAATCTCCGTTTTTAAAAAGTACACTTTCTTTAGTGCTAATATCGGATGCAATACAACGGAAAGGAATAAATAATGAATCGAAATTAAGTAAAGTGCTAGTAGGATTAACTCCCAGATAGTAAAGCAGCTCTAGGTCAAGGGGAGTAGAGTTAAGAATATTGGTTGGTAAGAATTTTTGAGCAACTGAATCGGTTGTGAATTTTACCGACAATAATTCACTATCTACATCTGCATTATGCAAAAAGAACTTGTATTTGTCTTCTAAAATACCTTGAGTCAGTTTATAAAATTGTGGCGATTTAGCAATAGCTTCTATTTCAAGAGCACTGTACCCTGATGCATACATAGCGCCGACTAGAGCTCCTGCAGAAGTGCCTGTAATATAGTCAATTGGGATGTCATTTTCTTCAAGTGCTTTTAAAACACCGATATGAGCAAATCCTGATGCGCCGCCGCCGCTAAATACTATTCCAACTGTTTGGGCAGACGCTATTCCAGAAAAAGTAACTGACAAAAGAAGCAATAAAGCTTTCATATGTAAACAAAAGTAAGTTTTCTTTTGTGAAAAGAAAATATAATCAATTGATAAGTCATTATATTTGCAGAAAAATAATTGATATGCAAATTGTAGCCAAAACCTTTTTTGGATTTGAAGATTTACTAGCGGAAGAGTTGAGAACCCTAGGAGCAAAGAATGTAAATATTGGCAATAGAATTGTAAAGTTTGAAGGAAATCAAGCTTTTCTTTACAAATGTAATATCTGGTTACGCACTGCAATATCGGTATTGATGCCTATTGAAACATTCCGTTTTAAGGATGAACAAGATTTAATTAAAAAATTAAGTTATATAAAATATAGTAGCTATTTTTCTGTAAACAAAACTTTTGCAGTGAAAGGAGCTGTTAATTCAACATTGTTTAATCACTCGCAATACCCACTTCTTTTATTAAAAGATGCGGTTGCAGATCATTTCAGAGATAGTTTTGGAAAAAGACCTAATGTCGATAAGTCTAAGCCTAACGTTGTATTCGATTTGCATATTGATGAAAACGAATGTACTGTCGCTCTAAACAGTTCTGGTGCACCATTGTTTCAGAGAGGATATAGAAAAAATGTCGGTGAAGCTCCGTTAAATGAAATTGTAGCAGCAGCATTAATTTTACGATCGGGTTGGGATAAAAAATCAGATTTAGTTGATCCTTTTTGTGGATCGGGAACCATTTGTATTGAAGCAGCATTAATGGCGAATGATATGCCTAGCATGATTGAACGTAAAAACTTTGGGTTTAAGCATTGGAAAGATTATGATGTGAATTTATTTGATGCTTTGCAAGAAGAAATTCCAAGAAGACCAAAAAAAGATTTGAAATTTAAAATTATTGGATCGGATACCGACACTGATATGATTAATATTTCAAGAGATAACTCGCGCATGCTGCCGGTTGATAATGTGTTAAGTTTTGAAGCAAAAGATTTTAAAGATGTAACCCCGCCAAGCGAAAAAGGTTTACTGATTTCGAATCCACCATATGGCGAAAGATTAGAAGTGGAAGATATTGAACTACTGTACGGAGAAATGGGTACTTTCTTTAAACACAAAATGGGAGGATATGATTGCTGGATTCTAAGTTCAAGCGTTGAAGGGTTAAAGTCAGTTGGCTTAAAACCATCAAAAAAGATAAGAGTTTACAATGGCGATTTAGAATGTGACTTTCGCCA
>JBGCGA010000115.1:0-2771 GCA_045110285.1 Crocinitomicaceae bacterium | reverse complement strand
TAATTGCTGACTGCCTGTCGTCAATTGGTTTGAGTACTTTATAAAAGAGAGTCCAAGTGAAAAAGAATATTTAAGCCATTTACTATTATTTAATTTATTTGGACTCAAAAATATATTTGCTGAGATATTGGTCGCCTTTTCCCCCCAATTAAGAAGGTTACCTGCAAATTCATCCTTAATAGGTAAAAACTCATCTACTAAGCTAGGACTTAAGTCACCTGTCAATTTTGAAAAATCTGTTTTGTAATCAAAACTAAGTGTTGTAAAACTGCGGTTTTCAATTGAAAATCCCGTAATTGAAAAACCTGTTGTATTACTTTGACCAAAACTGATTGTACTCAGTAAAACAAAACCAAAAAACAAGTAGCAAATCTTTATTAAATGTGGCACAAGATTGATTTAAAAGTTGATAATTCTGAAAAAGAAAACGGAGGATAACCAATTATTATTGTTTACAAGTATTAATTTTACAGCATGATTCAAGAAAACGTCAGCATTCAAGCACACAATACTTTTGGAATTGATTGCCAAGCAAAGTACTTTGCTAGGTTTCGAAGCATAAAAGATTTACAAGAATTATTGGCTGATCCGATTCGAAAAAACAATGACTTATTAGTGTTAGGCGGAGGCAGCAATATGCTGTTTACAAAAGACTATAATGGTTTAGTTTTAAAAAATGAACTCACGGGTATTTATGTTGTGAAAGAGGACGCCGACCATATTTGGATTGAAGCCATGGCTGGTGAAAGTTGGCATGACTTTGTACTTTTTGCCATTAATAACGATTATGGCGGTATAGAAAATTTATCACTAATCCCTGGATCTGTTGGTGCGGCACCTATGCAAAACATTGGTGCATATGGTGTTGAAATTAAAGATGTTTTTCATGAATTGGAAGCCATTCATATTGAAACAGGTGAGATTGTAAGATTTACAAGAAAGCGTTGTAAATTTGGCTACAGAGACAGTGTTTTTAAAAACGTTTTAAAAGGTCAGTATATAATTTTGTCCGTCACTTTAAAGCTGACTAAAAACCATGAAGTTAATACTACTTACGGCGCAATTGAAGCGCAATTACAGGAAAAAAATGTGATACGCCCCACTATTAAGCACATTAGTGATGCAGTTATAGCCATTCGTCAGTCTAAATTACCCGATCCGGCATTAATTGGTAACTCGGGCAGTTTCTTTAAAAACCCTGTAGTTTCAAAAGCTAAATTAGCTGTTATTCAAGAGAAATACCCTGATGTATCGTTCTACGAAATAGATCATCAACGCGTAAAATTAGCGGCAGGCTGGTTAATTGACCAAGCTGGTTGGAAAGGAAAGACATTCGACAATTTTGGGGTTCACAAAAATCAAGCACTCGTGCTGGTTAATTATGGAGGCGCTAAAGGGAAAGATATTTATGACTTATCTGCTCAAATTTTAAATGACGTGAAGGAGAAATATAATGTTCAGCTTGAAAGAGAAGTGAATATTTATTGATCATTTGTTCGTTTCCTATTTTCAGTTTCTTCTAGGTTTTAATTCCTACTTTTGCTAAAGGAATTGCGCGGTAATTTCCTTTTAAACTTAAAAACTATACCCTAATGTCTTTCAAAAAACTCGGCTTAAATTCAAATTTACTAGATGCGCTGACTGCCTTTGGTTACAAGAAGCCCTACCCGATTCAAAAAGAGCTCATTCCTTTTGTATTAGATGCTAAAGATGTTTTGGGAATTGCTAAAACAGGATCTGGCAAAACAGCTAGTTTCGTATTGCCAATTATTCATAATTTACAAGGTAAAACCAAGCCAGAAAATAGACATATTAATGTGCTTGTTTTGGTGCCAACCCGCGAACTGGCAGTGCAGGTACAAGAGGTGTTTTTTAAGTTCGGTAAAGATATGCCGGATCGAATTAAGTCATTAGCTGTATATGGAGGTGTTTCTATTAATCCACAAATGCAGAATTTGCAAAATGTGAATGTTTTAGTAGCCACTCCTGGTAGACTCCTGGAATTGGCTGAATCCAACGCAGTAAAACTATCTTCAATATCTTCTTTAATTCTAGATGAAGCAGACAAAATGTTGAATTTAGGATTTAAAGACGAAATGGACCGCATTTTTGGTTTGTTGCCAAAAAAGAGACAAAACTTGTTATTTTCCGCCACTTTAAGTCCAGAAATTGAAGCTCTAAAGTCAGTGACTTTAAAGGACCCAAAAATTGTAAAAATTGAGTCTGAAGAACAAGACATAGAGCTAATTGAGCAAACGGGCTATTTTGTGGCCGAAGATAAAAAAGGACCGTTATTACGGCACTTAATAACTTCTAAAAACCTTAGGCAAGTTTTAGTATTTACGTCTTCCATCTACAAAGCAGATAATGTGGCAGATAAGCTCCGAAAAAATGGCATTAATGCGCAGGCCGTTCATGGTAAAAAAGGACAAATGAAAAGGCTTAATAATTTGGCAGATTTTAAAGAAGGCAGACTCAAAGTTTTGGTAGCAACAGATTTATTAGCCAGAGGAATTGACATAGCTTTTCTACCCTGTGTCATAAATTACGAACTACCAAGGTCGCCAAAAGACTTTGTACACAGAATTGGCAGAACAGGACGAGCAGAAAACCCTGGTTTGGCATTAACCTTTGTTTCGCCAGAAGAGCAGCATCATTTTAAAGTCATTCAAAAGAAAATGAAAAAAATTGTGACTATGATTGAAAGTGAAAATATTTTGTAGTTGGAGTTTCGATTAAAATTCTCTAAATTAGAATATTAAAAATTAACT
>JBGCGA010000114.1:0-2841 GCA_045110285.1 Crocinitomicaceae bacterium | reverse complement strand
AATTATGACAAAGGAGACTTCACATTCAAATAGTCTGCTACGCCATTAAGCAAGCTGACTGATTTAACAATATGACAGTTATTAAGCATTAATTGGCAACTAATTTATTTTTAAAAATTCTATGAATCAAGTCATCAATTTTGCCTTCATTCATTAAGGCTTCAATATCGTGTTCTTTCATTAAACCTTTCATATACACATCTTGCTCCTGCCCTTTTCTCCAAGCCTCTGCATAAGGAATTGATGAAAAAGAGACCATTGAATAGAGTGCTAAATATTTTTCGGGATACAATTCTTGAATTCTATTTTCAAACTTCTTCTGCAATAAAAATTCTGGATCTGCCACAAAATCCCGCATCACTAAATAATTATGCTTCGACAGCTCCTGGACGGCATCTCCATTTGGCTTTCTTTCTTTTTGATAGGCCTTAAAAATAGCTTCCCAATCATGATTGTGTTCCTCCATTAATCTGCCCATAGCATGGCAATCTTCTAAACTTGCATTCATACCTTGACCATAATATGGTACAGTCGCATGGGCAGCATCTCCCATTAAAGCTGCTTTCCCAGATGTCCACGGATAGCAGCGCATAATGGCTAAACTTGACAAAGGGTGCGTTCCCCATTGCTCAACAACATCTGGACACATGTCATAAAAATCAGGAAAGGTACTTTCAAAAAAAGCTTCAATTTCTGGCTTGGTATTTATTTTATCAAAGGCATTTTTATCTCCTTCAAATGGCATGAATAAAGTACAAGTAAATGAACCATCTTCATTGGCTAATGCAATCAGCATAAAACGACCTCTAGGCCAAATATGTAAAGCGTTTTTATCTATTTTATAAGAACCGTCTTCGTTGGCTGGTATCAAAAATTCCTTATACCCATCTTCCACAAATTCTTGACTGTAATTAAATCTATCTTGTTTTTGAAATGCTTTATAGCGCAATGCAGAATAAGCACCATCACATGCGAATACTATATCTGATTGATGCTCAGATTTTTCTCCAGTTATTTTATTGGTTAAATACACTATTCCCTCCTCCAGATTACCACCTGTGCACTGCATATTATAATTAATTGTTGCCCCAAATTCCTTTTCTGCAACATCCATCATTTTAGCATTTAAGCCTCCTCTTGATACTGAAAAAATAGCTTGCCCTTCCTGTCCATATGGTTGGTAAGTTAATTCACCTGTCTCACTGTGCATAATCCTCCCAGTCATAGGAATGGCTAGTTCGTTGACGTGATGGTCGACTCCTACCGCTCGCAGTGCTTCCCAACCTCTGTGAGACAAGGCCAAGTTAATTGATTTTCCTGCTTGAATTTCGGCCAACCTAATGTCTGGTCGTCTTTCAAAAATAGTGACTTTGTAGCCTGCTTTCGCTAAATACACCGCCCATAAAGAACCTGCTAATCCTGCACCTACAATGGTTGCTGTTTTCATTTGTTGTCGTTTTAAGTTTGTTATTGTCGTTCTATCGTATGTTATTGTGTTAACTCAGGCTTTTCCATTACCGTTCCGCATGATTTGCATGTCACTAGTTCTGGAGTCGCATAATACTCATTCAAAATTTTTGGTAACTGCTCTACAATGTCTCCCAAATGGAAACTTTGTTTGTGTAATTGCTCATTACAATTTTCACAATACCACATGCAGTAATCTAATTCTTCTGGTGTTCGCATTCGTTCAATTACTAGACCTATTGAATTGGCAGGGCGTTGCGGAGAATGTGGAACCCTTGGAGGTAATAAAAATATCTCTCCTTCTTTAATTTCAACATTTCTAATCTTTCCATCCTCAACAATAGGTAGTGTAATGTCACCCTCTATTTGGTAAAAAAATTCTTCACCTTCGTTATAATGAAAGTCTTTTCTGGCATTCGGACCGCCCACAACCATAATAATAAACTCCGTGTCTTTGTATACAACTTGGTTGCCCACGGGTGGCTTTAGTTTATCTCGGTTATCGTCAATCCACTGCTTAAAGTTAAATGGTGGTAGTATCATGTGTTAAGTTTTTTAGTTGGTTAGTTTAGTAGTTTGTTAGTTAATTTTAGGTTGTAAGTTTTATAGTTGTTAGTTGATTTTCTTTTCGTTTTTATCTCTTAAATAGTTTAGAAAACCACCTATTAAGTTGGCGGTATCTGTGGCTAATTTGTATGAATTATTAAATTCATCTTGGGTAATATATTCCCTGTCCAAAGCACGGTACAATTGCGACTTTACTTCCGACGTGGAACTTCGAGCAATAAATAAAAATTGCCTAAACTCTTTGTTCGAATTCCTATCAAAGCCTTCAGCAATATTATCCATTGATGAGCCTGAAGACCTATTTATCTGGTCTTTCAAGGAAAAGTCTTTAGCAAAGGTCTCATTTAATGTTAACTTAAAAACAGCCTCACATAATTCCCTCGCCTTTTTCCAAGAGGTCAAATCCTCAAATTTTGCTATCGTGCCCATCCAAAACTAAACAACTATCTAACTACAAAACTAAACAACTTAAAGCGTTCCCCTCTTCTCTTGTTCTCTCTCAATCGATTCAAATAAAGCTTTAAAGTTCCCTGCTCCGAAACCTCTCGCTCCCATTCTTTGAATGATTTCAAAAAACAAGGTTGGTCTGTCTTCAATTGGTTTGGTGAAAATTTGCAGTAAATAACCCTCTTCATCAGCATCAATCATAATGCCTAAGGCTTTTAATTTTTCAATGTCTTCTCCTAATTCGTGGTTGTGCTCTAGCAGTCTGCCTGGCACAGCTTCGTAGTATGCTTCTGGTGGTGTCGACAAAAACTCAATGCCTCTGGCCCTCATTTTTGCCACTGTATCTAAAATATCGTTGGT
>JBGCGA010000113.1:0-6034 GCA_045110285.1 Crocinitomicaceae bacterium | reverse complement strand
GGGGCGACTGACAAGTTTGCTTGAATTATGTGCGGAAAGTTGCGGTTTAAGTTGGAGCTGACCATCAGAAAAAAATGTTTGAAGTCAAGTAAAAACATTAGTGAGACCGGCTAGTTCCGCAGGTTGCACCAAGGAAATCCGTCGGCCGCACTTTTGTTTTGCGCAGGATGAAATCATTTGTTTGTGCAGGTCTTGAGTTTTTGGTTCGTTTTGTGTCAAGATTCTGTGTTAATATCCTAATAAAAAAATGATTATTTTTAGACTTCTAAAGGAAGATTTATTCTATCCTGCGTAGGGTCTGGATTTTTCTGGACTCTACTTTTTTCATAGTCATTGATATAAAACTCATTTTTCTTAACCAAAGAATAGCTTAATTCGAGTATTTTCCGTTGGACGGCAACTGCTCCTTTCATTTTGATTCCTGTCTTTTTAGTTATTCTTAGAAAAAGATCTTTGAAATGAGGAGCTACTTTAATAGCACTCAATGCTGGGAAGTGAAGAGCTTTCCGAATGTATTTGTTTCCTTTTTTCGAAATTTTTTCTTTTGAATTTACTGAAGTACCTGATGTTTTGTGGACGATATCGTACCCAGCATAACTTGTGACTTGTTTTTTACTTTTTATAAGATCAAAATTGTTGGTTTCAGCTAGGATTGATACTGCAGTTAAGTAGCCTACACCTGGTATGGATTCCAATATATCGACATTCCTTTTTATTGCATCAATTTTGTTAGTGATGTCTTGTATTTCCTTGTTAATTTCTTGCTCCTGTTTGTCTAAAAAAGCAATTCGTCGCTTTGCTCGCTTTAATGACGATTTTAAAGGATTTGCTTTATTCTTATCAGCATGTAATTTATTTTTCACACACGTTCTTTCATCAATTACCTGTGATCTTTCGCGTGTGAGTTGTCTTATATGTCTGTAGTTTGAATCAGGGGCTTGCCATTTTTCAAGTTTCCGTTCCAATCCAAACTGGGCAATAGCTTTGGAACAGGTTTTGTCATCTAAAGATTTTAAGGACAAACTCTTCATATAGTTACTCATAACATTAGGAAGCACAATGGATATAGCTATTTGATTCTCATCAAGAAAATAAGCTATGTTCTCGTGATAAACGCCTGTAGCTTCCATCACGACAAGTCCTTCGAATTTTCCCTTACCACGTTTATTAATTTTCAGGAGCAGTTTCTTAAAACCAGTCAAATTATTGGGCACTGAAAAGGTTTTTAAAAGTTTTACATTTCTGTCGACATCAATAGTACCAAAACAAATGTCTAACGTTTTGTAGGAAACATCAATCCCTACTGTTTCAAAAGAAATTTCATTCATAATTTATTTGTTTAATGATGAATACTCCCTGTTACTTTTTTCTCCTAGTATTATTCTGAATGCTATCTAAGCTTCTTAAATTCTGTTCTAATTCTCAAGGAATAAAAAGGAATAGCGCTAATCTCTTGACAACAGCATACATAAAGTTACTTAGACAAAATTCTGGCTACTATTCCTTTCATCAAATTTGTATTAACTAAATTAGACAAAACAAACATAGGAGACAAAATGAACGAAAGCTTGAAGGAAAACGACAACGGAATAGGGGTAGAATGTTAAAAGTTAGTATATTGAAAAATAAAAAAGCATATAACAAAATTTATATTGCATAGCTGCCCTTCAGGCTAGCAACGACAACATACACAAACGTTGTAGGTAATTACCCGAAATGAAAATGGAAATATTTGAAATAGGCAGAGGAGCCAAACTTATACCTCAAGAATATTGGCATCAGTATGTTCTGAAATTTGACTTTCAAAATCCAGATAAACCTTTTATCGTTTCGGAAATAGGGAAAGATAAGGTACTTTTTAATATCAATATTGACTCAAACGAAATTCAATCTGAAAAATGGATTGAATTACTTGAAAGGTGTGAGTGCAACGAAATAATTAGAACTTATTTAAGCTCTCCAGAAGAAACAAAAATAAAATGGAGAGAATTAAGTCAATCCAACAAAGTATTTAACGGAAAGTGGATTACAAACGAAATTATTGAAGTATTAGATTACAATTCGAATCACGGAAATTGGGTTTCATCCATTGATATTCCCGGAAAATTCAGGTTTGAACTAGACCTAAACTCTTCTAACATTAAAAATTGTAATGTTATGATACCTGTGGAATACACTTCAGGCGGTCCTGGATATTATTCAATATATCTTGGAAGATTTGAACTATCACGCAATCAAATACTGATTTGGCAAAATGATATTTTTCCGACAAGAATTAAATATAAGTGGATTAATGAAAGTTTAGAGTTAGAACTTTTTAATGAAAAAATACAATTTGAAAAAGAATAAAAACTACCTACAACACGGTATATATCAAATAGGGCATTCAGTGGTTTACCCAAGTTCAGTGATATTTACCAGCACCGCCAAATTTTTAATTTGGCTTTTAAAATGAATAAGTTAAAAACAAAATATAAAAATTTGGCTCAGAGCAAACCCGAAAGTTTATCGCTTTCTATTGCCCTACTTGCCATATACTAACCGTTAGCACCAATTAAAATAGTTCTGGATAAATGTAGCAGATTCGCAGAAAAATGACATTTACAAGGCTTTTTGTAAAGATAAACCTTATTTTTGCAGATAACTTGCAGAAAAACACAAATTGTTATGTTGATTCAATTCTCGATTCAAAATTACAGATCCTTTAAGGATAGATCTACACTATCTTTAATTGCCTCTAATTACGATAAAGACACTAGAGAAGTCGAAAATATTATCACGAATAAAAAGTTCGACTATCGCCTTTTAAAAAGCTCGGTTATTTTTGGTGCAAACGCGGGTGGAAAAAGTAAGTTTATTGAAGCACTTATTTTTATGAGACGGTTCGTTCTCAGTTCTTCGAAAGACACTCAAAAGGGCGATTCTATTGCCGTAGAAGCATTTAAACTAAATTCAGAAACTGAAAATTTAGGAAGTGAGTTTGAAATAATTTTTATTTTAAAAGGAACCCAATATCGATATGGCTTTGAAGTTAATAGTGATATTGTTATCTCAGAATGGCTCTACTCAAAGCCTAAAACTAAAGAAACAGAGATGTTTTATAGAGATTATCAAGATGTTACTTATCATAAACAAAAATTTAATAAAGTTAGCACCCTACTAAAAGAGGAATTAATACGAGATAATGCTTTATTAATTTCTGTTTTGGCACAATTCAATGATAAAACCGCTGAAGAATTACTTGAGTTTTTTAAGGACATTAAAATAATCTCTGGTCTGCAGGAGGAAGGGTATTTGAATGACACAATGATATTGTCAAAAGATGACTTACAAAAGAAACGAATTTTATCTTTCATTCAGAAAGCTGACATTGGCATAGACAACTTTAAACTCAAGAAACATACATTTGCAGATATAGATATTGAAAACTCTAAAATGTCAGACGATTTGAAAGAAGCACTAAAAGGCTTAAATTCGTACATTAAGAAGTCTATGAAAGAAGAGAATGTTGAACGATTTTCAGATGTCATTACTTTTCATAAGCAATATGACTCAAGTGGTAATTTTGTTAAAAATATTGAATTTTCACTTAACGAAGACGAATCTTCAGGAACAAGAAAGTTTTTTGCACTTATAGGGCAAATCCTAAGGATTATTGACTTAGGAGGAATCTTATTTGTTGATGAATTAGATTCAAAAATTCACCCAAATCTTGTTTGTAAACTAGTTTCTATTTTTAATTCAACAGAATTAAATCCTAACAACTCTCAATTAGTTTTCAATTCTCATGATACAAATCTTTTAAATTCAGGATTATTTAGACGGGATCAAATTTGGTTTTCTGAAAAGGATAAATTTGGAGCTAGTAAACTCTATTCATTGGCCGATTTTAAAACAGATGAAGTACGAAAGAATGAAGCTTTTGAAGCGAACTACATTAGAGGGAAATATGGCGCAATTCCTTTTTTAGGAGATTTTAGCAACGTCATTCTTTCTGATTTGAAAGTAGATAAAAATGCAGGATAAAAAGCAAAAACAAATTGAAAAAGCACGCGCGCATAAATTAAGACTTGCTAATATAAAAGCGAAACGGCGGGGTGAACCGACAATTGAAAGAAGTGCCCCAAAGCTAACTGAAAAACCAATTATCTTAATTTATTGCGAAGGTGTAAATACCGAACCTTCATACTTCAATAAGTTTAAACTAACTTCAATGGATGTAAAATCCTTTGGTGAGGGAAGAAATACCTTATCGTTAGTAGAGAGAGCAAAGACTATTTCCGACAAAAAGAATTACGACCAAATTTGGTGCGTTTTTGATGCTGATCCTAAACCTGACAATCCTAAACAATTAGAAAATTTCAATAGTGCAATTGTCACAGCGGAAAAATATGGATTTGGCGTTGCTTATACTAATCAAGCATTTGAATACTGGTTAATTCTTCATTTTGAGGACCATCAAGGAAGTGCTATGGATAGAAAGGATTACGGAGATAAAATCAATTTGTATATTAACAAATTAGGAGTGCATTATGCTTATAACGGTGATAAATTGATAAATCAAGACTTCTTTGACCTGCTAAATGTTGTCGTTAAAATTGATAGAGAGGGAAATGAATTCACAAGAAAAGACTTAGCAATTGCAAGAGCGGAAAGAAATCAAAAACATTTAGATAACATAAACCCAGGAAAAGAAGAATCTTCAACTACAGTTCATAAGCTTGTAAGGGTTTTAAATGAATACAATTGAAAAAAAGGTGCTAACAAAATGCAAATTTCATAGCTGTTTCGTGCCTTACAGCAACGAAAATTTGCACAAACGTTATCTACAATTAAAATGAAAAATATTATTACAATATTCTTGACTACATTTTCCCTGATAAGTTGGGGACAAGATTTCAGTATTAATATCGATCCTGGTGATTTTAGCAACTCGAAAGAAGTTACAACTATATATGCGAAAAAAGTCAATAAATTATTTATAGACTGGGACAGTCCATTTGACTCCTGTTTTATCGAAATTAATAATGGTAAAGTCCTAGCTGGTGGTCGAGTTTCTCATTCAATTATTCCTGACACAAGCGGTTCTGCTATTGTAACAGCTATTGTCAAATTCAAAAATGGAACCACGGTAAAAAAAACTAAGTATTACAAAGTAATCGATTACCCCAAGCTAGAACTTAGAGTAAAGGAGAATTCATTAATGACTAATAGTTCAATAGAATTTCAAATATTTTCAAATAATACAAACGTTACTCACGAATTTGACATTGGATACTTTGAGATTGAGATATTAGATTTGAAAAAGGAAAGTATATTAAATACTCATACTGTAGGTTCCTTAAAATTGAATTTAAAGAAATATGAATCACAGTTTAAGATTCAGAAAGGGCAAACTATTAAAATATCATCTGTCAGGTTATTGTGGGGAAAGTATAATCTTCCTGCTTTTACATTGCCATTTGAAATCAACATAGAATAGAAAAAGTAGATAACACTATATATAGCAAATAGGGATCCCTGAGGTTTATCAAAGTTCTGAGTTATCTGAAAGTACGCCAAATATAAAATTTGGCTTTAGTAAATAAAATAATTTAAAAACAAAATGTTTAAATTTGGCTTAGTGCAAGCTTGAGAGTTTATCACTTCCAACTACCCTACTTACCATATATTAATCGTTAGCTACAAGCGAAAACACATATTAGCAGACCACACGTCAATTTTATATATTAATGAGAAATATTTATTTAATTACTTTTCTTTTTTTGATTGCGTGCAACTCTGCTCAAATAGAAGTAGAAACAGACTTAGAAAGTAATAATTTAATTGGTGCAGTAAAAGATTTGAATTTATTGAAATATCAAGAAGATTTACTTATTCAAAATATTGAAGTTACATACTCCGAAAAGGGATTCATAGAAGGTAGAAAAGAATTCCAAAAGGACTCGTTAGTCATTTCTGAAATTACTTTAAGAGATGATAATAACAGAGTTTCTGAAGTTATAACAACCTTTAGTGATGGAACTAAAAATGT
>JBGCGA010000112.1:0-13444 GCA_045110285.1 Crocinitomicaceae bacterium | reverse complement strand
TTTTTTTAAACCTGGCAAATGAAAAGGTAAAGCTTTACTGATTTTTTGGTACAGATTCATTTTTTTTTGATGCTGTTCATATTGGCAAGCCTCAATTAATTTGTTTTTCAATCTAGTAAATTCAGCTGTCGTAATTTTATTCTTTCGGTGTTGCCAACACAAAGAGGTGAGGGGTTGGAATAAAGATCCTGATAGTAGTTTTCTATTTTTTTCAGATTTAACTTTTGGAAAAAATTTGGAGTAGTATTTAATAGCAGTTGATACAATTAATGTTTGATGATCAAAGACACTTCGCTCTTTTCTATTCTCGTCAATTCGATAAAAGACATCAACAGGCAAATGTTTAAACGGCATTATACGAGCTCCATGTAAAATAGCAGAGGTATGTACTTCAACATCATCAAATTCTCTAAATTCAGGATCAAATCCCCCAAATTCTATTAAGTACGAGGTTCTCCAAGTGCTTTGCATAGTTTGCCAAGGAATGGAATGGTTTAAAAACAATTCCAAGAATTTTTCGGTTCGATCAGAAACTATCCAATTTTTTGAGCTAGGTAAATCACCAATTTTATAATTAAATACAGCCATATTAAAAATCCAAATATCAGCTTCAGTTTTAGTTTTAATGGCTTGCTTTCTTTGGTTTAGGCAGAACGAGGCAATTAAATCGTCTGCATCAACAAATATAGTATATGTTCCGCTAGCTAAAGCGACCCCCAAATTTCTGCAATAATTTGCTCCTTTATTTTCTGAGTGATATTTAAAATTGAAACGTTTATCTGTATGTTCAAATTGTTTTAAAATCTCTTTTGTACCATCTGTTGATCCGTCATCAATTACTATTAATTCCCAATTAGTTTCAGTCTGATCCAAAACTGATTCTATCATTGAAGAAATATACTGAGCTTTGTTATAGCTTGGTGTAATGATTGAAAAGAGAGGTGTCATGTAATTTTAAAATCGTTTAATAGTAAATTGATTCCTTTTCTCCGGCTTAGAATTTCTCATTCATTTCCTGAGTCAAAGCTGTGCATAATTTGAAGGCTTTTTCTGGGCCCCTCTATTAATTACAGGCGCTCAAAATACAATTTTTTGCATAAATGCGTCAATTAAATAAAAGCAAATTTTATCATTCTTTGTCTTAAGATTATTACACTTAGCTGGCAAATTTGCATTTGTCACAGAATTTCTAATATTCGTTTGGTCGCTTTTCCGTCCCAAAATACTGGTATACTGCCTTTTTTGTACGTCCCTTTTATGATTTGAGTCAAGTAAAAATTAATGTCTGTCATGTTAAACTGCACCAAAGTGTTTGATCCTTCAGTAATAGTAATCGGTCTTTCTGTATTTTCGCGAATAGTTAAGCAGGGCACTTGTCTAAAAGTTGTTTCCTCTTGAATGCCTCCACTGTCGGTAATTACTGCCGTACTGTGTTTAATTAGTTTTTGAAATTCAAAATAACCCAGTGGTTCGGTAATAATTACGTTGTTAGAATGTTTCAGTTTTTTCATTAAATCATACTTTGTCAACATTTTCATGGTTCGAGGGTGCATTGGAATTACTAAGGTCTGATACTCGGCAATTCCAATTATGATATTGACAAGCTGCTGCAGTTTTTGAACTCTGTCTACATTTGAAGGCCTGTGGAATGTAGCTAATATATATTGCTTTTCTTTAATACGAAGGTCTTCTAATATTCTTGACTGATCTATTTTTGGTTCAAAGTGAATAAGCGTATCAATCATAGTATTACCAACAAGATGAATTTCAGAATTCGCTTCTTCGGCTTTTAAGTTTTTTATGCCTGAAGATTCTGTCACAAAGCAAATATCTGCCATATAATCGGTCAGAATTCGATTGTGCTCTTCCGGCATTTTTTTGTCTCGTGAACGCAAACCACTTTCAAGGTGCACAAGTGTAACTCCAGTTTTATTCGCAGCAATTGCACCTGCAAAAGTTGAGTTTACATCACCAGGAACAACCAAATAGTCAGGCTTACCTATTTTGTCAAATAACTCTTCAAGCTTTATTATGATATGACCAATTTGTGAAGCAGGGGAAAGTCCTCCAACTTCAAGAAAATAATCTGGTTCCAATTCAAACTGTTCAAAAAAAACATTGGCCATATTATGGTCAAAATGTTGTCCCGTATGAATTATAGTCACTTCTTTGCCTGCATTAGATGCTAGTTCTTTAAACCTCGTTATTTTGATAAAATTAGGTCTTGTTCCAATTAAGATAAATATACTTTTTGACATTAATATTAGAGGTTGTGTTTGCTAAAGAAATTTACGGTACGCTAAATTATCCTTTTTAATTAATTTCACTCGTTGGATTTAAATTTTAGTGTCATGCCTAGCCAGTGAATATTGATTCATGAGCTATTATACGCTCTTTGTTATCCGCTTTGTGACCTAATTGAGGCATTGTAGTTAAGGAAGAGTCTACGTTTAGTAACAATATTTACTTTAAACATAATTATTTGGCTAGCTGTTAATCTGATCTGACAGCTTCTTTTTAATTTCATTATTATCAAATTTTGTGTTAAAAGCCTTTTGAAGTTTTAGACGAAATTCATACCTGTTTTTTGACGACAATTTAAAATTATTTATTTCTTGGGCTAAAATTGTAGCATCAATATTAATTGGTAACAATCTTCCATTGCTGTCAGAAACAAAATCATTTATACCTCCTGCTCCGCAGGCCAAAGTTGGAATGCCGAAACTTTGAGCTTCCATCAAAGCGTAACATAATCCTTCTGATTCACTGGTGTGGACAAAAAGGTGTACGGTATTTGATTTGTAAAACGAAATAATGTCTGTATTGTCCGTCGTACCTTTCAGTTCAATATTTATGTGCTGAGGACTTTTCGTCATAATTTCCTTTATTTCAGGCATATTTTCACCATCACCAAAATGAATCCATTTTGTTTCAAATGGCAATTTTGTAACGGCTTCAGCAATTAAATGAACTCGTTTAATAGGGATGACGCTGGCACAGGATACAATGGTGAAAATTGAGTGAGGATCAAACGGAGCTAATTCTTGTTTAGGAATGCTATAGTAGCTCATGGCTAGTTTTTCAGGAAAGGGGCAGTATGATGTTTTGTAATTGTAACTGTGGTTAGAATTTACAATGATTATTTTAGCTTGCTGGTATATGAAGTGTTCATATGGTAAATAGCCATTAACCCAACGTTCATTGAATATCTCGTAGCCGTTAATTCTAAAGCTATATTGCTTAATATGTTTTTTATATTTTGCTATGGCAAGCACCAAGGCGTGAATATTCATAAAGCTGGCATGAAATGTTAATGATGTAGTTTTGTATTTTTTAGTCCAAAAATGCAATGCCGATTCTAAACGTATGGCGGATTTTATTTCTGCCAAATGATACCGTGCATTTTTTAGAACTGCTAATTTATTGGTAGTATATCGAATTTCCGATAAAAGCAATTTAGCTAGCAATAGGCTGTTCGTCATATTCCACATGCCTTGATGATGAGTCATTTTTGCTAGTGGTTTATGGATGATCATGTTTTCTGGTAAGTCAGGATGTTGGTTTGAAGAATCTGTAATTGGGAAAACATGCACATGCTTGTATGATGATGCCAATAAGGTGTAATCATGCTTTAAAAATATGTCTTTGTTTGCTGCAGGAAAGAATTCCGTGAGAAGAACGAGCACCTTTTCTTTTTCTGAATTACTTTCTGTCATTAGCGTATCTTTTTAATGGCTTGAATTCCAATGTATCTTGTCAGCGAATAGCTCCAGATACCCGTTTTTATTGTAAATATTAGAGCATCCAATGGTCGGTGGTCTGCTAGCCTAAAACCATATTGTTTTTGCCTTGCTTTAACTTCTCTTTTAACATCTTTACTACTAAAACCAAAATTTATAAGGGCTTTGGTTAAATTTTTACAATACAATAGTAGCTCTTTTAAAGGCTTTGTAGGTATTTTCGCATAAACAAGTTCGAATTGCAATTCAATCATCCTTTCAGATACTTTATTAAAAAGTATTCCCAGTAACAAGCGGTCAAGTTTGTTTTTATTGATAAAATAGTTGTTGTGCAAAGCAATTGAACAGTTTTGGTCTGAAATTCTATACATCACTAGTAGATCTGATAACCTATGAATAGTTAAGTCGGCATCTATGCAGTCAAGCCATAGTGCCCAATCTTCACAGTAGACAAAATCCTGTCGGTAAGACAGTTTTTTTTCTACTAGTATTTTTCGTCTTATCATGACGGTGGGTTGATAGACTTGGCATTCAAAGAATAAACTGATTCCCATATCTTTAAATGGTTCTGTTTGCTGTTGAATTAACCCATGTTTTTCACCAAAAAAAGTCATTAATCCACAAACAATGTCTACAGCATTATTCATCCTAAAATAGTCTAGTTGAATATCAAACCGCCTGGGAAGAGAGATGTCATCCGCGTCCATTCTAGCAATAAACTCGCCCTGGCATACAGAAAGTCCTTTATTAAGGCTGGCAACAATACCTAAATTGGACTGGTGTTGCAGTACAGTAATTCTTGGGTCGCTAAACTTGGTTATCTTTGCAAGTGTTTGATCTGTAGAGCCATCATTGATAATGATTAATTCAAAATCTGAAAATGTTTGATTGAGAATTGATTGAATGGCATCATCAATAAACCGTTCGGCGTTATAAGCAGGTAATATGACACTTATGGTTGGTGTTTTTTTCAAACTGTAAAATTCAAATACGTTGGTTGACAGATTTATGAATCAAATTTAGAAAGATTTTTCAGTTTCACTTATTTGTTTCCACTCATCAGGTATTAGATCGCCGGTGAATTGATTCAAGTTTTTGTCTTTAAACCAGTTTTTAGGTGCAATAATTTTTTTGTTAGGTTTTTCCGAAAGCCATGCTCCCCACCAACTAAAGCTACTATTAGCGATAATAAAATCGTCACACTGACTCATTAAATACAAGTCTTGCCAGGCATCCGTATGGTGATTCCAGTCTACAAATGTGAGTTCTCGAGCATCTAAATACCCGAATTTTTCTTTTACCCAAAGAATATCATCTGAAAAAAAGCAAATATTGTATTTGTCTAGTTCAAAGTTTTTTAGAGCCTTTTTGTAGTAAGCCAGTGGCAGGTTACCATGGATGGCATTAATATTTTGTTTGGTGACATAGTCGCCTCTTCTCACATGGATTGCTAAAGTGCGCTTTTGCTGAATGATTTTAACTGTGTCTTCTGTTTTTTTGTTGAGATTTTTTCTAAAGGAAAATAATGCTTTTATACTTTGTTGATGTTTTTTAAAATACTGTTCTGATTGGAAATAACCATTTAAATAAGTGTTTCTGCCTAATTTTTTTATGGTTGGTTGGTACTGTAAATTTGGTTCGAAATAGGCAATGCCATTAAAGAGTTTCTTCTTAATTCTTGAAGTTAAATCATTTTTCAACAAATAGGCATAATCTTTTTTTTTTGCGATTTCAATGTCCTCTAAAACAAAAACTGAAGCCAATTCAAAAGATCTTTTGGTGTAAATTTCTGATTCTTCTTTTTTAAATTCGTCTGTAATGACACTGAGCTGCGTTTTTTTTTCTGTTGCCAGATTATAAGCAGCTGCCAGTTGAAACATTTGGTTGCCAAGTCCTCCTTTCAAAGCGATATAAATCATTTCTTTTTAATTTCGCAATACACTAATTGACCATCTGTTATATAAGTCGGTTTTTTAAATTCATCTTTTGAGATGAACTTTGATTTAATGGCGTGTTTGACACTGTTATTCACTTTTGCTAAATATCCTCCGTTATATGGCGGAGGTTGAGAGAGAATGGTGTCTCCGCTGTACGTGTTTATCACACAAGTTAGTTTTTCATATGGAAAAGCTTTAAAATAGTCTACTTCGGAAATGTTCAGTTTCTCCCAGTCTTGATCATTTACCAAGATTATATTCGTATACGTGACATGAGCAAGCTTGTAATTTTTCTTTTGAGCGAGTTTGCAAATGGCAGAAATAGAATTACCAAGATCAGATCCTGGTTTTTGTACCAAGTCGATATGCGGAGGAATAGTGGGATTATATTCAATGACTATCACTCTTGGGCTCCTGTTCAGTGACTCAAATATGGCATAATCATCTGAGTCAATATCTATCGATAATAAATCGATTTGTTTGGTCAACTGAATATTGTCTAAAATAGCATCTAAAGAGTTTTCTCCATTAATTTCTACCTTTTTACTCAAACATTGTACTTGCGGTAATTTAATAGTGCTTTGTTTTAATGCAGCAGCCCTCTCATTATCGCTTTCTAGTAAAATGGCATCCCAACCTTCATTATGCCACAAGTTCCAGCAGTTGCTCAGGTGCTTCCCATCCCAAGCACCAAACTCAATACAAACCGGTTTGTAAGATCCTATTCGAGAAAAAATTTCAGCAATCACACCGTCCTCACCCCACTGAGAGGTTTCTATTTTTTCATATTTTTTTAGTTCCATCTTATTGTCTTCATTCTCTCATGGCAATGATTGGTTGTTGATTCTTTGCAAGCAAAAATATTAATAAAAATACTTTCCCACTTCACTAATTCAGCATGAATACGAATTTATTAATAATTGCGCGGTAATATAGTGCACTGTCAATTTTTTTTTAATTACATTTGTAGGATATTTTGAGTAATATAGCTTTAATATAACACCATTGTGATGACAAAAATTAAAACAAGAATAGTAATTTCAGGACTGCTGAGTATGATGCTATTGCCGTTAGGCAGTTTTGCACAGACTGGTCCAGGTGGAGTTGGTACGCCAGCTACCGTTGCCTTTTGGATGGATGCTGAATCGGAAGCAGGAATAAATTATGTGAACGGCGCAAATGTTAATGACATAACTGATTATTCTGCCGCAGGAATTAACGCCATGCAGCCAGATGTTACTAGACAACCAGAATTTCAAACAAATGTGATAAATGGAAGAGCGGCATTATTTTTTAATGGGACAGCTAATATGTTAACTGCAGGGAATTCGGCCTTAGATGGTGCAACTTTTATAGATTCATATGTTTATGGAGATGTGAGTTATTCAGGAGTAACAATACCGTTCAGTTTGGATTATGGGAATGGAAATTTTGATGATTTTTTAGGATTAGTGACATTAAGCGGAACCATTCGTGCTTTTGGTCGAAACGGTGCAACAGGCACTGGCGCAGTAAGAGCAAATATTGGCTCTCCTGCAGGATTCAATGTGTTTGAAAATGTGAAGTCGGGAACTACTGTTACAGGTAGAGTCAACTATGCAACAGTTGGGAGTGTTACTGCTTCAACAGCTTCTCCAACTCCACATGTTGGTGTAAGGCTTGGCGGGAGAGATTTAGCAAATGCGGGTGCCGCTTTAAGAATGACCGGACACATAGCAGAATCATTTGTATTCACTGCTGCACTGAACACTGCAGAGCAAAATATTCTAGAGAATTATATGGCTGCTAAATATGGCAGTACTGTTACAGTCGATATGTATGACTTTGAATCTTCTTATGGATTAGGGGTGATAGGGATTGGAAGAGAAGATGCCTCAAATGAGCACACCAATTCAATCGGAAATGGAATAGTTAGAATAGAAAAAGCAGGTGGTTTTGCTGGCAATGGCGAATACTTATTTATTGGTCATGACGGAGCATCTACCTCAGCACTATCTACAAACGTAGCAACAGGAAGTCGCTTCGAAAGAATTTGGAGAATGGATGAACCTACTGATGTGGGAGGCATTGATATCACCTTTCAGCTTGATGCTACTAATAATTTTTCTGCAGACCCAACTAGCTACCAATTACTAATTGACACAGATACCGACTTTAGCATTGTGTCTTCTTCTGTTCCTGGTGTTTATGACGCTATTAGTCAGACTGTTACTTTTTCAAATGTTGATATGAACGCAGGTGATTTTTTCACATTAAATGGTGATTCACCTGCCATTATTGAGTCTATCATTCCTTTTGGATTATGGGACGCTCCAACCACTTGGAGTTGTGGTTGTGTGCCTACGAGTTTTAATGATGTAACCATCAAATCTTCACATTTGGTTATTGTTCCAGGAGATGAAAGTGCAAAAGGGTTGACGATTGAATCAGGAGCTGTTATGACCTTCACTGCTGGAGGAAAGTTAACACTTTCAGAAGACTTAGTAATAAATGGTTCAGTAAGTAGTGTGCTGGATGGCGAAATTGTAATGGGAGGAGTTTCAGCACAAAATATTGATTTAAATGCTCAAAATATTACTTTAAGCAGATTAACTATTGATAATTTTGCTGGGGTTACGCTATTAAACGGTATTATTTCGATTAATGATGAATTAACCCCATTAAATGGCGATTTAGATGTATCTGCTGCAGGGTTAACCATATTGTCTTCAAGTGCAACTACAACTGCTCGTGTTGGTGAATTTAATCCAAACTCTTCAGTTACAGGAAATGTGACGGTAGAACGGTTTATTTCAGCTGGTATCGCAGGCAATAGAAATATAGCTTCTCCGGTAATTGGTGCAGATTTATCTGAATGGGATGCAGACATTTTAATCAGTGGGACAGGTTTTCCTGATGGCTGCGCCTATGGTACTACACCTAATTCAACAGGGTGTTATTTTTCAGCAAAAAAATTCCAAGGAGGGGACTTGGGAACTGATTTTATTGATGTGACTAATCCTTCTGAGCCTCTGACAAATCTAGATGGTTTTGAGTTGTTTTTAGGTGATGATTTAACAAGCTTTTCAGGAGCTACGTTAAAAAGTACAGGTTCATTAAATACTTTTTCTGATATTACAACGTCAAGTGCACCAACAGATTGGAACCTGATTGGGAATCCATATGCTTCTCCAATGTCTTTTCAAAATGTAGGTAGAACTCGAACAGGGAATTACTTTTACGTTTTTGACGCGAATTCTGGTTCTTACCAGTGGTATGATGGATCGTCTAACACTTCAAGTATTGGGTCGTTAGCGGATGGAAATATAGCAATTGGACAAGGGATTTGGGTGTTTGTAACAGGCTCACCGAATTCATTAACCTTCAAGCAAACCGACAAAATTTCAACAAATGCTACTTTTATCAGAGATTATGAAGTTGAAAATGGATTACAGTTAACATTAAGTCAAGACAATTCTACTTTTTATAATGTGACGTCGTTGTCCTTTAATGATAATGCAGATGATTATTATGATGAGTTGGATATTCCTTACTTTTCAACAGGGCTAGAAACGGCTTCTTCCTTATACATTCAAATCAATGATTCAGTACAATTGGCAAAAAACTATCTGTATTCTGATGGACAAAAGAAGGTTGTTGATTTTAAAATGAATTGTAAAACGGATTCCTATTATACGATTACACCAAGTAATTTAGAAGATATTCAGGATTATGCCAATGTGTATGTGTTTGATAAGTTGTTAAATCTAATGGTAGATTTGAGAAAAGAAGGAGCATATACATTTTATGCAACTGAGGGCGTTACAGATCGATTCTCTGTTATTTTAAGCAATAATGTATTGTCAGATAAAACATATATATCAGGAAATGAAATAGAGTCAACTGACGTTATTTCTATTAAGCAATTGGGACATTCAGTAGAGATTCAATCTACTGCTGGTTTTGAAAATGCTTCAGTTGATATCACAAATGTTCTAGGGCAAACAGTAGTTAGTGGCTACGCATTAAGTAATTCTTCGGAAAAACAGTATTTAACAATGGAAAATAGTCACAGTGGCATATTTATTGTTGTAGTAAAATCAGGAGCCCAAATAGTGGCAACTAAAAAAATTATTCTTTAAAAGTAAATGATTAATATGTTTAAATCAATTATAAAAACTCTATTGATTACGATAGTAATTTTAGGGGTTAGTCAAATGGTTTATGGGCAGCCACCTTCGGGACCACCTCCAGGCGGAGCAGTGCCGTCAGGAAATACACCACCATGTTGGGCACCTGAGTGCATTCCAATTGACGGAGGCTTAGGGATGCTTCTGGCTGCTGGAGCAATGTTAGGTTTTAAGAGCCTTAAAGGAAAAAAATAAATATTATTCGATATTATTACACACAAGATAACTTTAGTTGTTTATTCAGCTAAAGTTATTCTTTTTTGCCTATGTTTAAGATTGAGTCAAAAGCTTTTCGATTTATACTATTAGCAGTTACGCTTTACATAGTATGGCTTTTGGTATATCAATTTTGTATTAAAGTGTATACAAATGCGGACTATGCTTTAAATTATAATATTGTATCTATAGCAAACTCTATTTTAAATGTTTTTGGTGTCACTTCATATATTGATATTGACACATCCCATGTACTTCTCTTAAAGGAGTCAGATTATAAAAACGCTGGCGTATGGGTGGGGGATAATTGCAACGGATTTAAGTTGTTTTCAATTTTTAGTATATTCTTGATTGCATTTCCAGGAAATTGGAAATCTAAGCTATGGTATATTCCTTTAGGAATAGCAATTGTACATCTAGCAAATGTCATTCGAGTGATTGCCTTGTTTATTATTTCTGATACGCACCCAGAATGGCTTGACTTTAATCACTTATATACTTTTACAGCTTTTGTTTACCTAGTTTTGTTTGGCCTTTGGATAGTTTGGATAAAGCAATACGGTGAAAAATTGAAAGATGAGCAAGATTAGTCGTAAAATCTTGTTTTCTTTTGCATTTGTCGTTTTATTAGCAGCAGGTTTTATTCGCGATTTTTTTATGTTAAATGTTAACCACGTCCTTTATCATTTAACAAAAGGATTCCCTAATGTTTCTCCGGACAGTTTTCATTTTTTGGAGCAATGGTCCATACCGCAAATAATGACTTTAAAATGGTTTTTAACTATTATTTTTTTCCTATTTTTTTGGTTAGTTTCATATGCTGTATTAAAGTTATATTTTATTGAAAAAGGCCAGAAAGTTAATGTTATATCTTACATTTATATGGGTCTGTTTGCTATTGCAGGGATACTGTATGTTGTCGGTTACTTATTTGGGCTAAGCAAATCAATGTATCATATTGTAAGAACACTAACAGGGCTTACTCATACATTTTTGCCAGCCATGGTAGCATTTTTATTTCTCCGATATTTCCCACAAGAAAAAAGCACTACTAAATAGTGCTTTTGCTGTAATTAGTGAAATTTTATTCGCTCTATTTTTTTGCACCTTTTATATATGACTCAATTGCCATTGTCATGCTCGGGTTTTTAGGTTGTGGTGCATGAATGTCTAATCTTAAGTTATTCTTTTTAACGGCATTTGCTGTAGTAGGACCAAAGGCAGCAATCATAGTTTTGTTTTGTTTAAAATCTGGGAAATTCTTTAGCAGTGATTCTATTCCTGATGGACTGAAAAAAACTAATAGATCATATTTTACATCTTCTAAATCTGATAAATCTGCGGCAACAGTTCTGTACAAAACGGCCTTTGTATAATTCACATTGTTTGCTACTAAAGTGTCCGGTATATTTTGTCTTAAAATGTCAGAACATGGAAGTAAATATCGCTCGTCTTTATGCTTTTTCAAAATATCGACTAAATCATTAATATTCTGTTTCCCAAAAAATATTTTTCGCTTTCTGTAAACTACATATTTTTGCAAATAGTAAGCAATAGCTTCTGAAATACAAAAGTACTTCATTGATTCTGGTACTTTATATCGTGTTTCTTCTGCAATTCTAAAAAAGTTGTCAACTGAAGTTTTACTTGTTAAAATAACTGCCGAATGGAGTCCTAGATCAATTTTCTGTGCTCTAAATTCTCTAGCTGTCACGCCAACTACATTGATGAAAGGAACAAAATCAATCTTTAATTTATACTTTTGTGCTAAATCAAAGTACGGCGATTTTTCGCTAGAAGGTTTAGGTTGTGAAACTAATATAGTTTTAACGCTCATATCGAATTATTATTTACAAAAAACTTGACCATTAATTTAGCACATACTCGGCTATCAATAATAGTGGCAAGATTTCAAGGGTGCAAAGATACAAAAAGATATAGAATAATGAAATTTTATATTGGATAGAGTCTTTCAGTGAAAAGTACCACACAAAAAGAAGTGATAATATGACTATTGAAAAGATAAAGTATGAGATATAAAGCTTAGTTCCGGATGTTTGGTAAATTGATAAAGTGCATATTGGGAGTATGATTAGTCCAACGATTTGGTAAGACCTGAATGCGTTCTTAACAGCAAAAAGTTCTTTTCTCTGAAACCAGTTAGCCAAAAAGTATTGAATTCCGATTTTTAAAATATAGTACGTTAAAATCGTTATGAAAACATAAATTACGGTCTCCTCCGCTAGGTTTTGTTCCTTGGAATCAATAAATAGGTAAATTGACAGTGACAGGGCAATGAGGTAATTAAAAATCAGAAATGGTGTTGATAAGCTATTTAAAGAAAACAATTGCTGATTGTAGTTTTTTGTGTATTGAAAAAGACCGTTAATGTAAGAGCTTTTTATTATTCGGGCTAAAATAATTGAACCCGTTCCTAGCAAGACAAGCACCCAAAAAATGGGATGAGGTGAACTTGTTAGTTCTGTCAAAACACCAATGTCGAAATCAGTTGGATTCATACTGCAAAAGTACTATTTTTTTATAGCTAACTATTGTTAACTGCTGTTCTAAAAAAAGAAAAAAATAGATACATTTGCATAAAAAACTGCATTATGGCAACCGACTTATATACACATCCAGATTATTATAATATTGATGACTTACTAACTACCGAACATAAGCTAATACGAGAAACTGTTCGCGGTTGGGTAAAGCAGAATGTTTCTCCAATAATTGAAGATTATTATGAGCGTGCTGCATTTCCTGAGCACCTAGTCAAAGAGTTAGGAGAAATTGGAGCGTTTGGCCCATATATCCCTGCGGAGTATGGCGGACCAGGATTAGATCAAATTTCCTATGGCATTATAATGCAGGAATTAGAAAGATGTGATTCAGGTTTAAGATCAACGTCTTCTGTTCAAAGTTCGTTAGTTATGTATCCAATATATGCATACGGAAATGAGGACCAACGTAAAAAGTACCTACCTAAATTGGCATCAGGAGAGTTTTTAGGGTGCTTCGGATTAACAGAGCCTGACCACGGTTCAAATCCAGGAGGTATGACCACTAATTTCAAGGATATGGGAGATCATTATCTTTTAAATGGAGCAAAAATGTGGATTTCAAATGCACCCTTGGCAGATGTTGCTGTGATATGGGCGAAAAATGAAGAGGGAAGAATTCATGGTCTTATTCTTGAAAAAGGAATGGAAGGGTTTTCGGCTCCAGAAATGCACGGAAAGCATTCATTAAGAGCTTCCATTACTGGAGAGCTTATTTTTGATAATGTAAAAGTTCCCAAAGAAAATCTTTTACCAAATAAAAGCGGATTAGGTGCACCACTAGGTTGTCTAGATTCTGCACGTTTTGGAATTGCATGGGG
>JBGCGA010000111.1:0-20024 GCA_045110285.1 Crocinitomicaceae bacterium | reverse complement strand
ATTGGCGGAGCGCAGATTTATAAGTATTGCTTAGATAATGATTTAATTGATGAAATGTTGATTACTTATATTCATCAAGACTTTGAAGCAGATGCTTTTTTCCCTGCTTTTAATGATGCCAAATGGCAGAAGGAAATGATAATGGATTATAAAAAAGACGAAAAAAATCCATACGATTTTACAGTGTATCGATTTACAAAATAAATAGCCATGAAAAGAGTCCAACTATTCGAATTTGAAGATTTTGATTGGTTTCCAGATTTGTTTCGACGAAACATGACAAAGCTAATTGTAGTGTTTAATAAATTAATGAAATTGGATGAAGTTGTGGCTGAATCATTAAATCCAATTTTAAAAAGCCAGCAAACAAATACAATTGTGGATTTAGGATCGGGAGCAGGTGGAATTATGCCTCATGTTCTTACAGATTTAATGCTTACTTATCCAGACTTGAAACTAACTTTATCTGATCTTCATCCGAATAAAGAACAAATAGAAGAATTCTCTTCAAACCCTAATATTGATTATTTTCCAGAAACTGTAAATGCAACAAGCTTAGCTTCGGCTCCAAAAGGAGTAAAAACAATGGTGAATTGCTTTCATCACATGCCATTACCTATTGCAAAAGACATTTTAAAATCAGCTCAGGACAGTAAACAGACGCTTTGTATTTATGAAATAACTAATAAGCCCTTACCTTTAATTGCATGGTGGTTGTTTTTACCTTTGGGATTAATAATTGTGTTTTTATCAGCACTGATACTAACTCCGTTAACAAAACCCATTAATTGGCAACAATTAGTATTTACCTATTTAATTCCTATTATTCCTCTAGCTTATGCTTGGGATGGGCAGGCTTCAATGCCTCGGACCTATACAAAATCCGATTTGGAAAGCTTAACCTCTGAATTGCCTTCTGATCCAAATTACAAATGGACTTATGAGGTAGGCAAAACAAAAGGAGGTAAATCAGTTGGATATTGTTTTGTTGGCCAACCAATTTAAAGCATAAAAAAAGGCTTGACTTTCTGCCAAACCTTAAAACTAAAAAAATGTTTTCTGCTATTGCTTAACTAGTAGTTTTCTAATTGTTCCAGCTTTAGTACTAACCACTGCGGAATAGGTTCCAGAGGCCAGCTCGCTAGCATCAATTAAAAGGGTGTTTGAATTTGTTGCATTATTCTGAGAGACAACCTTTCCTGTTAAGTCATATACCACAACACTTTCTATATTTTGACTAGCCGCAATTTGCCAGGTATTAGTTGTAGGGTTTGGGTAAACGGATAATTCAATGGAAGCATTTGCATCTTCTAATCCTAAATATTGAGTAGGTAATTTTGAAAAATAAACGTTATCAATATAAATTGTACTTTGCCCTGCTGGTGCGCTAGAAATGATTAATTGATTGATGTCATTTTGATTCATTCCAGAGAAATCAGTTAGAGGAATTTCAATATTAACCCACTCTTCTTGTGCTGGAGAAAGAGTATATTCAAATTCGGTATCGGCATTTGCACCTTGGAATCCGTCACCACCAAAATCAACTAGTTTAATTCTAACCTCAGTGCTATTAGGCGTCCACAAATCCATATGAAAATATAGCATGCCAGGACTGGTTAAATCAATTGGCATTGAGGTTGTTTCAATTCCGTTAAAATCTAAAGCTGTGTATTTTTTTGTAGGGTTACCCATTATCATTATGTCAGAAAAAGATGCATTACTCCATCCAGTATTCCAAGTATCTACTGTTACATCAGTATATGGATCACTAAACATTGAAATAACATCTGCCGCAGGTAATGCTGGGGTGGGCGCCGCCACCATTGGCGCTGGTTCTGGTGTTGGATTTCCAATTGTAATATTGTCAAAGTATACCACATTATCTTGCGTTCTCGCATTAAAGTCTGGGAATATAACAATTTGATCAATAGTACCAATATTTCCAATATGCCCACTAAAATCAAAGCTTAATTCCTCCCATTGATTAGTCACAGTATTGGCCACTTTAATTTCGCCAAGCGAACCTGATGCAGGTTCAACAAATTTTATACCTACATCACTTATTACAGATTTCCAAACCATTATTTTCACTTCTGAATTGTTGGCATTAAACGTAAATGAACCTAGGTCAGCACCATGCATTGATTCACAGCCTGCCCATGGTTGACCTGCTTGCAAAGCCGTAAATGAAGCCACAGTAGCTGATGTATTTGCTCCAGTTGGATCAGGGTTTGCAATAATTTGAAGGGCCGGATTAACATCATTTTCAAAAGTTGTCCAGGTCCATCCTGCACCATTGCCACCTGATTCAAAATCGATTGGAACATTTTGGCCAAATGCTAAATTCAACGCAAGTAGTATCATAAAAAGTAAAAAATTCTTCATAATCGTAATTTTAAGTAATTGTATGATGGCAATTTACAAAACAATTAGGACTTATGGTACTTTTTACAATATTTGTTGTTTAGGACGATAAGTAAATTGAGATTTGAAAAAAAGCTATTTTTCTTCCTCGTCAATCTGATTCTCTCGGAATGCAGAGGGGATGAGATTCGGGATTATTTTTAACACAAGTGGTAAAATAAAAACACCACCAGGCAACATAAAAAGAGTCAAAGCAGGAATGGACTTGCCTAAATCTCCCAGCTGATGTTTCACCTTTTCCTTTTCTTCTTTAGTTAAATCTGTTCTTGTTGATTTGGTAATTAACGAGACCAATTCTTTACTTTCTTTTAACTCATTCGCTAGCTTCTCCTTATTTCTTGACAAAATCTTTGTCCAGCGTTTAGCTGTATTGCTTAAAATTAGTTCAATATCATTTTTCCCTCTCAAAAACGGCGCCTGATTATTATTAGTTAACACAAAGGTTTGAATGGAGACAAACGCTTTATCCATTTCATTTTTTTTAAGCTGTAATTTCTGCGTTAGTTCTTTGAGGAACTGTTTTTCTGGCTCCAGTAATTCTTCATCTGTCCACACCGTTAAAATGGCAATTTCTAAAATATATCGCCGCAACAGCCACGACGATTCATATTCAAAATTCAAGTCATCAATGGATGGGTGTTGGTCAAGGAAACCCTCTGCTATGTCTTTTTTATGAGACAGTAAATTAGCTGAAGCCAAAAATAGCTTAAAAATTTCACGTTCTTCATCAGTAATAACACCATCTGCATTGGCTGCACAAGCAACTACTTTTACAATATCTAACATTATTTCAGATCGCTTGTCAACCAGTCTTTCTGCCGACATATCTTGTCTGTAATCTTGGTATAGAATCAAATCGTGAAATAATAAACTATTGTATAAATAATCTAAAGCAAGGGTATTAGTAATTGAGTTTTTAACTTCAACTCTTCTGTCAATAATATTTTCTAGCTTGGCGTGATAGTCTAGTTTTGAAAAATCTAACCAACTTTTTTTGGCTTTTTCAATGTGACTTTTTTCGTAGAAGTCAACAAACTTCACAACACAATCATCAAGCGATTTTGAATCAAATTTTCCAACTTCAATATGGTCTACTAAAATCAGCCCTTCAAACAACAATACTTTGTACGATTCTTCAGGAGTAAATTTTTCAATATAGTTGCTATCAAGAAAAAGAAATTCTCTTGGATAGCCATATAACAAACCTGTGGGCTGAAAATAGGAATAGACCAATTCTTCTGGGCTTAAAAAACTCCCTGGAAAACGGTTTAATACTTCTTTCGACTCGTCTAAAAGCGAAATGTATTTTTTTATCCAACCTTTACTACTAGGATTCACAGTTCAAAAGTAGTAATTTTACAAAGCGTTACCGATATATCCGTTTTAAAACTATTTAATTTATTTATGAATTTGAAAGTTGTCCTTGCACTTGCATTATTTGCCGTCACATTTTCTGGTCTTTCTAAAACTAAAATTGACATCAAAAAAGTTTCAGATTTACCCAAATGGCTATACGAAAGCTCAGGCTTAATTTTTTACAAGGATAAATTAATTACTCACAACGACGGTGGACATAGGTCTGAGCTATATGTCCTGAATGAAAAAGGCAAACACGAACACACCATCTCAGTTCAGAACGTAAAGAATTACGATTGGGAGGACATAGCTAAGGACAGCAAAGGAAATTTATATATTGGTGATTTTGGAAATAATTTAAATAATCGTAAAAACCTTCAAATTCATATTCTTAAAAAAGGCTTTTTAAATAAAGATAAAGCAGAGGTTGAAACCATACAATTTACTTACGAAGATCAAAAAAAGTTCCCACCAAAAGATTCGAATTTGCACTTTGATTGCGAAGCTTTTATTGTGAAAGGGGGAAAAATATTTTTGTTTACTAAGTGCCGCACAAAGCCGTTTACTGGAGTGTCCAGAATATATATGCTGCCAGCAAAAGCAGGAGAATTTGAAGCCAAGTTAATTGGTCAATTTCAGTTCTGCGACAAAGGATGGATGACTTGTTCAGTAACTTCGGCAGATTATCATGAACCGTCAAACACCATTGTTATTTTGGCCTATGGGCGTTTGTATTTAATTAAAAATTGGCGATTTAATGCTTTCTGGAAAGGTGATATTAAATCGTATAAATTAAAGGGAATAAAACAAAGGGAAGCCATTTGCTTTAAAAGCGAAAAATTGTGGTTTATGACAGACGAATATCGCAAAGGAATAAAAGGCGGAAACCTGTATAAAATGAAACTAGAAAAAAAATGAAAGCCATAATATTTGACATGGATGGGTTATTAATCGATTCAGAACCACTTTGGAAAATTGCGGAAATAGAAGGATTTGGAAAAGTAGGGCTTGACTTAACCTCAACTGACTGCGAAGAAACTGTTGGTTTGAGAATAGATGAGGTGGTAAAATTGTGGTATAAGAAAAGGCCGTGGACAGGTTCAAGTTGTGAGGAAGTAACGGGTGATATAGTTCGCGTACTAATCGGAGAAATCAAAAAACAGGGAAAGGCTTTGCCAGGCGTTAAAGAAACGCTTGAAAAATGTAAATCGGCTGGATTGAAACTAGGCCTAGCTACATCATCTTATCAAAATATTATTGACGCCGTGCTTGAAAAACTGGAAATTGGGCAGTATTTTGATGCGGTACATTCTGCCGAGTTTGAAATTAATGGAAAGCCTCATCCTTCGGTATTTATGTCATGTGCTGAAAAATTAAACGTAAGCCCTCTAGAATGCTTGGTTTTTGAAGATTCATTAAATGGTGTTATTGCGGCAAAAGCGGCGCGGATGAAAGCCATTGCTGTGCCTGAGCAATCACATGCCTATAACCCAAAATTGATAGTAGCAGATAAAATCATACACAGCTTACATGATTTTGACTTGAAAAAAGCTTCAAAATTATTTGAAGAATGATTGAAAATAAAACATTCAATAGTATTGATTTTTCTAGCATTGGTCTAGTAGAAGAATACGACAATTGTCAGTTTGTAAATTGCAATTTTACCAAAGCCAATTTGTCAAATATTAAACTGGTTGAGTGCGATTTTGAAGCTTGCAATTTTTCGCAAACAAAGTGGAATCATACCAGTATTCAAGCATGCGAATTTACTGATTGCAAGATGCTGGGAATAGATTTTTCAGGTGTTAATCCATTTCTATTAAAAATGAATTTCCACCAATGTCAGCTGAACCTTTCCAGTTTTTATGCTTTAAAATTAAAGGAAATTCAATTTATTGGTTGCCAATTAAACGAAACAGACTTTGTTCAAACTGACTTAACCAAAGCTAATTTTTCTGAATGTCAGTTGCGAGGGGCTACTTTTGAACAATCTATTTTAATTGAAGCTGATTTTAGAACTGCCGAAGGTTTTTCAATTGATCCGTCTAAAAATAGAATTAGAAAAGCTAAATTTAGAAAAGATAATGTTTTAGGTCTCCTACACTCCTTCGAAATTAAAGTTGCTTAAAAATGAAACAATACTTACTTTCGTTTTTTGTACTGTGTGGTTTATTTGTTAATGGTCAAGGCTATAAGCAAAGTATAGGATTACGTTCTGGCTTTGGCAGTTATGGTCCAAGTATAGAATTATCATACCGAATTAGACCAGTTGATTTTTTCCGAATTGAATTAAATTCTGGTGCCAGTTTACTACCTAATAATAACGATTTGATGGTTGGGTTGCACGCCCAATATATAATTCCTATAGGTCAAAATGTGAATTACTATATCGGCTTGGGTTACCAGTATAGTTATGCAAAATCCAAGTTTCAAGGCCAAACTATCACTGACCATACCCTTGGACTTTCAGGAATGATGGGACGAATATAATTTAAACAAGCTTGGCCTCAGTGTAGATATTCAGCCGTACGTCGACCCTGAACTAGTGATTGCCTATATTGTTGGATTTGGCATTCGGTATCATATTCGTTGATGATGCTTTGTATGTCACCCAAACAAAATAACCTGCTATTGCCATAGGTGTAAATAGAATTAACGGCTCAAAAACATCTAAAGTATTTGCTATAGAAATTGTGCTAGTTAATATATAGAGGGCGACAAGAGTCCAATAGGTCTTAATGAGCTTTTTAATTTTTGTGCTGTATGCTTTTAAAGAAGTTAGCATTGGAATAGCAATTATTAGTTGAATTACGCCTAATAAAGCTTGTCCAATCAGTGTAAACATGGCCAGTGCTCGACCATATGAGGGATTAATGAAGTTGAATTCGGCAGCCCATACCAGAATATGCAGAGCGGCAATGATAGTAAAGCTCCACTTGTTGATCTTGTGTTTATCTTGCATCTTATAGAGTTTCTGTGTTTATATTCGTTAGTTCTTGTTGCGATTGTTTTGAAATTTTGTACGTAATGTACACAAAGAATCCCGCTATGCTCATTGGTAAAACGGTAAAAAATAGAGGGCCTGTGTAGCCATTAAAGTTGTCGTAAGCTAAATAACTTATGATGGCCCAAGAGCAGCAAAAAAGCCAATATAGCAGAATTTTATTTTTGTTTTTATCGGTTAAATGTATCCAGTTGATTGTAATTGTGAGCGCCAGTAGTAACTGAATGATGCCTAGAAAGAACATAGCAATTAGTCCAAACATAAAAGTATAAACTAGGAGGAAAAGTACAGCTGTAATTCCAAAGCTCCATTTGTTAATGATATGTAAGTTTTTCATAATTTGTGGTTTTTAAAATTTCAGAAAACTCTGAAACATTGATTGAAAAGAATAGGGAGTGCTTTACTCCCTTTATATTTTATTTTAAAAGTTTAAACATTGTTTTTGTAAACCAGTTCGCTTCTTGGTTCACAATTTTTTGCATAATCTCATCTGCCTTGCTTGCTAAAGAGTATAATTCTTTTGTTTGTTTAATTAGTTCTTCTGTTTTTTCAGTACCGTCGCTTTTAATTGAGCTTACCTCTTTTAGCACTTTCATTGTCGGTTGAATTTCTCTTCTACTGCGTTCTCGACCAATCTGTCTTGCCAATTCGTACACGTCTTTTTCAGACGAGAAATATTCTTTTCTGTCTCCCATTTTTGAGGTTTTAAACACAATTCCCCATTCCATTAACGATCGTAAATTGGTACTCGTGTTTCCTCTCGAAATTTGTAAGTCCGCCATTATCTCTTCCATGGAAAGTGCCTTAGGAGAAATTAATAGCAAAGCATGAATTTGCGCCATGGCTTTGTTAATGCCCCATAAAGTCCCTAGCGACCCCCAAGTTTGAATAAAATTTACTTTCGCTTCTTCGAATTCCATGGCACAAATATATAACTTTATTTTAAACTTTCAGTAATTACTGAAAGTTTAAAACTATTTTGTTTCAGTTTTTGTTTGAAAGGTTGAGAAATTATAAAGCTTTCCTTTAAATTTGCTAGTTAAAATTACACCATATGCTTGGCTTAAAATTACCAACCGACCCGCGTTGGGCAAATATTGCAGAATCTAACCTTGAGGAAATTTTGACTGACCATGCTTGGTGTGAGCAAAAAGCAGCTTCAAATGCCATTGCTATTATTGCCAATAATTCTGAACATGAAGAATTGGTTACTGAAATCACAAAAATTGCCATGGAAGAAATGGAGCACTTTCAGCAAGTGCATCAAATTATATTGCAACGGGGTTATGTTTTAGGGCGAGAAAGAAAAGACAGCTATGTAGGAGAATTGTTTAAATTTATGGAAAAGGGTAGAAGTCGTACCTTAGCTATGGTTGATCGATTATTGTTTTCAGCCATGATTGAAGCCAGAAGCTGCGAACGATTTAAAGTACTATCTGAAAATATTAAAGACCAAGAATTAGCAAAATTTTACAGAGATTTAATGATTTCAGAAGCTGGGCATTACACTACATTTATTGGTTTTGCTCGGCAGTATGGCAAAGGAATTGATGTAGATGCCCGTTGGAAAGAATGGTTGGACTTTGAAGCGATAGTCATTCAAAACTACGGAAAGTCGGAGAGTATACACGGCTAAATTTAAATGAGAAACATGATTATAGAGATAGAGGATAAACTAGTGAGCCAAGACATCTTTGACAAGCATTTTGTTTGCAATTTGAGTGCTTGTAAAGGAGCTTGCTGTGTAGAGGGAGATGATGGTGCTCCATTGACTATGGAAGAAGTTGACTTGATTGAAAATCATTTAGACGATATTAAGCCTTACATGACCCAAAAAGGCATTGACGTGGTTGATGAAAAAGGCGTTTTCTATATGGATAGAATAAACGAACCGGTTACTTCATTAGTTAACGGAAAGGATTGTGTTTTTGTGACCTTAGATGAGCAAGGCATTACTAAGTGTGGCATTGAACAGGCTTATAGAGAAGATAAAATACCATTTAATAAACCCATTTCATGTCATTTGTATCCTATTAGAGTCACTAAGTATGCAAAATTTGAATCGTTAAATTACGACCGTTGGCCAATTTGTAAGCCTGCTTGTACTTTAGGTGAATCACTTCAAGTGCCTATTTATAAGTTTTTAAAAGAGCCCTTAATTAGAAAGTACGGTGAGGAGTTTTATAATGAACTTGATAAAGTAAGCGAAGAGATAAAAAAGCAGGAGGAGTAAAATTTACTTCATCATCCAAGATCCACCAACCGAAATGACGTTGGGTAAATCTAAATAGTCCTGAAAAGTATCTTCATTCACGCCACCAGTCGGACAAAATTTGACTTGTGGAAAAACATTTCCGTATGTTTTTACTGCTTTAATGCCGCCAAATAGATTGGCCGGAAAAAATTTAAGTACATCACATCCAACCTCTAAGCCTTTTATAATTTCACTTGGAGTTGAAATTCCTGGAATAAATGGAATTCCAGCCTCTTGTTGATGTTTACATAGGGATTGAGACATGCCAGGGTTAACAATAAAATCAACACCAATTTTTTGAAGCTGGTCGACTTGTTTTTTGGCAATCACTGTTCCAACACCTAAAGATATTTCATTGGCATATTCTGCTTTAATAATCTCCAGTGCTTGCAGAGCAAAATCTGTTCTTAATGTCACCTCAATACAGTGAATATTTTTTGATTTTAGCTTGCTAATAATACCATCAATTTCGTTGGCATTATTAATGGTCACTACTGGCACCAATGGGTGTTCATTGAGTACGGCTTCAATATTATTTACTGTCATAAGCTTAATGAATAAAACTTGCTCCTTCTTCGCTTGAAGAGATTATTGTTTTTAATTGTACAAATAACTCACGTCCGTAACCCGTTACGTTTTTATTGTTTTTTTGACGTTGAGGTCTACTGGAAACGCCTTCGCTTAGGCATTCTAAAGTTCCGTTTACAACATCTAATTTAAGCAAATCGCCAGTTTGTATTTTACCTATCAATCCGCCATCTAATGCTTCAGGCACAACATGAATAGCTGCAGGCACTTTACCAGATGCACCCGACATTCTACCGTCAGTCACTAAGGCCACTTGATGTCCTCTTTTTTGTAGAATGGTTAAGGTTGGGGTTAATTTATGAAGCTCAGGCATTCCATTTTGTTTAGGACCTTGAAAAGGAATTACAGCAATAAAGTCTTTGTCAAGCTCATTATTTTTGAAGGCTGTGATTAAGTCATCCTGTTCATCAAACACAATGGCTGGAGCTTCCACAAAATAATGTGCCTCATCTACTGCCGAAGTTTTAATAACCGATCTACCAACATTACCCTTTAGTATTTTTAAACCACCTTCTTTATCAAACGGATTGTCTACAGTTCTAATTATGGTTTCGTTTAAAGATGCCTTAGCGCCTTCTCTCCATTCAATTTTGCCATCTTTAACAATAGGTTCTTTCGTGAATTTATTCAAACCATACCCAAGTATGGTATAAACATCATCATGCAATAGACCATGTTCCAATAAAGTATGAATAATTAACCCCATTCCACCTGAAGCGTGAAAATGATTAACATCAGCTGCGCCGTTAGGGTACACTTTAGTTAATGATGGAATAACAGCCGACAAGTCTGAAAAATCATCCCAATTAATAATAATTCCTGCCGCCCTTGCAATGGCAATAATGTGAATGGTATGGTTAGTTGAACCACCAGTGGCAAGTAAACCAATAATGCCGTTTACAATCGTTTTTTCACTGACAATTCCAGCTATAGTCGATTCAAAATTACGTTTATTAATTAATTCAATTAACACTTTTGTTGCTTCCTCATTTAATAAAGGACGAATTGAATTGGTTGGATTTACAAAGCTTGAACCAGGCAGTTGAAGTCCCATAATTTCCATCAACATCTGGTTACTATTTGCTGTTCCGTAAAATGTACATGTGCCAGGTGAATGATACGAATCCGATTCACCTTTTAGCAGTGCCGCTCTGTCTATTTTCCCTTCTGCAAAATCTTGTCGAATTTTGGCCTTTTCTTGATTGCTAATGCCAGATTCCATTGGTCCACTTGGCATAAACAATGCTGGTAATTGGCCAAATTTTAAGTTGCCAATTAATAGCCCAGGGATAATTTTATCACAAATCCCAAGATTAATAACACCATCAAACATGTCGTGCGATAGTGCAACAGCAGTTGACAGACTAATGACGTCTCTACTATGTAAAGATAATTCCATGCCAGACTGCCCTTGCGTAACACCATCACACATGGCTGGTACGGCCCCTGCTACTTGTGCAACTGCATTGTGTTTTTGGGCATAAGCTCTTATTTTTTTTGGATAATCTTCATATGGTTTATGTGCCGACAACATATCGTTGTATGCTGTTACGATTCCCAAATTAGGTTTTTCGTTTTTAGCTAACACTGATTTATCGTCAGTGCCGCAGCCAGCAAATCCGTGAACCAAATTACCGCAGCTTAAATGCGCTCTGCTGTATGAATCTTTCAGTCTTGATTTCATTTCAGCCAAATAAACATCTCGAGTAGGTTTACTTCTGGCTATAATTCTATCTGTAATTTCCTTAATCCGTTTATTTATCATGCTATTGGACTATAATATGTTTTCATTTGAGGACATTCCTCAATAAAGTAAGCAATTGGTTTACGATTATCTACGGCTTGCTCGAAAACCTTTTTTTTCTCTTCGCCAAAAATCATTAAAGCAATGTTTGTGCTAGCTTTTAGCATACCCTTACTGCAAGTCGTTCGGTTTTTCGGATGCTGTGGAGCAATTGTTTCAGCAACACTAATTTCTTCTGAATTCAATAGGTCTTCAGAGGCTTTATCTGCAGGGAATAAGGAGGCAGTATGCCCATCAGTTCCCATTCCTAGAATTGTAAAGTCTGTTCTTTCCTTAAATATCTCGTACTTACAAGCGATATCTCCTAATTCCGGCTTTCTTTTAACAATACCATAAATATTTACCAGATCAACATTTGCGTCATAAAATACATTGCGAATCATTTTTTCATTGCTAAAATCATCATCAACTGATACATTTCTGTCATCCACTAATCCTATATGAACTTTCGCCCAGTCAATTTTCGATTCAGCAAATTTTTTGTAAAGATTTTTGGGTGTGTTCCCCCCCGAGAGTAAAATTCGAGCATCATTATATTGTAGAATAGCCGAATGTACAGCTTTTAGTAGGCCGCTTAGAATTTCACTTTCTACTTGTTCTTTATCTTTCAGTGTAATCATTTAAATCGTCTTATTTTTAGCCCAAAAATGGCCGTCATTTAAAACATTATCTCCTGGTCCCCAAGAACCAGCTTCGTACAATATATTTTTGTGTTGAGTGGCTTTCCAACTATTCACAATCGATTCTATCCATACCCAGGCTGTGTCGAGCTCATCTTGACGCATAAACAGCGTTTGTTCTCCTCTTAAGATATCAATTAATAATCGCTCATAGGCTTCCGGAAATCGCTCCGAAAATGAATCCATATAATCTAATTTTAATGAAATAGGTTTATATCTATAACCACCAGGCCCAGGAATCTTAGTCATTTGAACTAATTCAATTCGCTCTTCAGGTTGCAATCGCATGATTAACTTATTGCCTGGAATTTTTTCATTTTGATTAAAAACATTGTGCTTAACCGACTTAAAATTGATGACTATTTCAGAATATCTTTTCACCATTCTTTTTCCTGTTCTTAAATAAAATGGTGTGTCTTTCCAGCGCCAATTGTCAATGTATGTTTTTATGGCAACGTATGTGTCGGTGTCCGATTCGTATTTATCAATATCCTCTAAATATGAATTAACTTTTTTTCCGTTTACCGATCCACGTGTGTATTGTCCGCGAACAGTATCAGAAACCACAGTTTTATTATTGAAAGGTCTTAAGGCATTTAATACTTTTAGCTTTTCATCTCTTAAATAATTGGCCTCTAATTTCGAAGGCGGTTCCATGGCTATTAGGCACAATAGTTGAAGTAGATGATTTTGAACCATATCTAGCAAAGCACCACTTTTATCATAATATGGCCCTCGTTTTTCTACTCCTAAGCTTTCTGCAACAGTAATCTGTACACTTTCAATATGCTCTGAGTCCCAAGAGGATTCAAATAAATGATTAGCAAAACGCAATACCATTAGGTTTTGCACAGTTTCTTTTCCTAAATAATGATCAATTCTATAAATCTGCTCTTCTGTAAAAGATTGCCCTACTTCTGCATGAATTGCTTGTGAAGTAGCTAAACTATTTCCCAATGGTTTTTCAAGTACAACTTTACTATTAGAATTAATTAGACCTGCTTCTTTTAGGGTGGCACAAATTGATCCAAATGCTGAAGAGGGAGTTGATAAGTAAAAAACGCTTTGGTAATTTGCCGTTTCTGAAATCGCTTCTTTCAATTTAGTATATTCTTCAACTGTGGCCTCAGCTAAGCAGATTAGATTTACTCTGGTGATAAATTCATCAATTAATGAAGGCGCTACTTCATAATCTATTGATGCTGCTATAAATTTTTTTAATGCTTCTGTAAATTTCTCTTCAGTACCCACTTGTCTTGTGACGGCATATATTTGATAGTCAACTTTTAGTTGCTTATCAACAAACCTGTGAAAAAATGCAGGATATATTTTGCGCAAAGCCAGGTCACCATCTCCTCCGAAAATAACTGCATTAAAGGGCTTTAAAGTTTTTGCTTTTTTCACAATTTATATTTTATCTAAACAAATATAAGCACTTATTGTCATACATACAATAAGATTAAATTTTATATCATATATTTGTAGTACACTGTAATAATAGAAATTTTAAATTAGAATATATGGATTTGATAGTAGATAGCGGTTCTACAAAGAGCGATTGGGTAATAGTAGATGGTGAAAACAGACACGAATTTTATACTATCGGTTTAAATCCTTTTTTTCATGATGAAGATTCCGTTTATGCTGCTGTTAGTGAAAATAAAGAATTATTCTTTTTTCGAGATAAGATCACGAATTTATATTTCTACGGTGCAGGCTGTTCATCTGAAACGTTGAATGCAATTATTGAGACAGGTTTGCAACGTGCCTTTCCGGAGGCAAATATTGTGGTTGATCACGATTTAAAAGCGTGTGCATACGCCACCTATGAGGGAGAACCCTCTATTTCATGTATAATCGGGACTGGCTCGAACTCTTGTTTTTTTGATGGGAAAGATGTATTCGAAGAAGTGCCCGCTTTGGGTTATATTTTAGGTGACGAAGGCAGTGGCTCATACTTTGGGAAGAAACTTTTGACAGATTTTTTATACAATAAATTGCCTCAGAATATTCACAATGCATTAATTGAGCATTTTGGAATAACAAAGGAAGATATTATTAAAAATGTTTACATGTTGCCTAATGCCAATGTTTATTTAGCTTCATTTATGAGGTTTGTGGTTAAGCATGGAGAAGATATATACTTCAAAGAAATGATTTTTGAAGGCTTCAAGCATTTTATTGCAGAACATGTTTGTTGTTATCCGAATTATAAAATGTACAAAGCTCATTTTATAGGTTCCATTGCTTTTTTATTCTCAAAAGAACTGAAGAAAGCATGCGATTTTCATAGTGTAAAATTAGGGCAAGTAATTCAAAAGCCAATTTCAGGTTTAATTGAATATCATCAAAAATCAATTACTGTTTAGGTATTTTTTGAGTTAGCGCAGAAAGTCTTTTTTGCTGGCAAAGGAAATGGTCTTGAAATTAACTTTCAAAAAAGGAAATGAAGATTCAGGAATATAAGGAGTTGGCTCTCTCAGACAAACCATTTTCTTTAGATGAACTTGTTCAATAATTAACTTTTGATAACTCATCATTTCAGTTGATTTCTCATCATAAATAACTCTACTCATAATAATTGATGGCGGTTTTGTACTTAATTCTTGGAGTGTAAATACTGCTTTGAAGCTTCCCCAAGCAAGTGAATCTGCACATGTAATTTTCACTAAGCCATTACTTAAAGTGTCTATGGAACTGATTGCCCAATGATACCTTTCAAATCCATCAAGTTCTATCAAAGTATCAAAGCCTGAATTAATCTCAATTAGAGTGTTTCTCGGTTCGTATAAAACGATTCCTAAGTCTGTGTTCTTAGCTTCTAAAAAGTGATTAGGTTTTTCAAATTTAGTTAGAGCAGAGTCTGCAATTATGTAATTTTTTATACTATCAGTAGGAAGTACTTCTTGGCATCTCGCAATCGACCCTATAGTTAGTAAAAGTAGTAGAGCAATGGTTTTTATGGTATGTCTAGTGTCCACCACCTGCAACCGCATCATCTAAGGATACACCTTGTTTTTTCAATATTACTCTCAGGTAAAGTGCAAAAAACACGAGATAAGCAAAACATAATCCGCCAGTTATAAATGAAGACTGAATGCCAATGATGTCAGCTAACTTCCCTTGAATTGGTGGAATAATCGCTCCACCTAAAATCATCATTACTAAAAATGCTGAGCCTTGTGGTTGGAATTTACCCAGTCCGGCTAACGATAGTGAGAAAATTGAAGGCCACATAATTGAGCAAAATAACCCACAACTTAAAAACGCGTATATAGCCACCATTCCAGACGTAGAGATTCCAATAAGAACGGCAATTACGCCAAGAGTACTGAATACACTTAATGTTAAGGCTGGTTTATCTTTGGTTAGTATGAAAGCTATTATTTGTACCAATACGCAAACGATATACCAATAAAGCGCTTCAATTTTATAACCTACTGCCCATGTTAATCCCAAAACAACTCCAAAGGCCACGAGAGGCACAATAACCCTCAATTTTTTCTTTAACTCTTCAGAAAAGTCAAACGCATTGATGGCACCTGTCCATCTACCTATCATTAAACTTCCCCAAAACATAGCAATAAATGGTGCAATTTCAGATGAACTATAACCGCCAAAATTTGGATCTTTTAACAACTCTGCTAAATTACTACCTATGGCCACTTCAACTCCAACATAAACGAATATAGCTAGCATTCCTAGAGTTAATTGTGGATATTGCATGGCGCCCCAGCCTGTCTTTTGTTTTTTTCCTTGAGAAAAAGCAAATAAAATTCCACCTAAAATGACCACCAAGCCAAAGGACAGCCACATAACTCTGCCGTTGTCTAGTGGTGTCTTTAAGGCTGTAATTTGTTCTTCTATTTTAACTAGCAGTGTTTCATTTGCCGAACTGTCATTCAATTTTAAATCAGCTAATTCAGTTTCTAAATATTTTAAATCTTTTGATTCTTGTGTGGTATAACTGTAAAACACAGGAACAAAACATAAAATCAGAAGCAAAGTCATGGTAATTAAAGTGGCGGCAGCTCTTGTTGGTTTATCTTCTAGTTCGGAAGTTGAACTTTCTTCAGAAATTTGACCTGATGGTAGTTTTTTTGATAAACCAAATAAAGCAGATACTCCCATAAATAATAAAGCCACGCAAGAATATAATATAATGACTTTTGTCATTGGAAGATCTTTGATCATTTCGTCGCTTAGGGGTTTTGTTGAACCAAAGAGTGCAAGAGCTATAATTAATGGTCCAATGGTAGTACCTAAACTATTAATACCACCCCCTAAATTTATTCTGCTGGCACCTGTAGCTTCATCACCAAGTAAAATCATGAACGGATTCGCTGAAGTTTGCTGTAATGAAAAACCTAGCGCAACAACAAACAGTCCGATTAACATGCCTGAAAACATATTCATATAAACAGAAATAATCATTAATACTGATCCAAATGCAGATAGTAATAGACCAATGACAATGCTCCGTTTATAACCCCATTTATTGATAAAGTCTTTACCAGCAAGTGCACTAGCTAAAAAGATAACCAAGGCCCCAACATAGTATGCCATATAAAATGCAAAATCTATTAATTGACTTTGAAATTGATCTAAACTAAAATAATTTTTACAGAATGGAATAAAAACACTATTTCCAGCTGCAATAAAACCCCAGAAAAAAAATACGGTTGACAAAGTGGCTAAAGCGCCATTATTTTTAGTTTGACTCATTTTTATACTGTTTAATATTTGCGCTAAAATCCTTCAAACGCTCCTGCAAGTTAAAAATAATATCTTTTATTGTACATTTTACAATAACTTAATTTAACTATGATGGCATTTAATATATAATAGAGATAATTTACATTTTGAAAACGAACTCATTATTTTCAACAAGTTCTGTATATTTTTCAGAATCAAACGTAAATAATTTGGCAGGTCGGTGCTTTACGTTTTTTTGCTTTTCATCTAATTTTAATAAAGGAATTGCTTTAATTTTTTTTCTGAAGTTGGCCTTATCCATTTCTGAGTTATTAACGTATTCGAATAACTGCTGCATTTGGTTTAAAGTAAATTTAGGGGGAAGCAAATCAAAGCAAATTGGCTCACGTGAGAGCTTTTGTTTTAATAATTCAAAAGTTGAATTTAGAATTAAATTATGATCGAAAGCTAATTCTTTTACTTCATGAATAGGGACCCATTGTACCGCTTCAGCCCATGATGATGCCTCAATTTCAAAATTGTCAATTCTAATTAACGCAAAGTAAGCTGTTGTAATTACTCGTCCTTGTGGATGTCTGTCGGGTTCTCCAAATGTTTGAGCTTGGTGTAAATCTATATCACTAAGACTCGTCAATTCAGTTAAAATTCTTTCAGCTGCTGTTGCTAAGTTTTCATCTTGGTAAACTAGGTCTCCTGGAATTGCCCACGCATTAATAAATGGATCAACCGACCTTTTTATCAGTAAAACGTGAATTTGTCCATCTTTAAATCCGAAGATTAAGCAGTCGACAGAAAACGAATAGGAAAATAATTTGTTGATTTCTACTTTATCCATAACTACTGTGCCTCAAATAGCTGGTGTTCGCCATTTATGCTAAGGTTAAACATTCCAGGTTCAATTACCCAATTTCCTTCTGAGTCCGAAAATCTTAGGTCGTCAAATTTAATAATAAATTCAACAGTTTTACTTTCGTTAGGTGCTAAGTCAATTTTTTGAAATCTCACTAATCTTTTACCAGCAGGAACTAATGACGCTTTTTTATCAGACAGGTAGAGTTGAACCACTTCTTTTCCGGCTACATCTCCACTGTTTTTAACAGTCACTTCAACAGCAATTTCACCTCCTTTACTGATAGTGTTATTGTCAAGTTTAAAATTCGAGTATTCAAAACTGGTATAACTTAATCCATGGCCAAACTCCCATTCTGGGTCAAACGAATCAAAGCCATAAGTTTTTCCAGATCTATCTACACTCCTCGGATGATCATAAAATTCAATAACGCCATCATATTTAGGATAGGTATATGGCAATTTTCCACTTGGGTTCACATCTCCAAAAATAATATCTGAAATTGCTGTGCCTCCTGGGTCACCAGGCAAGTAGGCTTGTAGAATAGCGGCAGAGCCATCTACAATTTCGTGAATTACCCTTGGGCGTGCTTCCACCAGAACTAAAATCACTTTTTTTCCTGTTTCATAAGCTATTTTGGCTAAATCTAACTGTGCTTGTGGTAGCCGCAACGATCGAATATCTCCTGGTTTTTCCGTTGACGGCAATTCACCTAAACACAATACAATTACATCAGCACTAGCAGCTTTCGATATAAAATCATCTGTATTAGTGAGTTTACAATTTTCCCAAGCATCTACATATTTCATTTCAACACCTTGCGAAAACTGCACGTTTTCGGCTCCTACTTTATTTGAAATGGCTTCATAAATGGTGTGAAAACCTTTTGAATTATATTTAGTTTCAAGTCCCTGCCATGCATGGGTCCATGCACCATTTAACGTGTTTAAACTATTTGCTGTTGGTCCAGCCACCAGCACTTTTGTGTTTTTATTCAGTGGTAAAATATTGGCTTTATTTTTAAGTAAAGTAATCGATTCTTGTGCTGCAGAAAGTGCTGCTTTTTGATGTACATCACCTCCAAAAAATGAATAATCGGTATGCTCAAAACTTTTTTTATCAAATAATTCTGTGGCAAACTTCACTCTCAAAATTCTTCTCACAGCATCATCCAATCTATCTGTTGAAACTTTCCCTTCTTCAACTGATTTCTTTAATAAATCACAATAGGTTTTGTAGTGAGGAGCTAGTGGTACCATGCTCATATCTACTCCTGCGTTGATGGCTTGAACAATTGCATCTTGAGCATCTTTTCCTACATTATGTACAGTTTCAAGCATAATAAAATCTTCCCAATCCGACACAGTGAATCCTTTAAAACCCCATTGCTCTTTTAATAAATCGGTTAGTAATGCTTTATTGGTATGGCCGGGAATTCCATTAACATCACCGCTATTAATCATAAGCGTCATAGCACCAGCATCAATAGCTGTTTTAAACGGTGGCAAATAAATTTCCGTCATGTATTTTTCTGGAATCCAAGCTGGTGTTCTATCTCTTCCTGATTGAGGCATGCTATATCCAACAAAATGCTTTAAACATGCCGCAACATGGTAGCAGCCTACGGTTTCTTCCATGCCTTGGTAACCCAAAACTATTTCTCTTCCCAATTCAGAGGCTAAATACGGATCTTCGCCTAATGTTTCAAAATAACGCGACCATAAGGGCTGCCGAGCAACATCTAAAACTGGTGAAAAGTTCCACCTTATGCCAGACGCCCTAGTTTCGTAGGCAGTAATTTCGCCAAATTCTTTGGCTAGTTTTTTATTCCAAGTAGCAGCTAAGCCTACTTCTTGAGGAAACAATGTAGCCCCAATTGTATAATTTACACCATGAATGGCATCAATACCGTAAATGATGGGAATATTACTTTCTCCGTTTAAAAAAGGAGCATTAACAGCATCAAAAACTGTTTTCCATTCTTCTAAACTCAGCGTGTGAGAGCTAACATTTAGCATTGAACCTACCTTGTATTTCTCAAGTGCTTCAGCTAATTTAGCTTCATCAATTTTTAATGGTTCTAAAGGTTTATTGCTGGCGTCAGTGGCCAAAATGGCATCCAAAGTAATTTGGCAAGTTTGCCCCACTTTTTCTGTCAATGTCATTTTACCAATAAGCTTATTAATCTTTTGCTCAATTTTATCTGATGTCGAAAATTTTGTTTGCCCAAACGCTGAGCTTGATAGTAAAAAGCAAAGAATAAAAACCGTTAAAATTCTATTTAATGTCATTGGAAATAGTTTTGATTTCACGAATATATTTAATTATTGTCTAAAATACAATAATTA
>JBGCGA010000110.1:0-5354 GCA_045110285.1 Crocinitomicaceae bacterium | reverse complement strand
CCATCAGGTTGCAAAGTGAATTTTGCAGATTCTTCAAGAGTAGAAATAAATCCCTGATTGTATCTGTAGTTTAATGATAAAAACATGTTTTTAGATAATTGAATATCATGTTGAAGGTTTAAATATAGCGTGAAAAAAATTGGTGATTTCAGTGTAATATCTGATTCCGTTTTGGTTAAGCGGTAAGGGGCTTTTGATGAAGAGGAGCCTGACCAACCATAATTAATAAAGTCCATCCGGGAGGAAACCGCTGCCCCAGTACTTACTGTTAAAAAATTCCAATTTGTTTTGGCTCTAAAAAACCGTCTACCAATTCCAAACGAACCAGTAGAGCTGATAAATTGGCTCCTTTGCTCCCTAGCCCTTGCAATTCCAACAATCCTATAACAAGACCAATGTTCCTCAGCACTCAGACCCATTTCATAAAAATTATTATTCCCAAAGCCTTTTTCCAATTTAAGGTAACCGATCCAAGATGGTGCAGCAGCATTTTTGACGGTAGCAATTGATCCTGTATTAAAATTCCTAGCAAAAAATAGGCCTGTGCCACCACTAATCATTAGCCCTTCAGGATTAATATTCCTTTTTTGAATTCTAATTTTCTTTTCTTCCATTCTAGTATTCTGTCGTGCAGTTAAAATATCTATCCTTTCATCCTTTCTTGCAGCAGTTGTTAGGCTATATCTTAATTTAAATCCAAAAGTTGTTCCATTATTAAGCATACTTCCATTAATGTCAACATTTTGAAATTGATATAAACCTTTCATCAAAGGCTGAGAATAATATTCACCTACTAAATATAGCCCTAACAAATTTCTATTATCTAGCTCTTTTGTGAAACCAATTTTCACAGGAATAATAGCGATTGGTAAATCCTCAAATTCATATGAAAATTCATACCAATCATCCATATTATCTGAAGGTATAACCGTCACACTGTTCAGTCCACCTGTATTACCTGAATATGCTAATCCCAGCGAAGCATCAAATCTCCATTTACTATTGTTTAATTGTTGATGGTAATTTACATTCATCCCAAAGCGAGCAAAAAATGTAGAAGATCTAACTGATATAGAAGGAGATAAACCATCAAAATTAATTAAACGTATTGCTTCAAAGCTTAAAATGCGTGGCTGGAGCCCAAATCCTCCATTAACCTCAATACCAAATCGTTTTCCGATATTAAATTGATATCCCATATTAAAAAAAAGGACGCGCTCTATTCGATCATCAATATCTTCTGGGCCTGTTTCTCTAAAAAACTGTGTTCTATTAAAACCAGTCTGAAACTCTAATGAAAAATGATTGAAGTCGTATATATTTGATTTCTGTTCGTTGTTTTGCCCAATTATTACAAACGGTAATAAAAGAAAGATTGTAAGAATTATTTTACGCCATAATTTTATCATATTAATTTTAACTTTTCTGTATCGCAAAACTTGTTCTTACTCAGGCAATCTTACCTTCAACCCAATATTCAGCGCATTTGAGGTTCCATTTATTTTTCTGGTAATATCACCTTCTATTGGCCCTGGGGTGGCAGTAAATCGATAAGTTTCCCTCACTGTTGTGTTCAACCCTTGATGAAATCTATAATTCAATGACAAATATATGCGGTCCGACAACCTGATGTCGTGGGTTAAAGAAGTATATAAACTAAAAAATGTTGGCGACTCATCAATTCTACCTTCCGATTCTAAGGTCCATTCATAAGGAATTGGATAATGTGTAGTACCATTTTTTGCCCCTGCATTAATGAAGTCCATTCTATAGGATACAGCAACACCTGCACTTATTGTTAAAAATTGCCAATTCGTTTTTTTTCGAATTAGCCTTCTCCCATAACCAATACTTGCGCTTGAAGATATAAAATCATTAGATGTTACTTTTACTACATCTGTCACCTCTATACTTGAGTAATATTCTTCTACACTTAAATCACCCTCATAAAAGTATTGCTTTTGTAGCCCTTTTTCAAATGTAATAAAATGTCTGAAGCCCCTATTGCTACTACTCCTAACTTGATCCAAATTTCCTCGTGTAATATTTCGACCATTAAAAATTCCAGTACCTGCCCTTAAGTACATATTTTCTGTTTTTGTATTACGCTTTTCATTTTTATAGGCTTGCTTGGCAATTCTAGTATTGTTTTTTTCAACTACCAATCCTGCAATTCTATCTTTTCGTCCAGCAGTTGTAAAACTGTATTTTAACTTTAAACCAATATTACTTCCTGTATTTAAGATTCGACCAGTTGAGGGGTTTGGAGCAAACCGATAATCACCTACTATAATGGAACTAAAAAAATATTCTCCTGCTAAATACAAACCAAGTAAATTCCGATTTTCCAATTCTCTTGTCACTCCAAAACTGGTAGTTAAAACACCAATTGGCTCACCTATATTCATGTACTCTAGGTTGTACCAATCTTCTACTACTCCATTTATAAAACGTGATGCATTAACGCCACCATTCCCTCCAGTATTAACAGTCACAGCACCACCAATTGTAGCGTCAACACCCCACTTACTATCTTTAAATTGGTGGTGATAACTACCATTCAAGCCTACACGCGCAGCCAACGAATATTCTCTAAAAATACTGGTTGACAATAAAAAATAACTTTTTAAATACTGTGGTTTTTCAAAACCGTATATTTTTGGTTGTAAACCAAAACCTGCGTTAAACTGAAAGCCAAAGTGCTTTCCAAAATTAAATTGATATCCTGCAGTTAGCAAATGAATGTTCTCTAATCTATCATTAAACTCAACATTTCCAGTCTCTCGTATAAATTGAGTTTTGTTAGAACCTGATTGGAACTCGACTGCAAAGTGATTGAAATCGTATATATTGCTTTTAATAAACTCAGAATTTTGAGCAGAGGCAATTATTGAAATAAATCCACCACAGAAGATAGTACAAATCGAAGTTAGAATTTTCATTTTATTTAACTTTATGACCAACTTAAAAGCAACTAGTTAACGATCGTAAATTTAACATTCTAATTAAAATTTTCCTAAAAAAGACAACTGCCTATTTGTTAAAAATCTTCACTTTTTTAGGAATCCTTATTTAGGTTTTTTTAATAAGTCGATTTCAAACACATTTACCCCTATCTTACTTTAAATCTTTAAATTTGGCAAACAATAAAAAAACAACACTATACATACAAATATGCGCACGCTGTATACCTTTTTAATCATTTGTCTATCGTTTACCTCTTTTTCAAACGAACCAAGTTCTAAAATATACCATAATCTTCAAAAAGTACATTCTCTAAAGCGAGTGCTATACATTGCGGCGCACCCAGATGATGAGAATACTCGAGCACTAGCTTACTTTTCGTTAGGAGAAAAAGCAGAAACAGCCTATATGTCTTTGACACGTGGTGATGGCGGACAAAATTTAATTGGTGATGAATTAAGTGCAGATCTAGGTGTTTTAAGAACTCAGGAATTATTAGCTGCTAGAGGTTATGATGGCGCCAAACAATTTTTTTCTAGAGCAGTTGACTTTGGATATTCGAAAGAAGCAGATGAAACATTTGAAAAGTGGAGCAAAGCCAATATTTTGTCTGATGTGGTTTTAGTGATTCGTCAATTTAAACCTGATGTAATTATTACTCGTTTTCCGCCCGATAAAAGAGGAGGACACGGACATCACACAGCTTCAGCAATGCTGGCAATTGAAGCTTACAGTAAAGCGGCAGATGAAAATTACGAACCAAATCAAGTAAAGCAGTTCGGAACATGGCAAACTGCTGCAGTATATTGGAATGCATCTGTTTGGTGGAATAAAGAAATTGCAACTGAAGCAGCAACAAACCCTAAATATTTATCGCTTGATATTGGTGGATATAATCCATTACTTGGCATGTCGTATAACGAAATTGGAACCTTGGCCAGAAGTCAGCATAAATGCCAAGGATTTGGTGCTATAATTGAGCGTGGGAGTCGAATTGAGTATTTTGAGCACCTGACAGGAAAAGAATTAAAAACTGACTTTTTTGAAGAAAATAAGCAATCATGGTCTGAGCTTATTAATGATAAATTCAATGCTGATTTTGAAAAATTATTAGGAAATTTTGATTTTGTTGTACCAGCAAATAATGTAACAGCATTGCTTGCCTTAAGAAGCGAGCTCAAAAAATTACCAAATTCAAATTTTAAAACAGAAAAACTAGAACGCATCAACAAAGTGATATTGGATTGCACAGGATTATTTATTGACTTAACAGCAACTGATTATTCTGCGCTTTCTGGCAAACAATTGGAACTCAATTTAAACTTAACAAACCGTTCGGATTTAGAGATTAAAGTGAATCATAAAGGAAGTTGGAAAGAGCTGCCAAAAAACAAGGAAACTAAAGTAGAAATGGAAATCTCTGCCAAACAAGCTGTTTCTAATCCGTATTGGTTGCAGGAACCGTTTATTAATTTATTTACGGTCACTGATCCTTCAGATTTAGGTCAACCCATCAGCAAACCTAGCATTGTAAAAACCATTGAACTTTCTATTAACGGTGTAGAAATTGAGCATCAAGTGCCAGCCATTTACAAGTGGCGAGATCCTTCGTATGGTGAAAGGCAAAGAGAAGTAATTTTAACGAATGACTATGCGGTTAATTTTGAAGAAGACATCACAATTTTAAAGCCAAACGAAACTAAAACGATTAAAGTGAAAGTTCATAGCTTCACCGACAGTTTAAAAGATAAAATAACCATTCAAGCCCCTAAAGGCTGGACCGTAAATCCTGGTGCAATCGATATTAGTATTCCATTAAAACACTCAGAAACTTGGCATACATTTAAGTTAACACCTACCGATAATGCCGAAAAAGGAATGATGGTTGTAAATAACAGCGAAGGAAAACAGCTAAAGTCAGTTACTGAAATCACATATGATCACATTCCAACTCAAACTATTTTTAGGCCCACTCAATTAAAATGCGTGCCGTTAGATGCTAAAATTGTTGAAGGTAAAATTGCCTATATTAATGGAGTGAAAGGCGGCATGCCAAAATCGATTGAACAATTAGGTTTTGAAGTGAAAGAATTTGAAGTATCTCAATTAGCAGATGTCGATCTTTCGGAATACAGAACTGTTGTTTTAGGCATTAGAATTTATAATGTTTTTCCTGAATTAAAGAATTTTGATGCGAAGCTATTTGAATATGTGAAAAATGGCGGAAATGTGGTGATGCAATATAATACGGCTTCACGTTGGGTACGGTCAGAATCTTTTGGACCATTTCCTTTCGAATTGTCGCGAGATAGGGTAACTGACGAAAATGCGGAAGTAACATTTTTAGATGCGAAGCACCCCCTTTTAAATTCACCTAATAAAATTACAAA
>JBGCGA010000109.1:0-18719 GCA_045110285.1 Crocinitomicaceae bacterium | reverse complement strand
TGAGTATCCCAATACTTTTGATACGAGTTTAAAGTTAACTAGTGATTTAATGATGGTTACAATGATGCATGCTGGAGAAGCCCCCGAAGAAATACTGGCAAAAAATTGGTTTGGACTTTTTATTTTTGATGATAGTGTTTTTACCTTAAGACATGTATTACCAAAAATAGAAAGTGCTTATGATGCTATTATGGATGAGGAAGGTGGAGATTCAACTGGTGTGTCTATCAGTATTAATGGGCCAGGAACTCCGGTAATCTTGTTCTCATGTTTTCAGAATTATTTATCTGATACTTTACTTTGTCCCATTCCATTTCCAAATGAAATTAAGGTGAATGAAAGTTTTAATTTTACATTCTGTGGGAAAGAATACAGACTTTACGCTTCAGGGATTCAGGATCCAGAAACAGAGAGTTGGGCAGGGGTTCGAAATTATCAACTTTTTATCGAAGAAAGTACAATAGATTCTGAATCAAAAAAGACATTATTGATCGCAAGAGCGTTTTTTGATGAAACCTCACCTAAAATTCTTTTTATAGGTGATATTGACGGAGATCAGAGAATTGATTTAGCATTGGATGTAAGTGACCACTATAATGCGCTGCAGCCCGCTTTATATTTATCTGGTTCAGCCAACATTGAGGAAGTTGTTAAAATAGTTGGGCTGGCGACTTATACAGGTTGTTAGTTTAATAACATTTTCATTTGCTCTTAAAACATTTAAATTAAACAGTTATCTTTCACTTTTATAAACTAAGTACTATGAAAACAATGACTTGTAAGCAATTGGCTGGTGCCTGTGATGAAAAATTTACTGCCGAAACTTTTGAGGAAATAGCTGAGATGAGTAAAAAGCATGGCTCAGAAATGTTTCAGAAGGGTGACAAAGCGCATATATCCGCTATGAATGAAATGCAGAAAAATATGACTTCACCTGATGCATTCCAAAATTGGTTAAGCGAAAAGCTAAAAGAATTTGAAGCACTACCAGAGGATTAAGTTAGTTAGTTAGTTAGTTAGTTAGTTAGTTAGTTAGTTAGTTAGTTAGTTAGTTAGTTAGTTAGTTAGTTAGTTAGTTCTGTTTCAGTAGGAATTTGCAGTACAAAGAAGCAAACTCTTTCCTTTGAGAACTTCAAAGCACTTTCCAAGTACCGAAATTTCTTTAGAAAAATTAGTGAGAAAGTAACAAATGTTTGAAGGACAAATAGGATCTGCTTATCATATTTGTGTAAAATAGTCACCAATAGTTTTTTTAGGCTCAACTAAATTTATATTTTTGCATCACGAAATATAATGATGATCAGGCTTAACCTTTTTTCGATTTTAGTATTATTTGCAATCTATTCTGAGGGCGTATCTGCGCAAACTGGAACAATTTCAGGTAAAGTTATTGGGGGAGGAGAAGTTTTGCCTTTCGCAGGAGTTGTAGTCAAAGAACTGTCGCTTGGTGCTAAAACCAATACTGTTGGAAATTACAGCATTCAATCTATCCCATATGGCACTTATGTATTAGAAGCCTTTTATATAGGTTTTCCTTCACAAGATACAGTAGTTGTCATTGATTCTACAAATTTAAATATCAATGTAAACTTTGATATTGGCACTGCATCTTTGCTATTTGATGAGGTTGTAGTTTCTGGTACCAAAACCGAAAAACGCCAAACTGATTCGCCAATTATTGTCAATGTATTGTCTAGTCAAGCATTGGACAATGTTCAGGCCTGCAATCTAGCTGAAGGCTTAAAGTTTCAACCGGGGTTAAGAGTAGAGACGGACTGCCAAACTTGCAATTATACCCAGTTAAGAATGAATGGCCTGGCAGGAGGCTATTCTCAAATACTTATTAACGGTCGACCTATATTTAGCCCTTTAACAGGTCTGTATGGCATGGAGCAATTACCAGTAAACATGATTGATAGAATTGAAGTGGTTAGGGGAGGTGGTTCATCACTATACGGATCAAGTGCCATAGGCGGAACAGTAAACGTAATAACAAAATTGCCAAAAAAGAATGCGTACGCGGTTAACTACAATTATCAGCAAATAAACGGGCAAACAGCCGATCATCAGGTTTTTGGAAATGGATCGTTGGTTAATAAGAAAAAGAATGCAGGTGTTTCCTTATTTATGAATTATAGAAATAGAGATTTTTACGATCATAATGGCGACAATTTTTCAGAATTACCGCTCATTAGAAATGCTGCAGTGGGCACAAATATTTTCCTTCTTCCAAAGGATAATCAGAAGCTCGAACTAAGTTTAAGTTATCTGAATGAATATCGTTTTGGGGGCGAAATGGCATTAAATGAGCCTGCTTTTATGGTTGAGCAAGCTGAAGAACGAACCCATCATGTATTAATGGGAAGTGCTGACTATCAAGTTAACTTCAATGATAATAAGTCTTCTTTAATCTTCTACACAGCCATTCAAAATACAATAAGAGACCATTACACTGGAATTATTCCTGATGGTGGTCAAGCACTTCAAAATCATTTAGACAATCCACCATATGGAACTTCAGATGTTTTAACATATAATGCAGGTTTGCAATTCAATCATAAGCTCAAGCATTTTTTAAAGGGGGAAAATGTCCTCACTTTTGGTTCTGAATTTCTGTATGATGATGTCAATGATGTTATTCCCGCTTACCATTATTTGATTGATCAAACAACAACAGATATCGGTATGTTTTTACAAAGCGATTGGGAAATTATCCCACAATTAACATTATTAACAGGCTTAAGAGCGGATTTTCATAATATGGTTGATCAACCAGTATTCAGTCCGAGAGCCTCGCTATTTTATAAATTGAAGAAGAATACCCAATTTAGAATTAATTATGGGGCTGGGTTCAGAGCGCCTCAAGCTTTTGATGCCGACTTGCACATTGCTTTTGCAGGTGGTGGAGTGTCAAGAATTTCTTTATCGCCAAATTTAAAACCAGAAAGGTCGCACAGTTATAGTGCTTCAATTAATTACGACCGTCCTTCGGAGCATGTTATAACTGGCTTTACCGTCGAAGGATTTTATACACGGTTAAATCAAGCGTTTTTCCTTCAACCAATTGGGCAAGATCCATTTGGTGAACGTTTTGAAAAACAAAATGGGCAAGGGGCTACAGTGCAAGGAACAACAATAGAATTAAGAGCTAACTATGATAAAAAAGTGCAGGTTGAATCAGGAATTACCATCCAAACTAGTCAATTTGATAATCCCGTTCAATATATTGAAGGCATTGATGGTATTCGTAATTTTATTAGAACTCCCAATCAATACGGTTTTGCAATGTTAAGTTTTACGCCAAATAAAAAATTGAGTGCAAATATTAATTATGTTTACACAGGTACAATGCAAGTTCCCCATTTTGCAGGTGCACCAAATCAGCTTGAAGATGAAATATTTACTTCTCCATCCTTTTCAGAACTCAGCGGAAAAATAGGCTATACTGTACCTGTAAAGAAAATGAAATCGAATTTACAATTGTATGGTGGAGTTAAAAACGCTTTAAACGCCTATCAAACTCAATTCGATATTGGAAAAAACCGCGACAGTAATTTTATCTATGGCCCAGCTCAACCAAGGACATTCTATATCGGCATTAAGCTTAGCTCGTTCTAAAATAGTATAGAGTAGTTAGTACAGAGTATCTAGTATGATGTATGTCAATGGAGTCGAATCTTAATTATGTGATTTCCTTCCGGTTGCTGAGCGGAGTCGAGCCCGATAGCTATCGCGAGAGGAGGGACTTAGGGAGGTGACCTATCGGAGAAGGCAGTTTTTATCAAGCCATTTTAACAATTAAAAGAAGCCTGAAACCTGATTACTGTTACCTTAAAAAAACGTGGCTAAAAGCCAACCGCTAAAAGCTAAAATTATCAACTCAATTTATTTTTCTTCACTATTTTGTAACCAGTTTACAATGACATGTGACTAACGTAGTAAACCAATTAAAATTTAAATTATGTATCAAGCAGCAGAAATTATTATTCCAATCGCCTCAATGGCTATGGTATTTGGAATTGTGTACTTAGGAGTGACCGGGCACTATCGGAAGCAAATGGCCATGATAGAGGCTGGAATGAATCCATCTAAAAAAAGGAAAGAAAGTCATTCAAGAATCAGAACAGCTTGTTTATTGGTTCTAGTTCCAACAGGTATTTTAATAGGTAATTTAGTAGGACCTCACATTCATTCAATGGAATTAGCTGAAGCAGGTCTGCTGTTTGGTTTTCTATTTGGTGGCGTAGCATTAGTCGCTTCCTATTTTTTAGAACGCAAATTTGAACCAGTTACCGAAGAAGATTAAGTGATAGAAGAGTCGCAAATTATACAAAAAGTACAAGCAGGAGATTATCAAGCATTTTCTGAACTGGTGAATAGACATAAAAACATGGTCTATTCATTGGTGTTAAGAATGGTACCAAGTGCTGAAGATGCCGAAGAAGTGGCTCAAGATAGTTTTATCAAGGCCTTCAAAGCCATTAAGTCATTTCAAGCAAAGGCAAAGTTTTCAACCTGGCTGTATAAAATTGCTTACTTCACTGCCATCAATCATCTTCGTAAAAAAAAAGCTCTTACAAGCGATATTGACTTTGAAAGAATTGAAAACACAGATGATTCGGCATTAGACCATCTGAATTTAAATGATCAAAAACAATACATAGACAAAGCAATGAGCTATTTAAAGCCAATAGAGCGGCAATTGATTGCTTTGTTTTACTTAGAAGAGTTTACCAATAAAGAGATTGGCGAAATAACGGGATTGAGCCAATCGAACATTAAGGTCAGTTTAATGCGCAGTCGAAAAAAATTAGCAGGCATATTAAATGCTTTATTAAATAATGAAATTGAGTCACTAATAAAAAAATAAGAGATGGAACAGGAGAAAGACAGATTGTATAAATATTTTAACGAAAAACCAATAAGTGAGCCTTCAACTGATTTTACAAAATTGGTGATGGAAAAAGTAGAAATTATTGCCGATAAACCATTTGAAATAAAACCATTGATTTCTACTAAAGGTTGGCTGTATATTGTATTGATTGGAATAGCAATAATTATCAGTAGTTTTTCAATTGAATTGGCGGATACTGTTTATAAATTGCCTGCATACCTTAATTGGGAGAGTATAAAATTAAAAGACTTTGAAACATCAATAAAAATAGGAGTTATAGTGGTTTCTATATTAATTGTATTAACTGCCACAGACATGTTGTACCGAAGAATGAAAAATTTAGCTTGAAAAAGTATAGGGTAGTAAGTGTCTAGTATTGAATAACAAGTGCTGAGTATAAAAACAGTTTACATCTGTGGAGTTATCGCTCAAGGTTTCTTCCCTTGAGGGAGGATAAAGGTGGGTGAACTTGCTTGACATTATAAAAAATCTAAAAGTTTTATAAATTTCTTAAATTGCAGTAGGAAGCTAGGCAATGAAAAAATTCAAAAACAATTATTACAATAAAAATCTTCTTACATATAGCCGAGAACTTCGATCTGAAAAAGCCACAAAGTCGGAAATATATTTATGAAAATCATTGCTATCTAAAAAGCAAACGCAAGTTCGTTTTTTAAGACAAATAGCAATTTCAAATTATATAGCTGACTTTTTCTCCCTGGAATTGGATTTGATTACAGAAGTTGACGGAAGTTCTCATGTAAAAAAAGGTATTTATGATGAAAGAAGACAAAATTCTTCCCGTGGGCGCTGTGCTGAGCATGCGCCATACTGAGTTTATCGAAGTATCGAAGTAGAAGATGTCCGCAGGACAGATGGGATTAAAGCAATTCCGTAATATCCTCCACACCAGGTACACGCTCTGCTGTATAACCTTCGGCAAAATCAACACCAATACTTCTTCCAAAATCTCTCCAGCGGCCTTTCAAAAAGTCAATAAAATCTTGACCAGAAATAGGTGTTTTTGGTCCTGTTGAATCAGGATTAAAAAATTGGGTTTTATAAGCAAGGATCGATTTTAGCTTATCTTCTATCACATCCGAAATATCAACAACAAAATCTGGTGTCATATACCGGTCTTGAATATAGAAAAATAACGATTTTGGTCTCCATGGTTCTTGCGGCTCGCCGTCCCAAGTTGTTTCTATTTTGACTAATCCCGCTAAAAATACTGCTTCTCTAACTAATTGCGACCCTCGTCCATGATCAGGATGACGGTCGGAAATGGCATTAGCTAAAATTACAGTTGGTTTAAATCGTCTTATTTGAGCCACAACCTTCAATTTGTTTTCTTCTGACAATTCAAAAAAACCATCAGCCATTTTTAAATTTTCTCTGGCAGAAAGGCCTAAAATTTTTGAAGCCTCAGATGCCTCGGCATAACGTGTATCAATTGTTCCTCTTGATCCTAACTCTCCTTGCGTCAAATCAACTATCGCTGCAGTTTTACCAGCAGCAATATGTTTTAATATTGTACCTGAAGCTGATAATTCAACGTCATCAGGATGAGAACCAAAAGCCAATATATCTACAGTCATACATAAATTTTAAACAAATGTATAAGATTCAATTGTATTGGAGGGTAACATGTGTTAAGGATTCGTACCCGTATCAAAAAACTCTTTAAAGTTCAGTCCGGCTGTCTCAATTCGCCAAAACCTATAAAGTTCCACAATAATATAAACGAATACCACAACATATAATATTGAATTGAGTAACTTATTTTCTGTAAAATTTGGGTCGGAATAGGCTAAATATGAAAAACCTGCTAAAAAAGTCCATAATATACTGAATCGATACCTTGTGAAAATAGAGAATACTAGAATTAAACTCAAGTACCAAGGATGAACAGTTGTGGCAAACACATAATAAATTGTTAAACTAAAAACTAGCCCTATAAAAATATCGGTAGGCCTTTTGTAAGCCTTAAAAACGGCAAGCAATACAATTAGCACCAGACCAATTTTACTTAATAATGGTCCTACCGATTCAGTTGTATCCCATCCAATTTTTGCACTTTGAAATTCATTTGCCCATGAAAATAAACTGGCATTAAACTGAAATTTGTCAAAATACAACTGTAAACTCGCCAAAAAATTATCAATATTGTGACTGCTCAGCATTAGTTGGCTCATTAATATAACAACCAACATGGTAACTGCCGTAAAACCAATTGCGCCTTTCCATTTTAAGCGTTTGTATACAAAAGGAATAAACATCAACGGAATAAGTTTAATCTGAATGGCTAAGGCTAAAAAAAGACCACCTAACATCCAATTATTTTTAATGGTGAAGTAAACAAAACACAATAAAAAGAATATCATTACCCCTTCAAAATGCAGATTGCCAGAAAATTCAAGAATTATTAAAGGATTTAAAAAATACCACGCTATTTTTCTGCCAGATAGATTGAGTAATTTTAAAATTTTTATACCGACCCAAACTGAGCCAATATCAGCTATAATAATAACGCCTTTCATCACAGCTGTGTTCACTGCAATACTGTCGGAAAATAGGCAGCTAAAAGCAAAAATTAATTGATTTAAAACCGGATAACAAGAATAGTGTGATTGCGATAAATCTCCCATTCCGCGGTGCAAGGCCAAATAGTAATCGTTACTTAAAAACTGACCGTATGAAATTAAGTCGTTTGGCTTATAGTTAAAAGGGTTTATGCCCTGTAATATTAGTTCTCCGTCCCAAATAAATCGGTAAAAATCGTTTGAAAGTTCGGGTGAGAAAAAAACTAAACTAATTCTTGCAATGAGTCCTAAACCCAGCAAATATCTGAGTCTAAAGTCCGATCGTATTAAAACATAATAGATGATAAATGCAACGGAATATTGCACAATAAATGAAGAAAAAGACGCTCTAGGTGTGAATCCAGCTATTCCAACCATCAGAATCGAAAAAATAAGAGCCAAAACTATTTTTAAAGACAAAGGAATTCGCATTAAATTCATAGAAAACAAAAATAATAGGTAAAAATGGCTAAATGCTATGATTTAACAAGAAAAAAAATTATTTTTGCGAGCGATTAAAAATAAGTCATGGCAAAAAAGCAAGAGAGTAAAAAAGAAAGTACAAAAGCAGTTGATTCTGAATTAACATCAACTGAAAACTTTTTTGATAAAAATAAAAAAATAATTTTAGGTTTAGGAATTGGCGTTATTGCTATTTTAATCGGTTGGATTGGATATCAAGAATTAGTAAAAAAACCAAAAGATTTAAGATCTCAAGAAGAGTTAGCTCCTGCTTTTTATGACTTTGAAAAAGATTCCGTAGCTAGAGCAATAAACGGAACCGATAATTATTTAGGAATGGCTGATATAGCTAGTGAATATAAAGGAACGAGCGGTGGAGATATTGCCAATTATTCAATGGGAATAATGAGCATGAGAAACGGTGAATTTGAAGAAGCACTTGGGTATTTAGAAGATTGTAGCTTTGACGACGAAATGGTTGGTAACCTTTGTTTAGGTTTAATTGGAGATTGCCACGTTGAACTAGGTGACATTGATGAGGCAGCAAGCTATTTCGAAAAAGCAGCAAATAGAAGAGTGAATGAATTCACAACACCAATGTTTCTAAAAAAAGCTGGTCTTGCATACGAGGAATTAGGAAATAAAGAAAAGGCTAATCAATTGTATTCACAAATAGAAGCAGAATACCCATCTTCAACTGAAGGTGCTGATATTTCTAAGTATATTGGTCGAACTAAATCTTAATTATGGCTAGCGCCTTAAGTAATTTATCGGACTATGATGCAGGTGCTGTGCCTGATGGGCACTCATTTAAAATTGCCATTGCGGTGTCTGAATGGAATTACAACATTACTGGTGGTTTATTGAAAGGAGCGATCGAAACGCTAGAAAAGCATGGTGTTGTATCTGACAATATTTTAATAAAACATGTGCCAGGTACTTTTGAATTGCCTTCCGCCGCCCAATTTTTTGCAAAAACGGAAGAGTTTGACGGAGTAATTACAATAGGGTCGGTCATTCAAGGTGAAACCAAACATTTCGATTTTGTTTGTCAAGCTGCATCACAGGGGGTAAAGGATGTAGCGCTAACTGAAAATTTACCCGTTATATTTTGTGTATTGACCGACAATACCTTACAACAAGCCATTGATAGGTCTGGTGGAAAACACGGTAATAAAGGCGTAGAAGCAGCAGTGGCTTGCCTTAAAATGATTGACTTACAACAATCATTAAATCATTAAATTCGTTTCTTTTGAGTTAACTTGTGTTACCTTTGTTTCCACACTGGAAACATTTTTTATAAAAAAAGTTTCCAGTGTGTATAATGTTTTTACATTTGCACTGTGGAAAGTAAAAAAGTAAGTTTTCTTTTAGAAGCAGTTCAAGTATACATGCGTTTGGGTATAAAGAGTGTGACCATGGACGAGATGGCTCGTCAATTGGGAATTTCTAAAAAAACGATTTATACTTTTGTAAAAGATAAGAACGATTTAGTGGAGCAGTGCCTTCAATTAATGAATGAGCAAGAGCAGATTGAAATGCAAGAAATTTCAAGTACCAACACTAATGCCATTGATGAATTATTAGCCACAGGTCAATTAGTTGTTGCTCGCTTAAGCGCTATTCATCCTTCTATTTTTTTCGATATTCAAAAGTATCATCCCTATGTGATGAAAAAGTTTAATGAGCATAAAAGTACTTTTGTTAAGGGGTGTATCATTTCTAATTTGGAATTGGGCAAACAGCAAGGACTTTACAGAGAGAATTTGAATGTTGAAATTATTTCAGAAATGTATCTTTCTTTTATTGATGTTTTATTTCAGTCAAGCAACACCAAATCTCCAAAAGGCTCTTATGAAGAGATATATTCTGAGTACTTCAGATATCATATTAGAGGAATATCTAGTGCAGCCGGGTTAAGTTACCTTCAAAAAGTTATAGAAACAAATAATTACGATTTATAAATTATGAAAAAATCAATTTATTTCACAGTATTAACGGCATTTATTTCATTTACGAGCTTAGCTCAAGAAGAAAAAAGCTCATTTTCAGTTGCCGAAGCTGAACAGTACGCGACTGAGCACGCAGAAAAAATTAGAAATGCTAATTTAGACATTCAAGCAGCTGAAAAAAAGATATGGGAAACCATTGCCATAGGTTTACCTCAGGTTAGTATTGATGGACAGTTTCAGCAATTAATTGATATTCCAGTATCAGTTGTACCAGCTAATGTATTTAACCCTGCTGCACCTGAAGGAGAATTAGCAGCCTTAGAATTTGGAGTAGAATACTCTATGAATGCGGGCATAGGGGTAAATCAACTATTGTTTGATGGTTCATATATTGTTGGTTTACAGTTTTCGAAATTTTATAAAAAAATAGCCCAAACAGCCCTTGAAAAAACGGAACAAGATACCCGTGCTTATGTAAGGGAGGCTTACTATAATGCCTTAACTGCTCAACGCAATGTTGACCTACTAGATTCAATTGCTGTTACTACTAAACAGTTGTGGGAACAGTCGAAAGGTTACTATGACGCTGGTTTTATGTTGCAAGAAGATTTAGATCAGTTTGAAATTGCATTCAACAGAATGGAATTGAACTTATCGAATGCAAATAATCAATTACAGATTGCTAAAAACTTTTTGAAATTGCAAATGGGCATTCCTTTGCAAAACGATATTCAATTGTCTCAAAGCTTTGATCAGGTGGTGGCAGAAATTGAATCTAATAACCCAGCACTTAAAAGTTTTTCAATTGAAAACAACTTTAATTATATTTTAATGGATCAGCAAAAGGTGTTGAGTGAATATGCTTTAAAGAATGAAAAAGCGGCCTACTTGCCACAAGCATTTGCGTTTTTTAATCACCAACAGAACGGTTTTGGAAGCGAATTTATGTTTTTTCAGAGCAGCCAAGAATGGTTTCCGACTACAGCTTGGGGAATTGGTTTAAAAATACCAGTTACCTCTAGTGGCCAAAGAATAGCGAAAGTGCAGCAAGCCGAAATAAAACTTCAGCAAAACCAAAACAATGTTGACGAATTAAAAAGAACCTTGTCTTTTCAAGAATTACAGTTAAAATCAATGTTTATTAATGCGTATGAAAAAATGCATTTGGAAGAAAAAAATGTGGCTCTTGCTCAAAATATTTATAGCAAAGCTTTGGCTCGTAAAAAAGAAGGAGCAGTTTCGGCACTTGATGTGACGCAAAAGCAAAATCAATTATTACAAGCTGAAGGAAGCTATATAGGTGCAGTAATGGAAATGCTGAACTATAAAATTCAAATCGATAAATTATACAATCAATAACCAATGCCGTTAATACATAATAGAATGAAACAAGTAGTATTAGTATCAAGTTTAATATTTATAGTAATTTCATGTGGAAGTGGAACTGAATCGAATCCAGCATTGGATGATTTAATAGCTTCTCGAGATTCAGCAAAAGCCGTCATTACTGCTTTAAACGAAAAGATTGCCGCTTTAGACACAACCACTAAAAAATTAGATTTGCTAGTGACATCTGAAATGGTAGAAGTGAAGCCATTTAGCCATAAGGTGGAACTACAAGGGCAAATAGAAACCGATCAAAACATTATGCTTAATGCTGAAGCAAACGGCGTTATTAAGTCTGTACGGGTAAAAGAGGGCCAGCGCGTTTCAAGAGGGCAAACCTTAGTGATAATAGATTCTGAAATTATTTCAACTTCTATAGCTGAAGTAAATAATTCATTAGAATTAGCCACCTTTATGTATAACAAACAATTATCGCTCAGCGAAAAAGGTTTAGGAACGGAAATTGAGTTAGAACAAGCCAAAAATCAGAAAGGTGCTTTAGAAGCTAAATTAAGATCACTTAATGTTCAAAAAAGCAAGACAGTTGTAACAGCTCCTTTTTCGGGAATAGTCGATCAAATTTTCACACATACTGGTGAAATGGCTTCGCCAATGACACCTTTAATCAGGTTGGTAAACAATTCAAACATGAAAATTTCTGCTTCAGTATCCGAAAATTATTTGGGACAGATGCAGGTTGGTACGCCAGTAGAAGTAACATTTCCAACAATAGGAAATTATAAAATAAACTCTGCTATTTCGTATTTAGGAAACTATATTGACGAAGTAAACAGAACGTTTAGAGTACAAGTAAAGGTTGATCAGCAAAAGGATGTGAAATTGCTTCCAAATCAATTAGTGAAAGTTAATATTACCGATTTTGCATTGGATTCTGCAAAAGTTATTTCTAAAAACGCCATTCTGCAAAATACAGATAACCAAAACTATGTTTACGTGTTAACAAAAGCCGAAAATGAGCTTTATTCTGTGGAACAAGTGTTTATTGAGGTACTGTCTACTTTCAGAGGCAAATCTGCAATTGAAGCCTTGGAGACTAATAAATTGATGGATGGTAGCAGAATTGTACTAAACGGAGGTAAAGGTATTACTGCTAACGATAAAGTAAAAGTTCAGTAAACGCATTAAAACGGATTTTAAAATGGAAGATAATAAGGAAAAAAAGGAGTTTGGCCTAACCACATGGGCGGTCAATAACCGAAAAACGGTATATCTATTAACGGCACTTATTGTAATTATGGGCCTAGGCGCGTATACAGGAATGCCGAAAGAAAATTTTCCAGAACTACAAATACCAGAAATATATGTTGGGATTGCGTACCCTGGTAACTCGCCTGAAATTATCTCTGATAAAATTGCAGATCCAATTGAAAAAGAAATTAATTCAATTAGTGATGTAGATGAAATAAAATCGACTTCAATTAACGGGTATGTCACTATCTCAACTAAATTCAATTTTAATGTTAAAGCTAAGGATGCTTTGCAGGATGTAAAAGATGCTGTTGATAAGGCTAGATCAAAAAAAGAGTTTCCGGCAGATTTACCTGTTGAGCCCAATATTTTTGAGCTGGACATGTCGCAGTTAGCAATTTTGAATATTAACCTTTCTGGAAATTATTCAACTGAACAATTGAATGATTATGCCGAAATACTAGAGGAAAAAATTGAAGAATTAGGCGAAATATCTGAAGTTGACATTCGTGGTGTGCAGCTAAAGGAAATGAAAATTGAAATGGACCGTTACAAAGCTGAAGCGGTTGATGTTTCTTTCGGAACCATTGAAGGTGCCATAAATGCTGAGAATATTACCATGTCGGGTGGCGAAATGGAAGACGGTATTACCAATAGAACCATTCAAATTGAGGGAGAGTTTAAATCGGCTGAAGAATTAGAAAATATCATTATCAAGCAAGACGATTACAAACCCATCTATTTAAAAGATGTTGCTAAAGTATCTTTCGCCGATTCCGATACAACATCTTATGCACGAGAATATGGAAGTACTGTTGTGATGCTAGATGTTAAAAAGCGTGGTGGGGAAAACTTGTTAGACGCGTCAGATAAAATAATGCAAATTTTGGCTGATGTAAAAGAATCACGGCTAATTCCTTCAGATATCAAAATTTCGGTGACTAATGACCAGTCTGACAAAACCAGAGAAATGGTTTCGAACCTTGAAAATTCAATCTATTTCGGTATTTTATTAGTTGTTGGCGTATTATTATTCTTTCTAGGAATTAGAAATGCCATGTTTGTTGGAGTTGCTATTCCACTTTCCATGCTCATGTCCTTCTTAATATTGAGTTCATTAGGCATTACATTAAATGTTATGGTATTGTTTGCTTTGGTATTAGCTTTAGGAATGTTAGTTGACAATGGCATAGTTGTAGTTGAAAATATTTATCGATTAATGGATGAGGGAATGGATTCATTTTCTGCTGCCAGAAAAGGAGTAGGTGAAGTAGCATGGCCAATTATTGCCTCAACAGCTACTACCTTGGCTGCATTTATTCCATTGGCCTTTTGGCCAGGTATTATTGGTGAGTTCATGAAATATTTGCCAATTACGTTAATTATTGTTTTGGGGTCATCTTTGTTTGTGGCTTTAGTCATTAACCCAGTTTTTACTGCTGTATGGATGAAGCTTGATGCTGGTAAAAAGAAAGGCAATCGCCGTCCACTAATTTTAGGAGGAGGACTAATAGCTTTTGGAATATTAATTGTATTTGGAAGTACATTGTGGGGCAATATCTTCATCATAGCAGGTGTAATCACCATTTTTAATCATTTCTTTTTGACTCCAGCAACCATTTGGTTTCAAAATAAGTTTTTGCCTATTTTAGAAAGTGGATACGAAAAGTTATTAAAAGGAGCCATAAAAGGACGGCGGGCTTTAGCTGTCTTTTTGGGCACATTTCTGATGCTATTCTTGTCTTTTATTTTACTCGGGATGTTTCCTCCCAAAGTTTTGTTTTTTCCTGAGGCCTCGCCAAATTATGCCAACGTTTTTGTTACACTGCCTATTGGAACTGACATTACTGAAACTAACAGAGTAACTCAAGAAATAGAGGAAATTTTAATGAATGATATTCTGAAAAATGAGATTGCAGATACAGTAGGAATTCCACAAAAGAGGAGAATAATTCAATCTATTATTGCGCAAGTAGGAGAGGGAGCGAGTGATCCTGCTCAAGGTGTGACTATGGGTAATACACCACACAAAAGCAGAGTTTCTGTCAATTTTGTGGAGTTTAAGCACCGACGGAATTATAACACAACAGATTTACTGACAAATATTACAAATGGTTTACGTGGCCGTTTTCCGGCAGATATTAAAATTGTTGTTGGGCAAGATGAAAGTGGCCCCCCACAAGGTGCTCCAGTTACGATTGAAGTAACTGCAGAAAAAAAATACGACGAAATAATTAAAGAGGCCGTTAAAATCAAAACCTTTTTAGAGCGTAAAAATGTAGGAGGAGTAGAGCAATTAAAAATTGATGTTGAAACTGGAAAACCTGAATTAAAGATTGAAGTAGATAGAGATAAAGCAAGATTATTTAACACATCAACAGGCCAAATTGCTTCAGCAATCAGAACATCACTTTTTGGAAAGGATATTTCTACTTTCAAAAAAGGCGACGAAACTTATGATATTAATTTGCGTTTTGCTGCTGCCGATAGAAACAGCATTGATGCCCTTTTAGATCAACGATTGATTTTTAGAAACAATAAAGGTCAGATGCTAAGAATTCCAATTCGATCGTTGGTAAAAGAACCAACTCCAACAAATACTTACAGTCAGGTCATTCATAAAGATATGGTACCAATTGTTACTATTACCTCCAATGTTATTCCTGGGTATAATGACACTGAAGTAGTAGATGAACTCAGGGAAATTATGATTGCTTATGCCGAAGACGGTAATATAGCTGATGGCACTAACTACAAGTTTGCGGGGCAACAGGAAGAACAAGCTGAGCAGATGGAATTTCTATCAGGAGCACTATTAGTTGCTGTATTTTTGATTTTAATAGTTATTGTAGCCCAGTTTAACTCGTTTTCGGCTCCAGTTATTATTTTATTTGCGGTGGTGTTTAGTTTGATAGGTGTACTCCTTGGAGAGGTTATTTTCCAGCTCGAATTCGTTATTATTATGACCATGATTGGTATTATATCCCTTGCGGGGGTTGTGGTAAACAATGCCATTGTATTGATTGATTATACCAATTTATTGCGCCGGGAAAGAAGAGAAGAACTTGGGTTAGGAGAGTTTGAAACATTGCCTTTAGTAGAGGTTAAAAATGCGATAGTAGCGGCAGGTAAAACCCGTTTGCGACCGGTATTATTAACTGCCATTACAACTGTGCTTGGTTTAATACCTTTGGCTATTGGTTTTAATATCGACTTTGCAGGGCTACTGACCAATTACGATCCTGATATTTATTTTGGGGGAGATAACACTAACTTTTTTGGTCCAATGTCAACTACTATTATTTTTGGTTTAACATTTGCAACTTTTTTAACTTTAGTGGTTATTCCAGCCATGTACTTATTGTTTCACCAATTTAAAGTATGGTTGTATAAGATATTTAAAACGCCTATGCGTGCAAATATTTAAGAAAAAACACAGATCAATGCAATTAAAAACGGCTGCCTATAGGCAGCCGTTTTTAATTGATAAACACTTGTTTTTCCATACCACTTTGCCAAAGCACTAACAAATATTTATCTTTGTAATTGTCCTTTACCTCTTTAAAACCTTGGTCGTAACAGAATAAATAAGTGTCGCCTTTGGCATTTTTCCAGTAATGCGTAAATACCCTTGGGTTGAAGCCTTCCGCAATCAATACTTCTTTCCTGACTGTAGCCTTACTTTTAATATTGTACTTGGCTAAAATGGCTCTATTTTTTTTCAAAACAGAATCTACTTTTAATTTGAAGTAGGTTTTTCCACTTTTTTTTCTCTGGTTAGCATGAAAGTCAGACTTGCAATAGCTTGAGCAAAATACTCTATCTACACGTCCCTTTACTAATTTGTCACAATTTTCATTTTTGCAATACTTCTTCATTTAATTATCCGTGGTTTTATACGTATAAAACTACGGATAAATTTACGAAAGTGGTTTATTTACAAGATGTTTGTCCAATATGGGTTATACAAAACAAAAAAGCATCACTTTGAGGCATTTATTGATAAATGGCGACAAAAAAATTGGTTTGGAATTCCCGTATGATAAAACCATTCAAACCATCATTGAAACACTCCCAAACCCCTTATGGAGCGAAATTTACCAGATGGTATACATTCCAAATACCAAAAAGAATGTCACTTTAATTTTTGATACATTTAGGCAAATTGCTTGGGTGAATGGTAATTATTTCTTTCCAAAAAAGGCCATAAATAATCATAACCCTCAAATAAAGAGAAAGGATTTAAAGCTTAAAAATGAGCATATTCCGGAATCTTATGTCCAAAAGTTACTTTTAAAAAAGTATGCCAAAAGCACAGTTGACACCTATATATCGCTGTTTACAAAGTACGTAATTTATCATAAAGGGCAAAGTATTGACAGTTTGAATGAAGTAGACATCAAAAAATATTTGGAATTGGAAATCAAGAAAGGCAGATCTAGTTCAACTATAAACCAAACTGTGAATGCCATTAAGTTTTACTACGAAATAGTATTAGAAATGCCAAATCGGTTCTATGATATAGAAAGGCCCTTTAAAGAAAGCGGGCTTCCTAAAGTTCTGAATAAAAATGAAGTTGGCCGTATGTTAAATAACATTACTCAAATTAAGCATAAGTGTATTGTAAGTCTTCTTTACTCAGCAGGCCTTAGGCGTGCCGAATTACTCAACTTAAAGCTGACAGATATTGATGGCGAAAACAACACGTTAACAATCAGGAACGGTAAAGGCAGAAAAGACAGGGTAACTATTGTAAGTGCTGACCTAGTTAAGCAGTTGCGAATTTATTACAAAGCCTATAGACCAAAAAAATACTTGTTTGAAGGTGAAAAAGGTGGCCCATATAGTGCCAGCAGTGTTTCTAAAATTATAAAAAGAGCAGCACAAAAAGCAGGTATTTCCAAAAATGTAAGTCCACATATGCTACGTCATAGTTTTGCTACACATTTACTAGAAGACGGCACAGATTTGCGTCAAATTCAGCTGCTTTTAGGGCACTCATCTACCAAAACTACGGAAATCTATACACACGTTACAAAAAGTCATTTAAAAGCAGTCAAGAATCCACTAGATTCACTATATTTACCTAACAATCAATAAAACACCATAAGGTGAATAAAGTTCACTAAGTGTTTATACCCGGTTGTTGTACTTCATTAAAAATACAATTATGACCAGAATAATTTGTCTTGTTTTACTTGTTCTTGGAATTCAATCCATAGGGAAATGTGATACCATTACAAATTGGCAAGTTTATCATAATGAAAAGTTAATTGCAGAACTTAATTGGTATAACTCAGGATATACAATTATTATCAATAAAAATAATCTAAAAATTGGTGACACAATTACTGTTGATTACTTCAAAGACACACCATGTTTCGATTGCGTAACTTTTTTAGCAGTTGAAGACAGTAAGGATACCACAATTGCAGAGTGGAAAGGACTAGGGACCTTTACACCGAAAAAAATCCCTGTAGCAAATTTACTACTATCAGGGTTGGAGAATTTTGAAATCTGGTATCACGAAGGAGACTTAAGTTCAAAGATAGAACGAGAATTATTGTTTAAAATTAAACTAGAATAATATTTTAGAAATCACACTGCAAAATCAGTGGCACTAGAATTTATGTTTTTAAAGTACAATAAGAATAGGTAATAAAGCAAAATGAAAATGCGCTCAAATTTTGAAATAGAAGATAATTATGCAATTCAGTTAAATGGAGTTCATATTGACTTACATAATAATTTTGAATTTGTAGAAATATTGGAATTAGGTAATGACGTTCAAATAGTATTTTTAAGATCAACTGGAGACTGGGTTCACGAAAACGAATTTCAGAAGCTGATTTTTATACACAAAAATGTGAATTTCAAGAATTCAGCAATTGGAGATAATTCAGAATTTCCTGAAGATGAAAATACTTTGAGCGCAATTTCTTTCTTTCCTAAAACAATGCGCGAAGTCAATGATGGTTTCATGTTGCAAAAAAAGCCGAATGAGCTTGATGATATAATTTATCTTTTTGAAAATGGAAAGATGTTTAGATTAAATTGCGAACAGATTGAATTGGTAACAGAAAAATAAAAAAACGAAAGCACAACAAAAAGTAAAATTTACAGCGAAGCTGTTCGGCATAAATGCCTAATTTTACTTAGCCGTTAACTACAAGCGATAACCATGATAAAACATTTAATAATAATTATAACCCTATCATGTACTTTAACTGCATT
>JBGCGA010000108.1:0-5425 GCA_045110285.1 Crocinitomicaceae bacterium | reverse complement strand
CGGAATAAGCGCGGTTTGATGACGGTCATTGCCTTTGATGTATTTCATATCTAAAAATACAAAATCATCCCTTTTTTATCAAGGAAAACTGTTTCAAGTAATTAACAAAATTAGGTGAGTTATTAGACAGTTTGACGTTTGTGCAAAAAGTCGTTTTAATGCGTTTTGCATGTTGTTATGTGCTTTTACTTTTCATTGCAGCATTTCTTCTCTTCGCGTTTTTATGATAATTTTGAAGATTTAAAAGTAGTTCATTATTATCACAAACTAATGGATTTGGATGTATTGCAAATGAACCTTTAAAAAACCTACTATTTAAACGCATTATTGCTCTATTGAACCAGCTTTTTTCATTGTTTAAATATTCCTGTCTGTTTGTGATCTCTATCGGAATATACATGTTTCCTCTAGAAATATTGAGTCCGCCAATTTCCTCTATATCAATCCATTTAATTCTTTTTCTATTAACGTTATCAATTAACAGTTCTTCTGTAAGCTTTATTGCAGGTTTGTTTTTAAGAGCATTGAATATCAGAAAAATCGTTCTAGGAATTATTTCTCGTAATGCTATAATCTGTATTACAAAAACTAACACTAGCAATGGAACTGGCATTTGATCTTTAATGGTAAGTAAGAGTATCGAACAAGAAATAAATACTATAATTATTATAACAGAAGCAATTATCATTCCTACTGTCCCTGTCTTCTTATAATGATATTCTGTATTATTATCTCCCATTTTTTGTATTACAAGCTTTCATAAGTTTTTTTATGTACTGTTAGAACTCGCGTTGCTCATAACATGTTGGTATAAACACCTAGGTGCATATACAAGCATTATGTATTTTGCTGGTTTTGATTTAAATATAAGAAATTGATTGAAGTTTTAGTCTTATTTTCATTCAAAGTTGTGACAAATTGATTCATGGCTTTAATTAGCTGAGTGCCGCAATGCTGGGGGCTTACTTAAAGGTATTAAATTACCTCCAAGCAGAAAAATTTATCCGTAGTTTTATCCGTATAAAACTACGGATAATTGAATTTTACCAGCCTGTTTTATACACTTTGGTGCCTTTGCCGCAATTGTGCTTTAAGCAATAGGCTTGTCCAGCGTTTAGGCAAAGCTGCTTTTCTTCGGTTCCTGCAACCCAATCTGTAATAATTTGATCAAGCACATAAGCTCCGGGATATAGTAATGTATTTGTTCTTACAAGTGGATAGCCACCTGCTTGCATGAATTCGTTTTGCAAATACTCATATGTTAAGCAAGCGTTCATAACAATATCAGTTCGTTTAGCACTGGCGTTTATCCATGGCTTAATTGTTATGGCATCCATAGCGCCATTATGCCCGTTAAACATAATGAGATCAGACTTTCCCGCAATCTCTAATTCAGTAGAATCGTTTAAAAAGATAGATTCATGTCGATTGTTTGAAATTGCCGCCAAATAATTATTGATTGTTTCTTCCATTCTGTCACCTCTATAGGCATCAGCCACCAAAAAAACAGTTGTATTTTTATATTGTCGCTCAAATACAATTCGTTCCAGCACATTGGTGTCAATGTCAAAATCATTAAATACAGTTTTCCATTTTGGCCTTTTTTTAAAATAACCTTTTGTACCGCCACTAGTTGCCCAATATAGGTTTGTCCGTAAACTTAATCCATTGCCTAAACTAGCTGTAGTTGGCACAATGCCTTGATGGTCGTTGTCGCACAATGGAACATATAAATGAACAATTAATGGTTTGTTTTGCTCAATTTTATTTTGCAATCGTTTTTTGATGGTGGTTCGGTCAAATAAGCTGTCAATTTTGCTTAAAGCTACAGAATTTATAAGGGTAATGGTATCCAATTCCGAAATTCTATTTTGCGATTGGGTGGGACTTGAGTTCACATTATTTTGACATTGAAAAATAAGGGAAGCTAGCAATCCTGCAACAATAAACTTTTTCATTTAGTGCATTTTTAGTTATAAGTAGAATTATATGAATGGTAACAAAATGTGAACTTAAATAAATGCTGCGTCTTATTTTCTAATACAGTCTGAACAATGAAAAAATTCGATAATTGGCAAGTAAGAAAAAGATAAAAATAAAGGGAACTAAATAGTAGGAGATGATATACGATAAGGTAAACCACAGTTTCATTTTACGATAATGGTAAATATAAATGGGTAAGAAAAAGAGTAAACCTATTGGAATATAATAGTATTGATAAGGTAAAAAGCGATAGGTAAATTCATTTGTTTCTCCAGAAATGGTTAACGCTACAACCTCATTAAATAAAAAGGATTTTTTAGTAGTTAGCCTATTCGCATGGTTAATATATGAATAGTCGTCGATTGGAAAATGGTATTCGTAATCGTCAGTTAAGATAGAAACGTAAGAATAGTTTTGTGAAAATAGAGAATTGATAGTTTCAGAAGATTTTTTATTAGTCAGGAAACTGTCAAGTAGCAATAAGAATCCAAAGATTGCAAATATGATAGATACAATAAAAAGCAGTCTGCCCTTGGTTCCACTAAATAAGTTATTGAAATATTCTTCGTTTTCTTTTTTCTCTTTTTCGACTCTTTTTTTATAGTTTTCTCTAGCTTTTGCTACGCGGTCTGCTTGACTTGAGCTTGGTTGAGTGGCTTTTTGTTTCTGCAAATAGGATGCAGGGTTCATTAAATAATCATAGGCTTTGTCAATTTCTATAAATTTGTCAACAGCATCATCAGAGTTGTTCCGATCTGGATGATAAAGTAGTGCTAATTTTCGATAAGCTTTTTTGATTTCTGACTTGGAGGCGCCAGCCGATAACCCTAATGTTTTTAAACAATTTGATTTGTTCAATGCCATGTAAGCAAAAATAGAAAAAAGTAAAATACAGGCAATAAATAATCAATTATTTAACAGCAAGAGCCATCAGCGCAATCTTCGGTACTTAATTCAGTAAAAGGACTACTACCACCACAACCTTCAAATATGCCATAATGCGTGTCCCACGTTCCATAAAAATCAAAGTATTTTTTGAATCTGGTTTTGTGAATCATATTGTATGAATTACCGCAAACAGTCATAATTTTACCTTTTTCAAAGTAATGCCCATTATCTAATTCAAAAGCGGTATCATTTTCCGGAATACCTCCCTTGTAAGCAATGGCTTGTCCGTAGTCTTCGCAATCAGTTTCAAGTCCTTCAATTTTCCATAATCTATAAGTAACAGAGTAGAACTTAATGTCACCTACAATTACCTCTAATTCTGGGTTTTCAATGGTAATAGGTTTGTCTTCCATTACACGTGGATCAGTAAATCCAGCTCCTTTAGCAGCATTTAAAAAGTCGTTCCAATACAAGGCGCCACTTAAGCACTCTCCCCATAGTACTTTATTGTCTTGTAAATGCTGTGGGATTCTTCTGTCAGAATAAACATCAGAAAAATACATTTCTCCGCCTGGTTTCAATAAATCAAAGGCATCTTTCAACACTTTATCTTTATCTGCCGCCAAATTAATAACGCAGTTTGAAATTATTAAATCGAAACTACCTTTTTCAAGATTCAATTCATCTAACTTTTCAATATTTCCTTTTATAAATTCAACGTTCGATTTGGCGTACCCAAATTTTTCGCGGTGGTATTCAATATTGTCGTTGGCAACTTTTAATTGCTCATCTGTCATGTCAACACCTACAATATAACCATTTTCACCTACTAATTTAGCGGCTATATAACAATCACGTCCACTACCTGATCCTAAATCTAAAATTCTTAACCCTTCAATGGCAGACGGAATGGTTAAACCACAGCCGTAATATTTAGCTTGTACTTCGTCTGAAACCATTGCTAATGCCTCACGAATATGTTTTGGAGGTGCTGTTAAAGTGCAACAAGCGTTTGTTTTTAAATCTTCAGATTTTTGTAGTTCTTGGCCATAATAGTCAGCCACGTCTTTATGTAGTTCTTCCATTGATTGTTTTTACAAAAAGTATGACGCAAAATTACTGAATTACTTACAGAGTTTTTATAAAAAGTCACATTATAGATACGGCTTTATTTTGCCAAATATATTACCTTCACTCTAATCATGTCATTAACTCCACTTCAAGAATTAATTCAATCAAAAACATTGGTTCGAAAAAGTACGCGCGACTTAATTGAAGTTGTATTTAAAGTGTCTGATTTATTTCCAGAAAACGATAAAGAGAATTACCGAGTAGTGATGCGAAAAAAGGCATTAAGTATTTCATCTTTTGTGTCGCATGGCACAGCCCAAACAGAGAAAAAAGATCAGGCAGACCATTTTTTAGCAGTAATGCATGAATTACGGGAACTTTTGAAGTTAGCCAACGAAACTTTTGAAAGCAGATTTATTACAGACAAGTACTTAGCCTATCTAAGGCTTTCAATTTCAAATGTGATTAACGCCTTGGATAAAGTGACAAAATTATTGGGTTGTTTTGAGGTATAAGCTATTATATGCTGTGAGCGAATTGCAGAAGCTACCTAATTATATGCCATAGTAACCAATTGTAAACTTTGGGTTATAGCATAGCCTGTGGTATTTTTATATGTACCTTTGAAAAAATTTAGAGTGATGATGAAAAGAAAATATTTAATGTTTACAATTATGCCAATTTTGGTGATTGGATTAGTAGTTGTTGCTTGTCAGAAAGATACAAACAAAACCGCTTATTTAAAAGTGAAAATGGTAGATCAGCCAATCGATTATGATTCTGTAAATGTTGAAATTGTAAATGTATCAGTACATTATGGTGGCTCAGACTCCGTAAGTGGGTGGACGGATTTACCTACAAATGTAGGGATGTATAATTTACTTGATTTGCAAAACGGTGTAACCGCAGCAATTACAGATGGAGGACTAATCCCAACTGGAAACATATCTCAAATGAGGTTGTTATTAGGTGATGATAATTATGTTGTGATAGATAGTATTGTGAACCCTCTTGATTTATCGAGTCAAGATAAAACGGGTTTAAAAATTAATTTAAACACTGAAATTGAGGCACAAGATTCTGTTGAAATAACGATTGATTTTGATGCTGAAAAATCTATTGTCCAGACAGGAAATGGGGCTTATAAATTAAAGCCAGTCGTAAAATTAGAAGAGGTGATTTTCTTTTAGAAATAGAATAGACCCTACTAAAATATTGAAAGCGCATTGGAAACAGTGCGCTTTTTTTATGGCAAAAAATAAGTGCATATATCGCCTTCCAATAATTTTAACAACCACGTTAAACAGTTATTAATTAGGCTCTGCTTTCGCAAAACCTTTTGTGGACCCACCAGGGCTTACTTCGGTTCCGTTTCACTTCACTCAGCATAAACTTCTCGCCACTTTAGGGCACAAAAAAAGGCTCTGCTTTCGCAAAACCTTTTGTGGGCCCACCAGGGCTTACTTCGGTTCCGTTTCACTTC
>JBGCGA010000107.1:0-17763 GCA_045110285.1 Crocinitomicaceae bacterium | reverse complement strand
TGCTAGTGTAATAATTTCTTTATCTCTTATTTCTAAAATATAACGGTAAACATTCGATAGTTTTTCTGTAAAATTAACAGCTGTCTCACTGTCATCAGGAATAATTGAAATAAGTGTGTTCAGAGAATTGAACAAAAAATGGGGATTGACTTGATTTCTTAAAGTATCTAGCTGTGCTTGCGTATTTCTTTTTTCTAATTCTTGATTTTTGATTAAACTTTGTTTGTAGAGTTGAAATGAATAAATACCTTCATAAATGCTGATAATAATGACTGTGACTACTAGGCTTCCAACAAAAATTTTTGAAAAAGGAACATCAAAAACTTCGGGTGCTGCGCCAAAACACATTTCGGCAAATTCTGAAAGCAGGCAGAGTAAAAAAGTAGAAATCACTACCACCACGGATTGTATAATGAGTCTTTTTTTGTACTCCGCAACAGTTGGGTATGCTTCACGAATGATGATGATAAGATAGCGCTCTACCAACCAAAATATAACAATATGTACAAGACTAATGGCGGCTGAAACGAAAAAGAGGCTCAGCCCATCTGTCGGTTTTATTTCAAAAACAAAAAATGGAAAGAAAAAAGAAAATAAAGGAATTCCAATGGCCATTAATCGATAGTCGTTAAACCCGATTATTTTCATTCTTTCTGCCCTGCTTATATACCTCATTTTACGCCTCAATCTGTTTCTAAAAGTAATTCTTTATTCTTAAAAAGTAATGGCGTACTGTACATTTGGGAAAAAGCCTCTTTGGTAAACGTACCCAATGTTTCCAGTTGCAGGGTTAAAGCCTTCTTGAAATATATTTTGTTGACCAGTTAAGTTTTGTAAATCTACACTCCACTTTTGAGTCGTTCGTTTTCCATTTAATTTGATGGTTGTTTTAAAATCAAATCTAAAAAAGTTAGGATGTTGCCCTTCAAAAAGCTGATCTCCTTGTCGCACTTCGCTCCCAATTAAATTGGATGCCTCTAAATCAATAGGTGTGTACCTTCTGCCACCTGCTAAAGTTGATTTTAAATCAAACCCAAGCGTTAGTTTTTCATTAATTTGAATTTCTTTTCCTGCCAAAGCATTAAAAATATAGTTGCCATTAAACGCTGTATTTCGCTCAATGCCATCATTTCCTTTAAACTTAGAATCGAATAGGGAAGTGGTGAATAAAAAATAAAAGCCTTTATTTAGGAATTGTTCTAAGGTAATTTCAACCCCATAATTTGTTCCTGTCCCTTCATTAATATATCCAGATCCACTAGGTAATACAAAGTCTGCCCCTTGATTAAGCATTGAAAAAGAAGAAGCAAAAGAATCAACAGGCACATTATAGAGGTACTGAAAATAGACTTCGGTTTTTAATCTCATATTTTCAGAAATTCTAAAGTCGTAACCCAATACATTATGAATAGATTTACTGAAGTCAAGATTTTGATTTGGTAAAGTAATTTGGTCGTTAACTGTTTCTTCAATAAAGTACACGGTTATTGGTTGCATTTGTGAGTGAAGTCCCGCCCCTACACTTAAAGTATGTCTTGGATTCATATTATATTTTAAACCCAAGCGGGGCTCAATACTATTAGAATTGGTAAGTTGAAAGTGTTGTGAATGCAAGCCGCCGTTAAAAATCAGTTTTTGCGAAAATCTATGTTGATAGTTGATATATGTTTGCAATAAATTAGCACTCCCCTCATTGTCGGATATGGTTCTGTAATCGTTAATGGCATAAACAGTATCTAAAATATCGGTAGCAAAATTCTCTGCAATGACTCCAAATGCCACCGTATTTTTAGCATTAATTTTATGATTTATTTTATAGTTGGCAGAAGCTTTTATCTGTTTTCTATCAAAGCCTACCGTATTAAATCTTGCACCAGTTTCGCTAATCGTATCAATAAAACCACCGGTTCTAGAAATAGAATAGGCTAGAATCAATTCCGAAAAGGTATTTTTATTAAAAAAATACTTGTGAGAGGCACCAATAACACCTGTTTGCGAATCGAACCGAGACTGCTCGCTTGCGTCGCTATATAAATTAGTGGAGTCTAGTTCTTCGCTTGGTTCAAATTCAATATAGCTCACTCCACCAATACCCCATAATGAGAAACGGCCAGCTTTTTTAGTGGGAAAATTCATTTTAAAAGTTAAATCTTGGTACTGAGGTACGGCAGCTCCAACCCCTAAATCAATTCCTAAAGCACTAATAACGCCTAAGGTTGAATATCGGTAATTAAATAGGTAAGAGGCTCTGCTGTTTTTAGAAAAATAACCTTCTGTTCCGAATTCAAATCCGTTGAATCCTACTTGCGCTAAATGCTCTCTTTTGGCGCTATTCCCATTTCTCAATCTTAAGTCAAATACACCCGATAATGCATTGCCGTAATTAGCCGACCAAGCGGAAGTGAAAAAATCTGAATTTGATAGGTTGTTAATGTTTAGCATACTTACTGGTCCTCCAGTAGTTCCTAATGATGAAAAATGATTAGGGCTAGGAATATCAATGCCTTCCATTCGCCATAAAACGCCCAAAGGTGAGTTACCTCTTATAATAATATCATTTCTATCGTCACTGACGCCGCTCACCCCAGCATAGTTTTGAGCCATCCTTGCTGGATCATTCAAAGTTCCCGCAAACTTGCCTGCTTCTTCAATTGAAATGGTTCTGCCGCTAACGGTTGACATTTTATTAATGGTCTCCGTTTTATCTTCACCAGATTTTACCTCAACGGCATCAAGCATGGTAACACTTTCTTCCAAAGAAACATTAACTACTAATTCTTTACCTGTTGTCAATTCTAAGTTGGGAATAATGGCTGTTTGATAGCCAATAAATGCAGCCTGCATAATTACTCGGCCAACAGGAATTCCTTTTAATTCAAAGTTTCCATTAAGGTCGGTAATTGTGCCAATTATAGGGTCACTTCCTATTATCGTTACTTGTACACCTGGCAAGGGTGCTTCAGATTGTTTATCTGTAATAATGCCTCTAATGTTTTGAGTATACTCTTGACCGAATGCCGAAACCTGAGCGATAAGTATTAAAATAAGTCCTATTTTTTTCATTGCGTGATGTTTTGTTTAGGCAATGATAAAGCGCAAATTTTCAAATAAAAAGTGGAATTTGCTGAACTGTTATTTTAGGATGCTGAATTGCATTTTTGATAAAGAAAAGATTGAATGGTTGCGATTTGAACTACCTCAGCAAAGTAACGTGCTGGTCAATTACTGCCTTTGAGCCATCTGGCATTGTGCATTCGGCCACAACAAAGTAAACGCCATCCACGCAAGGTTCTCCAGCATGATTGTGACCATCCCACGTTCCGTTTAGGCCAAAGTAGCGATATACAACGCTACCATATCGATTGTATATTGTAACAGCCAGAGCCTCAACGCCTACTGTTCTGATAACTAGCACATCATTTATGCCATCATTATTAGGTGTAATGGCATTTGGAATTTTTGCAATATCTTGGGCAAAACTGCCGAAAGAGACACCTGACATTAAAATGAGTATTGCAATTAATTTTTTCATAAAAAGACTGTAGGTAAAGTTATGAAAAAAAGAAATTAATCCACTGATTCTAGCTGTAAATTAGACGGATTGCCTTTTTCAACCGCTGGAACGCCATTTTTCATCCACAAAGGCATTGGTTCATCTTTCAAATAGTAGTCAAAAAATTGACGCATTCTCAAGCTTAAGTCTTCACGGTTGGCATTTTGCATCAAATTATGCTGATCACCATTATAGTTAAGCATCCAAACTGGTTTTTCAAGTCTTCTCAAGCCCATAAACATTTCTATTCCTTGATACCACGGAACTGCCCCGTCATTATCGTTGTGCATAATTAACAGTGGTGTACTTACTTTTGGCAAGCCAAAAATAGGTGAGTTTTCAATATACAATTCTGGGCAATCCCAAATTGTGCAACCAATTCTACTTTGTGTTTTTTCATACTGAAACATTCTACTCATTCCGCTTCCCCAACGAATTCCGCCATAGGCAGAAAACATGTTACTTACAGGAGCCCCTGCCATTCCACAGGCATATTTGTCGGTCATTGTTATTAGTTGAGCAGTCTGGTATCCACCCCAACTTTGTCCTTGCAGTGCTAGTTTATTGCTGTCAATCCAGTTGTATTTTTCAGTTAAATAATCTGTACCACTTACTATGCAGTCAAAAGCTGATTGTGCTGGATGGCCAGGAGTATAAAGAATGTTAGGGATAAAGACTAAGTAGCCATTGCTGGCATATTCTGTTGGAAAAACAATGGATGCTGTTGGTTTAGGACTATAATAGGAATGAAGTCTGTCATCATTTTTTTCATAAAAATAAACAATCATGGGGTACTTTTTAGACGGGTCAAAGTCTTCTGGTTTATAAAGTAAGCCTTGTAATTCCAGACCTTTGTACGACTCCCACCTCACTTGCTCAACGGTAGCCCAATTGTAGTCCGTTTGTTGCGGATTCGCATTTGTTAAAACACGTTTTTTTGAAAAATCAAAATCAGTTAAATAAAGATTTGGATAAGCGCTAACAGTCATTACTCGAAATGAAATATCTTTAGATTCTGGAGCTTTTCTAATATCGAGTATTTTGTGAGCACCAGCTAAGTATGGTCGAGTAAAATCACTATTTTTTATGATAAACTCATTTTTACTTAATTGATCAACACCTTTAAAAAAACAACGACTAACATTAATATAGGTTGAGTCCTCCTCAAAGTTCAGTAACGTGTATTTTACTAGGTTAGTTTTACCTAATCCTTTTGTAATTATGGTTTGGTCGGAAATATTAGTAGGATTAAATTCATGGATATCGTGTTTACTTTTTATTAAAATTCTTTCCACTCCATTTTTATTTGTCCATCCAATTGCACCTTCGGGATAAGGGTCAGACGGATTTCCATTATTATCGGAGTAAAATAAGTCGTTAATGTTTTTTGTTAGATTTACAGAGGTGTTGTTTTCAATTGAAGTGCTCATCCAGCAGCTGTCGGCTCCATTATACCACACTAGGTAATTTCCTGAAGGTGAAAGTGACGGAAAATAAGCTTGTTTATTGAGCATTTCCTTTTTTTGACCACTAACTAAATCCACAATAAAGTAATCTGCTTTCCAAGGAAAGTCCCACGAATTTGATTTAAGATAATTATTGGTATTTCTACCTAATGCTACCGTCCGATTAAGTTCTGCATTCACAAAAACTGATTCATTTTCTTCAGTTTCTAAATGTGTAATTTGACTCGTACTAAGGTTAACTATTGTTGTAAACGTCTCCTTTTTTTTACGTTTCACCCTCCTTAATTGCTGTGGTTGAATTTGCTTATCGGTCCAAGACCATACATCTAGTTTAGCTTTTTCTGATGATAGTAATGTATCCTTTGGCTCCTGCTCTACAATTGAATTAGTGCCAAAAAACACTGATTTTCCATCTTTTGAAAAGTATGTATTGCTATATTCTGAAACAGCCCAATTATCTTTAATTCCTGTTGAATTTGTATCAACAATAATGGTAGCTTTTTCATTACCTATTGTCCAATATGCTAAGTGGAAGGTCTTAATTTTGTTAGTGTCAGTTGTGGTGGTAAATGCTACTTGATTACCACTTTCGTCAATAGTAAATGAACTGATTGCCAGTTGATTTTCAATAATACTAGATACTTTTTTAGTTTTTAAATCTATTTGGAATAAACTTAACGTATCACTACCTCCTTTTTCACTTGTGGAGTAGAATAGGGAAGTGCCTGGTTTATTAAATCGATAGTTGACTACTTGATGAATTATTGTTTTATCACCAGTTAAAGGATTGAAAACCGCTAACGATTTACCAGTTGTTTTGGGACGGTCACATTTTTTCTTTTTCTTAAAAATCTGCCATTTTTTATATGTTGGGCATTCGGCTCTTGTATCTTCTGAACTTAAGTAGGCCATCCAGTTTCCTTCCTTGGCCAATTCAAAGGAATTAACAGAAGCAATTTTTAGAATGGAATCCTTACCTAACCATATAATCCCTAACGAATCTTTCGGAAATTTACTAGGTTTAGTATCCTTCAACTTTAGTGCTCTTATGGTATCATAACCTGCAGTAATATTAAATACAGCATACTTTGAATTTGAATTAAATTCAATGCCTTCTCCCTTTAGAATTGAATCTTTTTTTAAAGATTTTGAATTTTGAAGATACAGCCATTGATCCGCTTTAGGAGCGCCTATTCTGTAAGAAATATAATCGCCGTTTTTACTCCAAACTACATTTTGGATTGAATTCCAAATATCATAAGTTTGATTGTTAATCACCTTTTTGGTGCTATCTTGAGCAAAAACTGACAGTGAAGCAGTAACAGCCAAGCAAACTAATAGTTGCTTCATAAAAATAAGGTTAATCGTCTAGTTTTACTATTTGTATTTGATCATCAAAATAGGGTTTAAAAGCCATATCGTATACCATATTGTAACTTTCACCATTCGGGCTTTTATATATATGAGTATGGTATTTATCGTCAAATCCATACGCATTAAGTACTTCTTTCTTAATAGGCGAGCTTCTGTAAATTTCGAATACTTTTTGTAAGGTCGTCCAGTTTTTGTGTAAAGCTCTGTTAATGTGCTTTACATGTTGCTCCTTTGCTTTGTTTTCGGTGTTATGGAAAGCATTTTTACATTTAGGGCTACAAAACTTTTGATTAGACCGACCTTCAAAATCTTTTTGACATTTTGGACAATTTTTCATAGGAAATAAAAGGTTTATAAAACGATTTAGGAACAAATATAGAAACTTGATTTAAATTTGACCTATTGCGCTTCAATAATTTCACTCTTAACAATGGTTTCTATCCATTCTTCAATCGATTTACTGTCAGCAACATTAAATTCGCCAATGGCCTCTCTCCTTAATGAAGATAGATAAGCTCCAGAATGAAGTGCTTTTCCAAAGTCATGAGCAATACTGCGGATATACGTTCCCTTAGAACAAGTAATCATAAAATGTACAGCATTGCCCTTAATGCATGTTATTTTGAATTCTTTGATTTCTATGCGTTTGGGTTTAAGATTAACCTCTTCACCTTTTCGAGCTAGTTTGTAAGCTGTTTGCCCGTTTACCTTTTTTGCTGAAAATATAGGTGGCATTTGGTCAACTTCACCTTGCATTCCTGCAGCTGTTTGCTTAATTAAATCTCCGGTTATATGTTTGGTTTCAAATGTTTGGTCAATTTCTGTTTCCATGTCATAGGATGGGCGAGTGGCACCAAGGGTAATACTGCCAGAGTAAACTTTTTCTAGACCCTGAAATGTTTCAATTTCTTTCGTTTTTTTACCTGTACATAAAATGAGTAAACCACTAGCAAGGGGGTCTAGAGTACCGGCATGACCTACCTTAATTTTTTTTACTCCAAGTCGATTTTTTATTTTCCAACGCAGTTTATTAACCACTGCAAACGAAGTCCAGTCTAACGGTTTATCAACGAGCAGAATTTCGCCTGTCTTGAAATCAAAAATTTTATCCATGAATTAATAAATTGCGTAAATAATAGCAATGGCACCTACAATAAAGCAATAGAACGAGAAGTATGAAAGCTTTGATCGCTTAACAAGTTTTATCATCCAAGTACATGCCAAAAGACCTGTTAAAAACGCAAAAATAAATCCCACCGATAAGTTTACGGCACTAATTGATGATGTAGTAAATTCATCACTCATAACATCTTTTGCAATTTTGCCAAAAATTAAAGGAACTACCATTAAAAATGAAAAACGAGCTGCTTTTTCTCTGTCAATTCCCAATAAAACTGAAGTTGATATTGTGGCACCTGAACGAGATATGCCAGGTAAAATGGCAATGGCTTGTGAAATGCCAATGATTAACGAATGCCCAAAACCAACAGATTCATTTGTGTTTTTAGCTTTATCTGCTAAAAGTAATAAACCACCTGTTACTAAAAGCATACTGCCAACAAGTAGAATTTTACCGTTAAAAAATGCTTCAATTTGATCGTTAAAAGCAACACCAATAATTGCTGCAGGAATCATTGATAGCACAATTTTTAATGAGAATTTAAACTCGTCGTTCCATTTGAATTGAAAAAGTCCTTTAATAATTTCTGCAATGTCTTTTCTAAAAATCACAACGGTACTCAAAGCAGTTGCAAAATGCAAAACAACTGTCATTAGCATACTTTCTTTGGGTAGAGAATCATTACCCATTATAAATTTTGCTAATTCCAAATGACCGCTACTGCTGACTGGCAGAAATTCTGTTAACCCTTGAATTATTCCAAGAATTATTGCCTCTAATATTGACATATTATTTACTTGACCTTACGTTTTTTCATAATGCCATAAAGCACTACCAAGTAGCCAATAATTACTAAAAATGGTGCTACTGTAATTCTAACCGGACTGAATAATTCTTCTCCATTGAACACTGTTGGGTCGTCTGAACCTCCACCCATCATTAAAAGAAACCCTATTAGGGTGATTACAAATCCAATAATAATGAACATTTTATTGTCCTTCCCAAATACAAAATTGTCTTTACTCATTTTTTTATTTTTATCCGTACAGACTGTCTAGCTTCATTCTTAAGTACTTTTTTAAGGCTATGCTAGTAGACATTACGGTAATTAGTATTCCAAATAATATAATTGCACTCAAAACTATTAAATATAATTTAATATCTGTCATGTGAATAATCTGCGGTATGAACTGTTCTAGTAACAGCAAAAATCCAAATACAACAGCTCCCGCTAACAAACCAGAAATAAGGCCCTGCCAAATGGCTTGCCATATAAATGGCTTACGAATAAAACGGGGAGTAGCTCCAACTAGTTGCATTGTTTTTATTGTAAATCGCTTGGAATACAGCGCTAAACGAATGGTGTTATTAATTAATGCTATGGCAACTAGTAAAAGGAGAATAGCGACGAAGAGAATAAAGTAAAGGAGTTTCTTAACATTAATATTGATGTCTTTAAAAGCTTCTTCTCTATAGTTAACCTCCAAAATTTGCCCGTCATATGTTGCTAGGAGTTCTTTTTCAATTTGTTTCATGCTGTCAAGCACTACATAGTTGTTTTTTAAATTCAGGATCACGGAATGATTTAAAGGGTTTTCGTTTCCGATCACTTGCAATGCACTGTCGCCTACAAAGGCTTTTGTAATTTCCCAAGCTTCTTCAGCTGATCTGTAAAATGCTTTTTTGACGTAAGGTTTTTCGCTCAATTCCGCTTCAATTAATTTCAAGTCTAGTTCATTAACTTGGTGATCAAAAAATAAATCAACTTCGAGTTCTTCTATTTTAGAGTCTTTTAGGGAGTTAATTCCCAATACTAACCATGCACTAATTCCCAGAACAGAAAGGACCAAAACTATGCCTACAATTGTAGATGCATAGGCTGTTTTTAATCCATTTTTAGTATTCTTAACTCGTTTAGTCATGATATAACTGCGCTAAATTAAAAATAAAATTGGGATTGTTTTTTTGTTCTGATCAATAAGTGAATTCAATTAAGCTTTTTTGGTAAATTAAAATGCCACAGTAGTTACAGTATCCATCAAATAGGCTCCAAAATAACCGAGTGCATTATCGGTTAAATTTGAAACAGGATTTGACGGTGTGGCAGCAAAAGGCCCCGTGCTGGTGTTGTTAACCAATGAGAAGAAATAATCATAATTGGCATTATCCATTGTCAAAAGTTCAATATGTACAGTGTCTGTTGAATCAACATCAGTTCCGAATAGCACGCCTCCAATGGGCTGCCCTGAGCTCAATACATCATTGGCAATGTACATATCGTCCTCCCTTTCTCCATTTACATAAGCAATAATTCTATAATTATCTCCAACTGGTTCTGGATCTGAAAATAAATAAAAGACTAATCTAAGATCATCTGGAAAGAATGAAAGTCCATCCTGCAAATCTTCTGGAAGAAATTCCTGAACTTGCCCTTTTTTGCCAGCCAATAAAATGTCTAAATTTGGCTCAAAAGAGCTTTGACTAACACCCGTAATTACCTCGTCACCTGACGTGACTTTTAAGGTATATGTTTTGTTTGGTTCAACTTTGTAGCCTGGTAGAACATAAACACCTAAATCTTCTGGGTCCTCCGTAAATACGTAGTTAATACCGTCACTGTCTGTAATAATTACCTCTGCATTTGATACTGTTTCAAAGTTATTGGTTGTATAAACATTGCTCGTTTTGGTCAGTTTGATGAAGTTCCTTCCTTCAATGTTTGAGGTAAAACCTTCTACAACAATTTTTTGATTGGCATTGTTAAGTGGGAGTTCAATGACTTCTTCGCAAGAGAAGAAACCAAGAGTAACTATGGCTATGATGATGATTTTGATGTAATTCATTTTCTTAAAATTTAAAGTTATAGGTCACTGAGGGTATGAACTTAAATAAAGCGAGCTTAACTGCTTCTGTTTGTCCAGTTATTTCATTTTCTTGGAATGTGATAGAATAAGCATTTTCTCTTCCGTAAGCATTGTAAATTGAAAAATTCCAGCTCGATTCAAACTTCTTTGGAACTTCTATTTGATTATTGTCAGCATCTGTAATTAATTTTGTGCGCTTACTTTTTAAAGTTACCCCTAAATCTAATCGGTGATAGTCAGGCATTCTATACCCATTCCTTTCCGTAAATTCATTGACTACCTGGCCTTCAATTATGTATTTTCCGCTGGGAAATGTTACGGCGTTACCTGTATAATATACCCAAGAAGTACTAAAATCCAATCTATTGTTGAGTCTGTACATTAGTACCACAGATACGTCATGTGTTCTGTCTTGCCTGGCAGAAAACCAATCACCATTATTTATCCCTTCAATTTTATTTTCAGTTTTTGATAGAGTATAGCTTAACCAACCTGTGAATTTTCCTACTTTTTTCTTAAAAAGCAATTCTATCCCATATGCTCTTCCAATTCCAAAAAGTAATTCTGATTCTACATTTGGGTTTAATGTCACTTCGGCACCATCTCTAAAATCAATCACATTCTGAAAGTCTTTATAATAGGTTTCAGCTGAAAATTCTATCGTATTATTTCTAAAATTCCTGAAGTAACCCAGTGCATATTGATCAACAATTTGTGGTTTTATAATTGGGCTAGATGGCAACCAAATATCGGTGGGTGTTGCTGCAGTTGAGTTTGAAATTAAATGTAGAAATTGATAGTTTCTTGAATAACCTCCTTTTAATGAGCTTTTTTCATTCAAAACAAAATTTATCCCTAATCTTGGCGATAAACCATTATACGATACTACTTTTTCGTTAGTGGAGTAGTAAGCTATGGAGTCAATTGAGCCATCTTCGTTAAAAGTATAAGTTTCGCCTGGACCAATTTGTGTAAAATTAGAATAACGAATACCATAAGTTAAGTTCAACCTTCTTCCTACTTTTTGATCGTTTGAAATGTATAGTGCAGATTCTAATGAGTGTTTTACTGGAATATCATCAATCGTAAACCCTAAACCTTCACCTATGTTTATGTCCCCAGGTTCAAAAGTATGGTGAATAATATTTCCTCCAAATTTAATGGTGTTGTTTGAATTAACGAAATAGTCAAAATCCTTTTTAAAGTTAAAATCTTGAATGTCTGAACCTATTTCTACTTTACTACTGCCTTCTCCAATTCCAATAACGTAATTGTATTTACTGTAAATAAAAGTAGCATTTCCAAATAGTTTACCGTTATAAATATGGTTCCACCTTGCTGTGGCTGTGGTGTTTCCCCAATCAAATTGTAGCTGGCTACCAAATTTGAATTGATCTCTGCCAACATAACCAGAAACAAACACTCGGTCTTTATCTGAAATTCTATAATTTGCTTTAGCGTTAAAATCGTAAAAATATAATCCAGCCCCGTCTAGATTTGGATTATCAGAAAATCTCAAAAATTGATCTACATAAGTTCTGCGTCCTGACAGTATAAAAGATCCTTTATTTTTTACGATTGGAGCCTCTAAAGTTAATCGGCTTGAAATTAATCCGATTCCACCGCTAGCTGCAAATTTTTTGGAATTTCCTTCTTTCATTTTAATGTCCATTACTGACGATAGTCGCCCACCAAATTCTGCTGGTGCACCACCTTTGTATAATTTGACATCCTTTAAAGCATCTGAATTAAAAACAGAAAAGAAACCAAGTAAATGAGAGGCGTTATAAACTGGAGCCTCATCAAGAAGTATTAAGTTCTGATCAGCTCCACCCCCTCTTACGTAAAACCCTGCATTACCTTCGCCTGCAGATTTTACTCCTGGTAGTAATTGCATGGTTTTTAAAACATCTTGTTCTCCAAAAAGTACTGGAATACTGGCTATGTCTTCTACACTAATTTTTTCAACTCCCATTTCGGTTGTTTTCAAATTATCACCTAATTTCTCAGCAGTTACTTCTACTTCGTTTAACAATTCTGGAGTAGCTACAAGTTCAACACCTATTGTAGTGTTTTGATTAAGTGTGATTTTTTTAGAAATTTTTTGAAAACCAATAAATTGATAGTTTATTGTGTACTCTCCTTCGGGTAATGTCAATGAATAAAATCCGTATACATTTGATATTGCTCCTTTGCCAGCAATTTCTGTAACGGTGACTTTGGCGCCAATTATATCTTCGCCAGTTGAATTGTCTTTGATATTACCGCTTACTGTAAAGTTATTTTGAGTGTATGATAATGCAGAGCAGAGTATGAATGTAAGTACTGTATAAAACTTCATGTGAGACTTTTATTTGAGTGCAAAATTACAACTATTAATCTTTAAAAGTGTTAATTTTTCGTGTTGCAACAAAAAAAGCCCATTAGTTTATCACTAATGGGCTTGCAATTTTTAAAGAGGTTTGTCTTTAGAACAATCTCTTAAAGCTTTCGTACCTTCCAGTGTTGTCTTTTCCTGGAGCACAACCCTGTTCCTTTGCCCATTTGTGGTAGTTAGCCACTCTGTTGGCCGGACTTGGGTGCGTGCTCATAAACTCAGGTGTTCCCGAGCCTCCAGCAGCTTCAATTTTTTCAAAAAAGCCTGCGCCGCCATCTGCATCATATTCAGTGCCACATAAGTAGTTAACAGACATATGGTCAGCTTCTGTTTCATGCGCACGACTAAACTTTAATCCAATTACACCACTTGTAATTTGCTTTAATGCTTCTCTATTTCCTAAAGTAGCTTCAACTAAAATGGATAACATCCCCGATTTTGTCATTTGACGTGTTGAGTGACGTAAATCGGCATGTGCCATTTCGTGACCCATTACACCTGCTAACTGATCTTCGGTATCTAAATACTTAATAATTCCCGTGTATACATAAATGTAACCACCAGGTGTGCAAAATGCATTTAAAGTTGAATCGTCTTCAATAATTCGTAGTCTCCACGCAAATTCTTTGGCATATTTTACTTTGCCTGTTGCTAATATTCGGTCTCTTAAATTATATAAAAAGGCATAAGCAGCAGCATTGCTTGCAGAATCAAGTACAGGATATTCTACAGATAAAGAATCGAGCTGGTGCGCAACTTGAGCACCTAGGGCAATGTCTTGTTCAATAGTAAATAAATTGAATCCTCCTGAAGGCAATTTGTCTGGCTGCCCCTCTTTTGACCCGCCACAGCTAATGATAAAAAGTGCTGAAAATGCAATAAATAGTATTTTTTTCATAGGTAATTTTTTCGTAAAAGTAGATATTTCTATATAAACCACTCAAATTTCATGCACAAAAATTCAATACTGAATCCAGTAACAATACCAATAAAAATGTCTTTATTAGAATGGGCTTTTAAATATAACCTTCCTGCACAAATTAATCCGCCTACAAAAATTAAAATTAAAATAAACGGTAAATTATAATTCATCTGCGTGTTAAAATAGCCAATAACGGCACCAATTAGGCCAAAAATTCCCGCCGCATGTAAGCTCACTTTTGTAAAGTAAGTAAGAATTAAGCAAGCTAAAATAACTAATAGTACTCCAAAAGTATAGGGTAGTAAATATAGCAGTGAATAGTTTGCGTTTGGCAAGATATTTATTCTCAAAAAAACGTAACAGAATACAGCATAAAGCAGCACAATGGTAATAACATGCAGCCGTTCTTTGCGGTCTTCCATAGTAAGAGAAGATATGACCTTGCTAAAATACATAATGAGTACACTAATGCCCGGTGCAATTAGCATTAAGGTTGCAAAAACTAAATAAATCGCTTGTTTTACTTCCCAAGTATTATTGTACAAAGTTTTGTCAACAATATCAGGCGTAATTGCTGGCGTTGAAAATAAAAAGTAGAGGCCGACTAGTGGAAGAAATAAGGGGTGAAAAATATAGCTTAAAGTCGTGAAAAACGATTTCATCATAGCTCTTTTCTTAATCTGGCAACAGGAATACTTAGTTGCTCTCTGTATTTTGCAACTGTTCTTCGTGCAATATTGTAGCCTTTTTCTTTTAATACAGTACCTAATTTTTCGTCGGTTAAGGGTTTTTTCTTGTTTTCTGCATCAATGGCATCTTGCAATATTTTCTTAACCTCTCTTGTGCTTACTTCTTCACCTGAAGTGGTTGAAAGCGATTCAGAGAAAAAGTATTTTAGTTTAAATGTGCCAAATTGAGTGGCAATGTATTTACTATTAGCCACCCTTGAAATAGTTGAAATATCCATATTCACTATTTCAGAAATATCTTTCAATATCATTGGTCTTAACTTGGTTTCGTCTCCAGTTAAAAAGAAATCGTGTTGGTATTCCAAAATGGCATTCATGGTTACCATTAATGTATTTTGACGTTGCTGAATGGCTTCTATAAACCATTTTGCTGAATCTAGTTTCTGTTTTACAAATTGAACTGCTTCTTTGTCTGATTTGGTTTGCCCTCCTTCAGCATAAGTTCGGAGCATATTTTCATAAGTTCTGCTCACTTTCAATTTTGGAGCATTTCGCCCGTTGAGTTGTAATATCAAATTGTCTTCTTCCTCAGTTAAAATAAAATCAGGAATTATTTGCTGAAAATTATTACTACTGGTTGATTCTTTAAGTGAATTGCCAGGTTTCGGATTCAATTTTGTAATTTCTTCAATGGCATCTTTTAAATCGTCATCACCAATTTCAAATTTCTTTTTAATTTTTTGGTAATGCTTTTTAGTAAACTCGTCAAAGCTTGTTTCAATAATTTTTTTGGCAGTGTATATAGAGATGTCACCGTGGTGTTTACGCTCTAATTGTAGCAATAAACACTCTTGTAAATCTCGAGCACCAACTCCAGCTGGCTCAAAATCTTGAATGACAAATAATACATCTTCAATTTCTGCTTCAGTAACTTCAATATTATAACCAAAAGCCAAATCGTCAACTAAAGCTGGCAATTCTCTTCTAACATAACCGTCATCATCAATATTACCAATAATGGTGTCGGCTATAACGGATTCTTTTTGACTTAAATTTCTTAAACCAATTTGGGCCGATAATATGTCGTGAAATGATTTTCCGCCAGAAATAGGAATAGCATGGTCATCATCATCTGCAGAATAATTATTAACCGAAGTTTTATACTGAGGCAAATCGTCATCTAAATAGTCATTAATGTCAAATTCATCCGATACTTGCTCTGGTTCACTTTGATCATAATCATCAGCCAATTCATCTTTGGTATCTTTTTCAGCCCCTTCTTCCAAAGCTGGATTTTCCTCAATTTCTTCTTTAATGCGTTGCTCAAGTTCCATAGTAGGTACTTGCAACAACTTCATTAATTGAATTTGCTGAGGCGATAGCTTTTGAAGTAATTTATGACTGAGCGACTGTTTTAACATATTGAATGCAATTCTGAACTATGTCAAATATACAAAAATATAGTTAACCATAAAAAAAGGCGTGATTTTTGATGTGGAATTAAGAAATGTTAATGATTTAAGAAGAAAACTAGCATTCTTTCATTGTAACTTCTCCGCAAATACCTAAAACTGTTTCATCCATTTTTCGCTTTGTTTCTTAAACATGCCAGGGAATAATTTTGCCATTAATTTTGGCATCAACCCATTAAATTGGGTGTACTCAACTTCAGAAATATATCTGGTTTTATTGTCTTCTAACTTTTCAAACCGACTAGTTTGCGTGTTGGTCATGTGAATGTGTTCGTATGATGCTTTTTTTGCTGCAGGTAAATCATTTGCTATAATCGTTTCAATTAATTCAATTCTTCGTTTACCCTGTTGCAAAACTATTTTCGATTTTGAATTTTCAGCATTCTTCTCTCCATTTATCAGTTCAATACTTTGAAAACCATCTTGCCATTCTTTAAAATGGTTTTCGTCTTGCCATTGTTTAATTACTTTTTCAATAGGGGAGTTGATTTCTATTGAGCATGAGTATTTCATAAGAGTTGAGGTTACTCAAATGTAATGAATTTTGGGTTGCATATTATTAGTTTCCTTCTTCGCGGCAGTTTTGTTGGCTTATAAGTAGAAATGTTTTATTTGCATCTACTTCAAAAACAGTAAAATGATTAGTATATTAACAGGCAATAAAACGCAGCAGCGCAGCTACTACGAAGTGGGTAATTTTTAGTAAAACGAATCTAATGACAAATTCATTTTTTATAAACTCAGTTATTATTTTTTCAATAACTCTTTTCATACCATCAGTTAAGAGTAACTCAATGGCCGAAATTTGTGTTGATGAAAAAATATATAAGTCAATTACGTTTCTAAACAATAATATAGATGTAAAAAACAGTATTCTTCCATTCTTCACTAATAAGGAAATCAAAGCATTAAAAAAAAATAAAGAGTCAATTCCTTTTCGAATTTCTGAAAAGTTTCCAGGAATTGATCCTTTACTTTTTGAGAATGTAAATTGTTTAGATTTAGAGTTATTTGAAAAAATAGATTTAAACAGTTCAAACAAAGATCTAAAAAAACTATCAAAGAATGAATCATCAAATTTGGTTTTACACTTTTATCCAATTGTGGGAAATTCAGTCTTATGTCAATTTGTGTACTACAGAAATGCAAATTTGCCTTATGAATTTAATACCATAAATGGCAGATTAGTAAATATATTATTGTGTTTTAATGAAAAAAATAAAATAATTGACTACACTATTCTTACGATTATTAAAGGGTAACGCAAGGGGTCATGGTGTAAAGGTCAGCCCTAGCTCCGCAGTAGCTTCACCTACAAAAATTTCGGTGAAAACATTTGCTGCTGCGGAATGTTCAATAAGTAAAAGTGCAACAAGTTCAGGTTATCTCATTTGGCGAGATTTTTTTTGCAGTTGCACTGCATAGCTATGCAATTCAATATTAAAAATAAGCACTATTTTTAGATCATCAAGCAAGGTGTAAAACATACAATCAAAAGAAACACTAGTTATTTTTTAACGCTAACAGTAGTAGATTGGATAGATGTTTTTACAAGAAAAAACCACAAAAAAGGCAATTGTAGAATCTTTGCGATATTGCATTAAGAATAAAGATCTAAATGTTTACGCTTATTGTTTAATGACGAACCATTTACACTTGATAGTTAACTGTAATGAGCCATTTCAATTGCAAGATGTCATTAGAGATTTTAAAAGGCATACTGTAAAACAAGTTTTATTTCAAATAGTAAACGAGCCAGAAAGTAGGAGAGAATGGATGATGAAATTATTTGAAAATAATGGTAAAAAGTCTAAAGCTAACCAAAAGATTAAATTTTGGCAATCCGGTAATCATGCCATTGAATTGTATTCAGAAACATTTGTTTGGCAAAAGATTAATTATATCCATCAAAACCCAGTGGATGAA
>JBGCGA010000106.1:0-25578 GCA_045110285.1 Crocinitomicaceae bacterium | reverse complement strand
GGCAACACAAAGGTCAATACTATCTTATATAAGCACCTTTATTCCTATAGATTATATTTTACCAATTAAACTTAAAATCGCTTAAAACGCAGTTAATAAGTCTAATGTTTTATCTATTTTTAGGGTTATTAGACGAACTGGCGTTGGCTACAATTAATACAATAGTTTTTAATAAATCACTTTTCCCTAGCAATTACAAAGAAAAATTTATTGATAGTCTGGAGCTCGGAATTAAGAGGTCACTATCAGTTACTGGGACTAAATAAGAAAAGTCAATTCCTACTCTATCTTTTAAAGTTAATCCAAAACCCAATGTGAAATACTGCCTCTCACCTTTGCTTTTATGTTCATAAAAATATCCCAAGCGTGCCAAAAACCATTTATTGGTGACATACTCCAAACCTCCTCCAATTGTAATTTCATTTAATTCCTCTCTTAGTCTGCTATTTTTTTGAATCGTCTCTATTCCAGCACTATTCTGAATTACAATTCCTGGAGCATCATAAAAAGATTGTATAAGTCCCTTGACTATTCCTGTATTCGGATCTATTCCTGATAATATAGCACCGGTTTCGCTATAAACTGGAGGAGTTGGCACTAATAGTTTATTAAAATCTAGTGCAATGCATAAACGTTTGTGGTTCTTAAAGTCAATTTCGTAAGCCGTTCCAATTTTTAGATTTGCAGGCAGAAACATAGGATTATATCCATTTGTATAATTCAACTTATTCCCAAGATCTGAAATGTTTAGCCCAAATGACAATTGAGCAGGCCATTTTTTCAGAGAAATATCGTCATTTACGTAAATAAATGATATATCACTCGCAATAGCCCACTCTCTTAATTTTTCTTGGGTTGAAATGCCAATTACGTTCTTGGGCAAATTCGAATAAATACCTTTCATATTTATACCAATTCCAATTCGGTCAGCTAACTGGAATGCGTAGCCCCCTGTAAATTCATATTCTCTTAGGTTAAATGTAGCTTGTGGCTTTAAGTTATTTCCAATACCAAAATAGGTTAAAGATGTACTTAAAGTATGCCGTTTATCTAGTTTGGTATAACCGCTAAAGTTTAAATAATTCATTTTATCTGAACCATCTAGCCAATTCGATACTGAAACACCTATTTCAGTTTTTTTTGTCGTGAGGGCAAGTTTGGATGTGTTCCAATTAATTGAGTACGCATCTGCGGAAGTAGCGACTCCAGATTCTCCCATTCCAAAAGCTCTGCCGTCTGGAGAGAACTGGAGAAACGTTACTGCCGTGTTTATGTAATTTAAATTAGTGAGGCTAGGAATGTCCTGAGCAGAAACATTACCTAAAGAAAAGCATATTGATATTAATAATGAAATATATCTCATAAGAGATTATTAACAATAATTGCTCAAAGTTATTGTGCGGTAATTTAAAAGACTTTTAAACAAAGTAAATAGTAGAAATTGTATTACATTACATAGTAGCACTCAAAATGCAATAAAAAAGTAGCTAACAAAAAATAAAATTTACAGCTCAGCTGTTCGCCATAAATGGCTAATTTTATTTAACCGTTATAGTTAGTTTGATAATGAGAAGAAAAGAAATTGACACACTATTAGATGCATTAGACACTGCAGTAAATTCGAATTCGTTTTGGATTACATTACCAGTTAATGAAGACAAAAATATGTTGGAAAAAGATATTATTCAGCATCTCAAAACGGGTAGTTTTCACTTTGAATTGGTTAAAGATGATATCAGAAGAGGTTTGTATCAGTATTCAGAGCTTATTTTTCCAAAAGGAATAGTTTCACCTACCGTTCTACAGACGCCAGGGAATGTTTGGAATGAGAAAGAGAATTTAACAATGAAACTGATCACGCGAGAAATGACTACAGAATTTCTGATCGACTTGTTAACAGGTAGTGAAAAGTATTTTTCAAAAAGTCATTTAGGAACTCAATATAATTATGATGATGCTACAAATCTTGCTTATGACTTCTTAGAGGCGCTGAATGAAAACGGTAAATGGGAGGCCTATAATATTAAGCCTGACTTCTTGAATCAAATAGATGATTTTTATAATACTAATTATATTCAACTAGGTTATTTTGAAAATTGTGGAAGAGATTTGGCTCTAGGAATTGTTTATGAAGATGAAATAAATATATTACTCGTGAATGGGTATAGTTAAAGAAAACGAATGTACAACAATAGGTGAAAATTGCAGCAAAGCTGTTCGGCATAAATACCTAATTTTGCTTAACCGTTGTAGCCAATTAAAACAAAAGATTGAGAAAACAAATAATTTTAGGCAAACAAATCTCTGAATTTACATGACGATATTCTCTACTCAATACACTAGAGTTTTCCTTATTCCAATACGTTCACAAGTGCATTGTAGTATCTAATTGCAATAAAATCAGCGCCAGTTTGATTGTAATGAACTTCATCTGTCAAATGAGTGTCATTAAATCCAGTAAACATATCAACGGCAATTACTTGTGAATTTATGGTTGTTTGGTCTGCTGCTATAGTCAGGACATCTTGACGCATTTGATTAAAGGCATTAGTGAATTCTGTTGTCATAAAATCTGAACGTCCTTGTGCAGGTTGTTCAATGATGATAGCCACATCTGGATTATACGTTTGCAAGACATCAATAATTGCATTGATATTTGATATGGTTTGGTTATAATCTTCTCCTTCCAAAATATCGTTTCCACCTGGCGAACTGAATAAAACAATATCAGGCGAACCAGTTTGATTTAACCAACCACCGAGCCCATTCAAAATTTGTCCAGAAGTCCAACCGCCTCTTCCTTCGTGGTCTATGTCAAAACTCATAGAATTGAATGCTGGATACGTGGCTCCATCAGATTGAGTTCCAATAAAATCAAAAACCCAATCATTATCCTTCAAGTCTTTCCAAAGTTCGTAGCGATAACTTTCAAATTCAGGCCTTGCACCTTCAACTCGCGAAGCTCCTAACGGTAGTATTTTATTAATTGAACTACTTTGTGGTTTTGGCACTGTATCATCATCCTTGTTGCAAGCGGTGAACATCAAAAATACTTGTCCAAAAATTAATAGTTTTGTTGTAAATTTCATTTTTTTAGATTAAGTGGAGAAATAATCACAAGAACCGAAGCTCTTGTGATTTTTGTTAAATTACTTCTTTTACGATATATCATTGCTAACATCCATATCTACTTCAGGAATATGGTCTGAATATATTTCTAATTTTGCGTTTTTTCCTTAAGGATTACACATTATACCTAATCCTTATTGCCTTTATTGGCAAAATCACGAACGGCATTTAAACCAAAACCGTTACTACTTCCTATAATGATTACATTTTTCATTATTGAAATATTTTAGTTAGACGCATGATGCATTGAATGCTAGATAATTCAACGCGGTAGAAGCAATCCATAAAAGACAAAACACAATAGATACATTACGCCCGTTTTTGGATACTCTAGGATGATTTCCCAAGAATGGAATCCCTGCTTGATTGGCATCAACCAAAAGAAATAGTCCGGACATTACCAAAAACATCAGGTGAATAATATGTCGGTCAGGCAAAGACAATCCCATAGCATAAATAGCAGCTACTGCCATAGCAATGAACGCTAAGGCACCTTGTCTTTGAATAAACAGCAAGATAAAAATGTAATCTTTGGCTGCAGTCTTTTTGGCTTCTGGAGCGGCAGCAATAGCAGCATCCAGCATATTTAGTTGCTCTTGTTCATTAATGGACTTTTGTTTATTTGGTAAGCCAGGTGCAAAGAAGGGCAATACTAAATTCACTATCCAACGCACCCAGATGGGCTTGATAACCTCTATAGCATGTATGGCTGCTGGAGCTAAACATAGTGCTAACCCTAAAATTGAAATTGTTTCTTCACTCATTTTTTTTCTTTTTTAGTTATTAAAATTCAAACATTCCGTTATTATTTGCTAAGCCTTCGGTTGGGATTTCTTGAATCACGTCCCAATGCTCTACTACTTTTCCATTATCAAAACGTAATAAATCATAGAAAACCGCAGGTTTATTTTTTACTGTACCTTCTGAAATCGAAAGAACAAAATTGCCTTCTCCTAAAACCTTGTGTTGCTTCAGCATTTTCCATTGTTGCTCGCCAAAGGCTTTAAAGACAGCCTCTACACCATCTCCTGCATCAGGATTGTGCTGTTTGTAGTTTGGTGTAAATGTTTCCATCACTTTTTTACCAACTTCTTCTTGACTACCGTTAATTAGTGTATTGAAAAGTGATTTTACCTTAGTCTTATTTTCTTTAGTCTTATCCAAATCGGTTATTTCTGTAGAACCATCCGTCAGGGTTCTTCCAGAAGAGTTTGGCGGGGTTTGTCTCATCATAGCATCCCAATGCTCGGCTACTTTTCCGTTTTCATCTACACGAAGAATGTCAAAAGCTACCATTTCATCAGCCCCAAAAGGTTTGGCATTTTTCCAAATGTTGTGCATAATTACATAGTCACCATCTTGAAACATTCGCATGTTTTCGGCATAGGTTCCGTGTTCTTTTAAGACTGGCAATAATGCTATAAATGATTCAAGTCCTGTTGGAATAAAGGGATTATGCTGTATATAATCAGCATTAGCGAATTTTCGCATTGTTTCTAAATCTTGCTTCATTACAGCACCTAAGAAAGTACCTACGATTTCTTTGTTTGTCATTTTTGATGTTTTTAATTGTTTGTTCTCGCTAGAGGAATTTGTTTTTGATGTGCCGCAGGAAGCAAGAATGCTTGCCAGCACAAATACTGTGATTATCTTTTTCATTGATTTTAATAGTAATTATTACTTGTTTTTCGCAAGCAAAATTACAGTATTACTTTTAAAAAGCAAGTAAAAAATGAATTTAATTTCATTTTGCAAGTAAAAAATATATTTTGGTATCTTTGTATCTATTAAGAGTGATAAAATAGAATGGAAACAAAATTTAGATGCAATTGCCCTTTTACTTCAGCTTTAGACATTATAGGTGATAAATGGATATTGGTTATTGTGAAACAGATGCTCATAGAGAACAAGCAAACTTTTAAAGACTTTACAGAAAGTGATGAAGCGATAGCAACCAATATTCTGACTACTAAACTTAAACTGCTCGAAGAATTTGGGATTATTATAAAAACTAAACTTCCAAATAACAAGAAATCTAATATCTATCTGTTAACAGAAAAAGGATTGGCTCTAACACCAATAATCATAGAATTGGGAATTTGGAGTGACCATCATTTAAGGGATTTAAATCCAACCATTGTTAATGAAGGTACTATTGAATTACTGAGAAAGGACAAGGCAGAATTTACTAGAATTATAGAACAAAGATATAGAGAAAAACTGGTTACAACAAAGTAATTGAAAAATAGCGGTTTAATCGCTTAATCGAAACAAAATGAATAAATTATTGGCCTGTTGTAAACCGAAAATTAGTACTAAAAGTCCGCTGCTTTTCATATATAAGACCTTAGCTAATGATAGAAAAACAACAAAAACAATACGAAATTCAACCTACTGCAATACCTACCAATACTACTACTAACTTTGCTTAGTTGCAATAAAGAAGTAGTGAAGCCTGAATTTGCGTTGGAGCAACCGAGTGCAGTGGCGGCTGAAAAATATGACATTTATTCGTTGGTGATTAATGAATTATATGCTAATTCTGAGAAAATTATTATTTCTCAAGCTTCTAAATCGCAACCATCTATTGATTTGTTCCAATACAGCCCGTACTATGAGAATTTGCTTGAGGTTTTGAGGATTTTGACACCAATTTAGTTTCAATTCATTTCAATTTAAATGACACTTCTGTATATTTTGCAGAAGAATTTGAATGTGGCACAAAGGAAATTATATTAGTGTCGTCTGCAGAAATAGATTTTTATTTTAATAATGAGGATATAGGCGGTATAGATGAAGGTTGGGAGCGGTTTAATAACGATTTCGGGAATTCAAGTGGTTTACTGAGTTTTTCTAGAATTGCATTTAATGATGGTGATACGCAAGCAGTTTTTGAAATTTCCCAGTCGTGTGGCAGTTTATGCGGCCAAGGCCTGATTGTTTTTCTTGAAAAGGAAGACGGAAATTGGGTTTATAAAGGCGTGGTGCCAACTTGGATAGCGTAGGTGTTGTTGAGATATGGTTTTATAATCAATTTTTTTGTTACTGTTTGAATGAATATTAACGCATTAATGTCTATTAAAATAGTTTTTGTATGATTATTCATACAGTCTATTCTTTAATATAAATTATATTTTGTATATTTGAATGATATTTAATGCAATAATTAAATAATAGCTATATTATGAATGATAATTCATACACAAATTGGAACTCAATGAGTGATAAAGCCCTCATAGAAATAATTGGTGCATTTGTTCAGCACCACAGGTTGGGCCAAAACAAATCACAAACTGAAATTGCCAAAGCGGCTAATATTAGTCGTTCAACACTTAGCTTGCTTGAACGCGGCGAAAAAGTAACCCTAAATAGCCTAATGCAAGTGCTCCGCGTACTCGATTTACTGTATATTATGGATGTGTTTAAAGTAAACACCCAAATCAGCCCAATAGAATACGCCAAGCTTCAGAAAAATAAACGCAAACGTGCCAGAAGCAAAGGAGACGATTCAAACGAAGCAGTAGAATGGTAGATGTTGTTGAAATAAAAATTTGGGGAGAATTGGTTGGCGCCGCCATGTGGGACCAAAACCAACAATTGGCTACTTTTCAGTACACCAAAAGTTTTTTGGAAAAAGGATATGACTTGTCGCCAATAAAAATGCCAATTCAAAATGGCGATCGCATATACAGCTTTCCGGAATTAAGGAAACAAAAAGGTGAGGAAGTGTCGACATTCAAAGGCCTTTCTGGGCTATTGGCAGACGCCCTGCCAGACAAATACGGAAATCAGCTCATTAATATTTGGTTGGCGCAAGAAGGCCGACCGCCCAATAGCATGAACCCAATTGAACAATTGTGTTTTATAGGCACAAGGGGAATGGGCGCTTTAGAATTTGAACCCAGTCAATTAAAATCTAGCCAAAAAACATTTGCCATTGAAGTGAAAAGCTTGGTGGATATGGCTCAAAAAATGCTGTCGAATCGAGAAAGTTTTGAAACCAATATTCATAAAGAAGAGCAAAAGGCCATGAGTGAAATATTGACCATTGGAACTTCAGCAGGTGGTGCCAGACCAAAAGCAGTAATTGCCTTTAACCAAAAAACCGGAGAGGTAAGATCGGGGCAAACCAGAGCACCAAAAGGTTTTGAGCATTGGTTAATTAAATTGGATGGCGTGAGTGATGCTCAATTTGGCGCAAGCTTTGGATACGGAAGAGTTGAATACGCCTATTATTTAATGGCTATTGATAGTGGCATTGATATGATGGAAAGCCAATTATTTGAAGAAGATAATAGGGCGCATTTTATGACAAAAAGATACGACAGAGATGGTAATAACAATAAACACCATGTTCAAACCCTCTGCGGAATCCAGCATTTCGACTATAATCATTTGCAAGGCTACAGTTACGAGCAATTGTTTCAAACCATGCGAATGCTAAAACTAACATATCCTGAAGCTGAACAAATGTTTAGAAGAATGGTATTTAACGTAATGGCAACGAACTATGACGACCACACCAAAAATTTTTCTTTCAGACTAAAACAAAATGGCAAATGGGAGCTTGCTCCAGCCTATGATGTTTGTTACTCATACGACCCGAATAATGTTTGGGTGAGCCAACATACCTTAAGTATTAACGGAAAGCATAAGGCCATTATCAAAGCAGATTTAATGACAATAGCCAATGACAATAATATTAAAAAAGGAGAAAAAATTATTGAAGACATCAAAGCTGTGGTGAGTAATTGGAAGAAATATTCAGCTAAAGCCAAAGTGTCATCAGAATTAAGTAATTATATTTCAAAAACGTTAATTGCACCAACATTTTAGGGTGGTTAAGAAAGTAGATAATTTATGAGTAGAATTTGGTTTTTTCTGATCTGAAACAACAAACCATTTTGTAATATTTTGAGTAATGAAACACACAATATCCAGGTCTAAACTAAACTTAAAGTTTTTAAACAATATACTTGTTGAAGAGTTTTATAAAGGCTTTGTTGGACCTGAAAAGTTTGAGCTAGTTCCAAATCGTTTTCCTAATAATTACCGTCTCGTTGGAGAAATAAACGAAAATGACAGTTTCAACATTAAATTAGATTGGAAGCAGCCAATTAAAACAGCACTGGTAGTGTTTTTAGCAATAGGAATTTTGGCATCAACATTAGCCCTCATTAAAGGAATTTGGATCCCGTCATTCATTTTCTCAATTTCGGTCTTAATCATATTTGCAGATTTAAAATTAAAAGAAAAAAAAGAAATCAACCAACTAGTCAATCAACTTTTGAAGTTTCATAAAAATCAATCTGAATGAATTACAATGATAAAAAATTTAAACCTGTGAGCAGCACCGATAATGGTGAAGTAGCAGAGGACACAATTTTTGAATATAAGCAAGACCGAAATATTTTAACTTCAAATTATGCCGGCGGCCAAATTCTGAGTGGTCATCTAATTGGCTTGGTAGCTGAGGATGGAACCATTGATATGCGCTATCATCAAATCAATAGAAAAGGAGAGTTGATGACAGGAACTTGCACATCAACACCTGAAATAATGCCAAATGGAAAAATTAGGTTGCACGAAAATTGGCAGTGGACTTCTGGTGATCAATCGTCAGGCAAGTCTGTATTAGAAGAAATTTAAGTGAATTAAAGAAATCATTATGCAAACCAAAAGAATTGAAGAGCTTGATGCGCTGAGAGGATTTGCCTTATTTGGCATTTTACTCGTTAATGTGTTTGTATTTCATGCGCCTTATAGCTTTTATAGCGAGTTTTACGGCACATATACTGGTCTACAAGGAGCAACAGTTAATTCTGTGGTAGAATTTGCTTCAGGTAAGTTCATGTTCATTTTTGCGTTTTTATTTGGATATGGAATTTCTATACAAATCATTATACATCAGAAATCCTTTGTCGGCTATTTTTTAAAACGAATGTTAGTCCTGCTTGTTTTCGGTATTTTACATATCGTACTATTCTGGTTTGGCGATATATTGGCATCCTACGCTATACTTGGTGTACTGGTTCTTCCACTTCGGAAAGTATCCAACAATTTGCTCCTAATAGTGGGGACAGTTTTCATTTTTTTTCGACCATTATACTACCTGGGAGTTGTTACTCTAAATTGGCCTATGATGGCTCTTAATAAACCAGCAGAATTGAGTGAATTCATGTCAGTTTTTCAACAGGGCAATTATTTGGAAATTTTCGATCTAAGAATTAAAGAATTTATCCATTTTATTCCTGAAAATTTAGTTTGGCATATGTCAAAAACATTTGGATTATTTTTGATAGGCATGTATTGTGCTCGAAAAAGAATGTTTTTGTCAATCAAAAAAAGCACAACGACTTTTACTTTTGTAGCGGTGGTGTTAATTACAATTAGTTCAATTTGGATCTATAATAAAATTGATTTTTTTAGCCAATTCGATATCCAATTACAACCCTTGTGGAGGCCGTATTTAATAGCAATTAATATTGTGTTTGAAACGGCAATGGGTATAGGATACATATTCATTTTCACTATTATTTTTCAAAAAATGAATACAAGATTTTTAGCAAAAACAGGACGAATGGCACTGACAAATTATATTTTACAGTCATTAATATGTGTTTTCGTTTTTTATGGTTACGGTTTTGGCTTTTACGGAAAGCTTGAACCCACAGACTTAGTTTGGGTTGCTATCTGCATTTTTGTTTTGAATATGATGTTCAGTTATTTTTATCTCACATTTAAAAGTATTGGTCCGCTTGAATACGTGTGGAGAAAATTAATTGGAAAACAAAACTAACTTTTAACCAGCGATAATAAATGCAAATAAACATACTTCAAAATAAATTAGTCTTCGGTGCAGAATATCAAATTACTGTTGATAATGAAGAGCGGTATGTGGCAAAACAAAAGGCATTTAGTTTTAAAACAGGTCTGCAATTGATAGAAAAATCAACAGGGCAAATAAAATTTGAAATTAAAAAGGGTGGAGGTTGGTTTAAACTGAAATACAATTTAATCAAGGAGCCCAACCAAGTTCTTGAATTGAAAAGAATTGGTGGTTGGAAAGGTTATTTTGAATGCTTGGTAAATGAGGATGTTTATGAGTTACATGCGCATAAAGGCAGGAAATATTCTGTGTTTAAGAATAGCAATCAAATGGCATGGTGGGATAAAAATGCAGTGTCGTGGTTTGGTGGCGATCGCTATAAAATAATTGCAGACAGTAACGCTGACATTGAATTATTGATTAGTTTTTGCTTAGCCATTGACGTTAAAAGTGGAGGGTCGGAAGGTAGCGCATTAACCTACGATTTTGGCCATATTGGATCTACATCAAAAAAATTTGATAGGAGTTGGCGACCTAAGTACTAACTTAAAAAAATAAAGTAGCTATGGATAATTTTATGATTGGTGCAATACTGTTTTTTGGTCTTGTGTTTTTTTCAAGAATAGTTAGTGAAAAGGCGACTAAAAAGCTGTCTGTCGAAAAAAAAGCAGAATTAATTGATCTTTTTTCTAGTACCAGAAATATGTCATTTGGCTTGTCAATTGGGTTATTAGCGCTCTTCTTTTTAGAACTAAAATTTAAATTATTACCTCCTATAACTTCCTTAGTAATTTACATTATTCTACTATTAGCGGTAATGGCTTTATTGGGCAGAAATTCTTATACTAAATTAAAGAGTAATGATTTTCCTAATTCTTTTATCAAAAGCTATTTAACGGCCGTTGCAATTAAAGTTATTGGAATTGTGCTGTTTTTTGGGTTTATGATTCTGACTGAAATGACTAAGTAAATCTCTCTAAATATATTTGATTAATTCCCGTGAAAAAGCACTTTTTTAGTAAAGTGCCAAAGTCAAAACAACCAGAGCTGCTACAGCAACTAAAGTGGCTTTAGTTAAAAACGAACGGTTATTTTTCGCCCCAGTTTGGTCCATAATAACCTTACTGTTTCCAGTAGGACTTTGAATTAGAATTAATACAATTACTGCAATGGCCAGAATACCCAAAAATATCATAATTATTTTTTAGAAGTTAGAGTCATAAATTGTTCCATAGAGCTAAATATGCCATTTCGGCTGATTTTTGGGTCAAAGTCCGTCAGAATTAAATAATAACCTGAGTTCGATTATTACTAACCTGTCAGTCATTGAATTACCTCCGGTACCTAGTTTTAAGACTGGATAACAGGAATCTTTGCACAAAAAAACTTCGATTTAACCCGTTAAACCGGCACTTTTATTTGCTCAAATTTTACTATTTTCAAGCTTTCTGAAAGGCTACTATTAATCGAACTCAGGTTAATAACCCTGTTTTTTACTACCTTAGTTTTTCTATGCTTAAAAAAATTGATGCTTATATAGGTAGTTACTTTCCCATTATTGTAGCGGCGTATTTTTTATATATAAACTCTTATTTTGCTACTCATATTTTTTTAGTTTGCTGGTTGTCAATGGCCATAAATATGACTTTTACTTTAGAGACTTACGACAGAGCAATAAGTAAAAAGAACAGTTTGACATCAATTTTGACTTTGCTATTTTTTGGAGCATTGGCAATATTTGGTTTCATATCGGTTAAAGGTTTTTTACTAGGGATTATTATAGGTGAAAATACTGCATTAATTATGGCTATTATTTTGTCTTTTGTCAACAATAAAGACATGAATGAGCAAAAGTCTGCGCAAGTAGGCGGCGCTACTATAGTAATAGGATTTGTTGCATTATTCGGTGCCACCATATATCCCTATATTGGTGAATGGTTTATCTATTTGTCTGATGATTTTCAGTGGTTAATTGTCATTGAAGCAATTGTTAGTTTTGGTATTAGCATTTCAACTAAAATAAAGATGCTTGAACGGATAAAAACCGATCGAGAGGATGTTAGAAAGCGCTCTTTGATTAACAAAGCACTAAAAAATAAAGAAGCTGCAAAAATGTCCATGGCAACTAAAAATATTTTGGTAGCCATTGGCATCTGGGTTTTTGGCCTTGGGACTATTTTTGCTGTTTATGTTTTTAATAATTAGGCAGTAAAGTGATCAAAGGAATGTGAGCTAATTAAAGGGGGAAGCAATATGGCTTTCTGCTATTTTATTTATATTGTACAGAGAGCGCAGGAAAAAATTAAATCTGAAATAATTACCTTCGTCAAAAACCAAACATAATATGAAGTATATACTATTAATGCTAACGAGTGTATTTGTAATCAGTTGTGGCGGAGATGCAGTTTCAGAAAAAATTCTTGATGAGGTAATTCAAGAAGTTAAAGCTACAAAGACCCCAAACGATAAATTACGTGACGCTTACCAACTGTTTAAAGAAGGGGATGATAAAGGTTCAATTCAATTGGCCAATGAAGTATTAGAACTGGGAAGACAAACAAATAACGATACTTTAATTGGTGGTGCTTTAACGTCTTTATGCCGAAATGCGCAACGGAGTTTGGATACAATTCGTTTGGCAGAACTAAGTTCCGAACTCATTAACTTATCAGAATCATCAGGCGATAAAAAATGGATGATGTACCGCGCGCACATGAATGCCGAAATGTGGCGATTGATAGGCAATATGGACAAAGCTGAAAGCTTTTATGACGAAAGCATGGAAATTAGTTTGGCATTAAATGCCAGAGGAATGTACACTATTGATCATTTTAACAAGTCCTTTGTATCTACCGCTAAAGGAAATTATCAAGACGCTAATGATTTAATTTTAAGGTATTATGAACTTAGAAAAGAAGATTCGGGAAAAGTAGAGGACGCCTATGGTTTAATAGCATTGGCTTACTTATTAGAACAACAGAAAAATTACGAGGGGGCGCATGAGGTTGCAACAGTAACCAGACGATTATTCGAAGAACAAAACCTTTTTCCTGAACCACCAGACGAAAAGCCATTAATTGCAGTGGAAGAAGAAGTGAAAGCGGAATTGGATGCGGAGAAGTATGAGAAAATTAATACCAATGCAGCTACGCAAACAGTTTCAAGTTTATTGGATAAATATTTGAAATGAGAATTGAAAAAACAAGGTCAATTTTTATTACTGGAACATTGCTACTGCTTGTCGTTGGATGCGCAAGTGTTGAGTCAAAATCAAATAAAGTAGAAACAACTAACGTAAAATCAAAAACAGAATCCGATAACAATTATAATGCTCAAATGGCAGAGTATTTAGATTCGCTTGACAAGGCAAATAACGAACTTGTTAGAAGTGCAGGTGAGTATATTACAAAAGCTTATGTAGATTCTGATAATATTGTTCATTTGATTTCTAGCATGAAAGCAGATCATAGATTTTTTGGATATGCTCAACCAGATACTGCATCTGAACGGCTTTTGCTACTGTCCGTTTTTACAAATGATGTTAAGGACAATCCTTTTCAATGCAAATTAGGAGCTTTTTACGAAACTTTAGGAATGGGAGAGTTGGTTTTGAGATTTATTGGTGTTGAAGGTGATTTTGCTAAAGTATTAGCTACAGATAATTCAACTATTAACACACCGCTATACATTGAAAGTAGGTGGATAGAAATGTAAACTCCAGTAATCAGAAACCACTCTGTAAAAGACCATGAAGGTATTTGCTTCGCTATTTTTAATTGTGATATTAATTAGCTGCTCAAGCAATAAAAAGCTTGAATTGGAGAAAGATATTGGACTTGATTGGTTAGATAAAGATGCACTATTTAGCCATAGCATACAATTTGTTCATCTAAATTTTGATCCCTTCTTAAATGACGAAAATTCTGGAAGAAGGATTGATGAATTTATGTTATTGGATAGTATTTACAAGTTAGATTCTTTAGATAAACTAATGTTGGTTGACTTCTTGGTAGATCCAGACAATTTTAGCTCAGGAGAATGTGGTACATTTGCTTTAAATGGAGGATTCATTTTTATTAAAAGTGAAATTATTAAAGGAATTGTAGAAATGGGGTGTGGTTATTTCCAATGGCAATTCAACCCTGTAAATACAAATACTTCAGACGGTTCAATATCTGAAGTTGGAGCTGTTAAAATGACTGCATTACTAGATAGTATCTTCAAAAAGAAAGAGAATAATTTCTAAAAACCTAGCAACAATTATTGTAACTAATTCAATTCGAAAGGTTATGGCGCTATAGCCATGAAAGTCTACTCAAAACTCATTATATTTTTTGCAATTGCTTCTATATTATGCGCATGTCATGTTAGGCGAGGGGTAAGAAATCCTCTAATCCGAAAAACTTGCCCTATTCATCAGCAGTCTTTAATTAAAGCGAGAGTAGCAAATGAAGTGGGAGCATGGAGTTCTATTAAATTTGATAAAAGCGTTACGCCATATCCTAAAATTGGAGTTTGGATTGGATGTGTGAGTAATGACAGAGAATCCATCATAAAATATTGTACTAGGTGTACGGAGATTTATAATTTACAAAAATGAGAATAAAAATAATCAAAATGAAAAAGACAAAATTAGTTGCATCAATTATTCTTTTAGGTGTTAGTGTAATAAGTTGTTATAGTTCAAAAGATTTATCTCCAGCCTCAGGTTGGGGCTATTATAATTCTGGAAACGGTGGGTTTCAAACATCAGAAATGGATGGGATTGTAGTTAAAAATGAGGTAGGGAATAGGTCAATGAAAACTGAGCGGAAAGTGCTTTTTTCTGCCTATTTGTCTTTAACGGTCTCACAGCCCGACACGGCTAATGTTTATATTCAAAAAATTACCCAAAAATATGACGGTTATGTTAGCCAAATAGGAACAGAAAGAACAATTGTCAGGGTGAAAAGTATGTTTTTAGACAGTGCCATTGCTAATATTTCTGCTTTGGGAAGAGTAGAGTATAAAAACATTACGGGAGAGGATGTTACTGAAGACTATTTAGATTTTAAGATTAGATTAGAAAATGCTGAAAAAGCCAGAAAGCGATATTTGGAACTATTAGAAAAAGCTGAAAATGTAGAAGCTGCGCTAAAAGTTGAAAAAGAGCTGGAAAGGTTAAATGGCTCAATTGATTTGCTAAAAGGAAAAATGAACAGAATTAACCATTTGTCAGAATTTTCTACAATCACCATTCAATTAAAAGAAAAGAAAAAACCTGGTATTGTTGGCTATGTTGGCATTGGAATTTACCGGTCGGTAAAATGGCTATTTGTTAGGAATTAAGTAATTGCATCTACAAGAAATATTACCGCAATTTGAACTGAAACCAAAAGTAAATTTATACTTTTAACAAGTATCAATCACACAAATTGTGTGAAAACTAACAAAGTATTGTTTTATGAAAAGTATATTTAAGTCGCTTACATTAATAGTCATCATTGTGTCATCACTGTCGTCATGTACCGAACCAAACCTTAAAGACCAAGTGATTGGAAAGTGGGACTATCAAATTTATATTGATGCCCAAAAAGCCAAAACCATTTTTGGTTCCGAAGATGGCGTTGAAATGGAAATGACAGCTGATCTTTCAGTAAATTATATGCGAGGCAATCGGTATAATTCCGAAGGAGATGTGGGGGTGCGAGTAAAAGCTAACGGACAGGAAATCCCTATGAAATTCCGTGTCACGGAAACAGGTAGTTGGGAAATACATGACAATTATATCATTTCAATAGTGGAAGGTTCAAAATTTACCCCTGCTGACGAAGGCACAAGAAAACTAGTGAAAAATACACCAGGATTAGCGGAATCGTTGGCCCCTGTAAAAGGAGAATCGGTGTCTACAGAAATTAAAGAAATTAGTGACAAAAGCATGCAGGTAGAAATAGATAATTTACCAGGTTTAATTATTACCCATCATAAAAAGTAAATCTATTTAATGCGTTTATTTCCATTTTTGGCCATTATTCTGTTAGCGTGCTTTTCTTTGACATCTTTTACTCAAAGTCAGGCGAGACAGGATTTACTAGTTGAAATAGAGGCAGATTGTCCTAAGATTTTTGACAACAACTGTAGCGAAATTAATTTTAATCAAATTGCAGATAAGTTTAGAGCAGCAGAATTATTTCTATTGTCCGAACTGAAGAGAATGGTGTTGGTGGATTCTTCAACATACTACAATCGTAAGAAAAAAGAGTTGCAAGCGTTTGAAGCGTCTGCAAAAATCGACAGTATTATTGATTTCGAGAAATATATAAGCGACAGAGAGCACTTTTATTTGCTGCTGTCACTATCCAAACCATGGACGTCCGACAGTTTATATTTCAAGTTGATTAAGAGTTATGCAGGACTTAAAGCAAATCCAAATAAGCATGTCGATTCAGAGTCAATATTCTATTACAAAAAATGGTTGTATGAGCTGTTAGATAGTCGGTTTGGTGAGGAAACAAAGGCATTTTATGACAAAGGCTCAAAGATTTTTTATAATCAAATTATTGAAAGTGCAAGGGTCCCATTTACTGATCTTGAATCTGAAAAACAATTAGTTGAAAAGCTTGAAAACTGGGCTAAAATAGCAACCTCAACTTTCAACTCAAGTAAAGCAGATCAGTTTTTTTCTGGGGTGTACAGTAATAGAGCACGTCAGATCAATGCAAGTCAAATTGACCAATTCAATGAAAAAATCTTTGAATATACGGAATACTTGTATTTGAAAGCTGTCAAATTAGATCCAAATAATAAAGATCTTAGTTATAGTTTTGGGGTGTTTTACTATAATTCTGCAGTTAAACTGGGGTCATTAAATGAAACCAATATCTCCTCAGAACAAAGGGAGTTGAATAAAGTCAGAATAAAAGCCCTAACTGATAAGGCTGTTCCCCTTTTGCAGTATTGAGCCTGCGTTTCGGTCTTTTTTGGTGCAAAAAGAATTACTTAAATTGAATAAACAATAACTATGAGATTTCTAATTGCGGCCTATTTAGTCGTTCTGCCAACTCTTGTATTTTCAGATACCCTAGATTATTGGACTGTGTATTTAAATGATTCTCTAATTGCATCATACAATTTAGCAAGCACAAACAAGTCAATTACTCTAAATCGAGAATTATTAAGTAGTAAAGATACAATATCAGTATTTTACGCAAATGATCATCCATGCACAAAATGTGAATATTATTTTGCAGCCGAAGATGTTAAAGGAGGTGTAAAGGTCCATACGGATAGAGTAAAGAGGCAATTTAGGCTGGTTTATTTTCCACTTTCTAAATTGATTAATTTTAAAACGGGTAATGAATTCAAATTTTCAGTTGTTGAAATTGCTTACAAGGATGGTCAGACAAAATACTGTCCATTATTTGTTCTTAAAATAGAGTGAGGTCATTAGATTAAATGGTCTTAAAACTAGTATATGCAATACATGAAAACTTTAAAATTAATAACAGTATTCAGCAAAATATCACATCCTGACCCTTATGGAGGGACACCGGAAAGCAGCGCGCTTAATGTTGATCCAACAATTTCGAATTACATTATTTTGATCACGGTAATTGTTGTTGGCTACCTTGTATTTCGTGTTTGGTTGAGTATTAGAAATGACAAGAAATAATTTCCTATGAAATTTTAATCCCCAATAAACAAACATCATCCACTTGCTCTAATTCACCTTTCCAAGCATTAAATTCAGCAGTAATAATCTCTTTTTGCTCTTGCATGCTTTTTCCTTGCACAGATAGTAAGATTTTTCTCAAACTAGCAGGCTTATATTTTTTTCCTTTTTCACCTCCAAACTGATCAACAAATCCATCAGTAAAAATATAGACATAGTCAGATTCTTGCAATTGAATTTCATGTGTTTCGTAGGGTACAGGAGCATCAAAATTACCAATGGGTTGTTTATTCGCTTTAATCTCAATAATTTTCTCATCTCTAATAATCCAAAGCGGGTTATTGGCTCCAGCATATTTAAGTTTTCTGTCTTTTATTGAAATCAAGGCAATGTCCATTCCATCATTCACCTTGTCCGAGCTTTTTCCAAATTCTTCAACCACAATTTCACGTGTTTTATCTAAAATTTTTCCAGGTTCGTTAATTAGGTGTTCACGCACACTTCTGTTTAAGCCATTATTGCAAACTACACTTACCATTGCACCAGGCACACCATGTCCAGTGCAATCAGCTACGGCAGCTAGAATCTGTCCAGGTTGGCTTCCATTTTGTTCCATCCAATAAAAATCGCCTGCAACAATGTCCTTCGGCATATAAATAACAAAGGAGTCAGGTAGCATTTTCTCCATGTCTACGCTAGTAGGCAATATGGCGGTTTGAATTCGTTTAGCATAAACAATAGAGTCCATAATTTCTTTGCTCTTAGCCTCAATAATTTCCTTTTGTTTTTGAGTCACTTTAAACCTATTGTATAAGAAAAGGCCAAATAATGAAACCACCCCTATGCCTATCCAAAGAAATACGTTTCGGGTTTGTTGGGCTTTTTTTTCAATTTTTTCAGCTTGCAATTCTGCTTGCAGTACTTTTTCTTTTTCAATATTAGAAATGCTGTCTGCTGCTGCTTGCTTATCGTATTCGTATTTGAATTGTTGTCGAATTACTTCTTGCTGGTTTTCTTCACTTTTAAGACTGTCTTTCATCTCCACATATAACTCGTGCATTTCTAGCGAAAGGCGTGGGCGCAACTTTTTATGAAGTTCATAAAGGAAGAATGCCGAATTTTTAATTTCTTCCGCAAAACCGTATGCTTTGGCCTCTTTTAGTGTAGTATTAAATGTGGCAATTGCTTTTTGCCTACGCCCCGTTTTTTCATATATCTGACCTAAGCCAGTCAAAGCGACCACTATTTTATTTTGATCTTTGACCTTCTTAAATAGTTCTAGTGCAGTATTGTAATTCTTTTCAGCCGACTCATAGTTTCCAAGTTCATATTCAACTAAGGCAATATTGTTTATTGAAGCTGCAATGCCAGCTTCATCATTAAGCTCCTCTCTTACTTCTAACGCTTCGGTGTATTTCTCTTTGGCTTTTAAGAATTCATCTCGCATAAAATATACAATTCCTAAATTGTTCATGGCAGTTGCTAAACTTACCTTGTCAGTTGTATGTCGAAAAAGTTTGATGGCTTTTTCACAATATATCTCTGCATTATTCGCATCTGTTAGGTTAATATATACCATACCAATATTTGTTAAACATGATGCTTGCATTAACGTATCTTTCAACATTTCAAACATGGTTAGACTTTGCGTATACTTTTCTATTGTTTTAGCATAATTACCCTGTAAGCTGTAAACAGAACCCAAGTTTGTGCTCGTTCTTGCAACTTCTAATTTTTTATCCAAGTCTAAAAAGCCTTCGATACTTTTCTCATAGTAATAAGTTGCTGAGTCAAGTTCTGATCTTAAGTAAAATGAGATGCCAATAAAACTCAAAGCGTCATATTCATAGTATGGAACGTTATTTTTTTGCGCAAACTCATATTGCATCCTAGCGAAGTATTCACCACTATCCGGTTGACTAATTAAGTATGTTGGATAATTATAGTTCCGTAATGCCTTTAGTCGAGCTGTATCTGCGGCACCTTCATCTTGCCATATGTTCCATAAGCTATCAGATGCTTGAGATTGTGCATTGTTTGATAGAGATAAGAAAAGAATACAAAGAATAAAATATTGAACTGATTTTCTTTTTTTTAGAATCATAATTTTGAGGCGAATTAATCCAGTGCTAAGTTGTTTTAGATAATGGTTGCGTATTGCAGTTGCGTGTTGCATTTTAAGATGTTAAATAAATTTTGCAGGGGATTGCAGACAAGGTAGTAATAATCGAGTTATTACGGTGTAAATTGTACAATAGATTATTGTAAATCCAATGCAACCCTGTCTGCATATTTTGCATCATATAAATAAAAGATTGATGAAGAATTTAAGAAATTTTGGTTTTTTACTTCTATTAAGTGCAATACTGAGCTGTGAAAAACAAGATGAAAAAAACCAAGAAGAAGAAAGCCAGACTTTGGAAGAGCAATTTGATAAAATAAAAAAAATGTCGGAAAGTGAGACCTGTAATGATGAATCGGATTGGGATTTTACTGCCTATGGAAACAAAGCATGTGGAGGACCTGTTGGCTATATTGCTTATCCAACATCTATTAAAAAAGAATTCTTGAAACTTGTAGAAGCTTATGCAGAAGACCAGAAAGCTTATAATAACAGATGGGGGATTGCAAGTACTTGCGATATTCCACCTGCGCCGGAGTGGGTTGATTGTGTGGATGGATCTGCAGTTTTAGTTTATTAGATCAGTGTATGAAAAAACTAGTATCTAGAGTATTTATAATTGTGGTGCTGTTTTCTGCAGTTCTATCATGCGACAAAAATGATTATTTAAGTAATGAAGGTATTGTCATTGGTGCTGATCTATCAAAATGCAGTTGCTGTGGCGGATATTTTGTTGAAATTGAAAACGACACTTTGCGTTTTCTTGAAATTCCAAAAGCAAGCGACATAGATTTATCGGCAGATGAGATGCCAATTGCTGTAAAAGTAAATTGGAAAAAAGTAGCAAAACCATGTTTAGGAGATGAAATAATTCTTAATTCAATTGAAAAAAAATAGAAAAATTTCACATCAAATAATCATTGTGGAAAAGTATTGAAAAGGAGAGGTAAAACACCTGACAATAAACAGCATTTTTGTCTAGCTATCTATGACAAATTTTTTACCAGCATTTGAACTTAGCTTTTTAGGCATTGTGCTTTTAGTTTTTATTTCTGCTATTGCTATTCAATTGCTGTATTTAGTCATTTTTAATTTCAGGTTGCTCATTCACAAACACAGGCCAGATGCCACTAATTATTTACCACCAATTAGTTTAATTGTTTGCGCTAGAAACGAAGAGGACAATCTTTTTAAGCATCTTCCAGCATTACTAAATCAAAATTATCCAGATTTTGAAGTCATTGTGGTTAATGATCAAAGTCAAGACGATTCAAACCATATTGTGAAGGCCTACGCCAAAGATTATCCGAATTTAAGACTGATTGAATTAGAGAAAAATAAGCACAGAAAATTTGGAAAAAAAATACCTCTAACTGTTGGAATAAAAGGGGCAAAACATGGCTTAATTATGTTAACTGATGCCGACTGCAAACCAATTTCAGAAAACTGGTTAGGCGAAATGGCGTCTTCGTACACATCTAATAAACAAGTGGTAGTAGGGTATGGGCCTTTCAATAAACAGGATGGCTTTTTAAATCGCTTCATTCGATTCGATATGGTTTCAATTGCTATTTCGTATCTGTCGGCTGCCAAAAATGGATTGCCTTATATGGGGGTTGGTCGTAATATGGGCTATTCTAAGGACTTGTTTATAGACAATGAAGGATTCAAAAAACACTATCATATTGCCTCTGGAGATGACGATTTATTGATTCGTGATGTTGCGACACGAAAAAATGTAGGGATTAATATTAACCCCAATACCTTTGTTTATTCTGATGCTAAATCGACTTGGGAGTCGTGGTTTAGTCAAAAAAGAAGACATTTTACAACCGCTCCTGAATACAGACTTATCAACAAGTTGTTTTTAGGAATATTCCCATTCACCTTGTATTTAATGTGGTTTTCTTTCTTTATTTTACTGTTTAATACCAATTGGGGACTATTTATTGGGAGCTTATTGGTATCACGTTATATATTGTATTGGCTGATCAACGGCTTGCTGCTAAAACGATTAAAAATGAAAGACTTAATTCTGCTCTTTCCTTTTTATGAACTACTTCATGCGGTGGTGATGCCATTTATATATTACGCAAACCCAAAAAGCAATAAAAAGGCATGGTAAAAGGTAAAAATCTATCTGAAAAAGGACAAAGAGATTTAGCATTAGTTGAAAAAGCACTGAACGGCAATCAGCCAGCATATGCAGAACTAATGGAGAAATATCGAGAATCCATTTACTTTATGATGCTGAAAATGGTATCGAAAGATGAAGATGCTGAAGATTTAACCATTGAGGCTTTCGGAAAGGCATTTAATCGACTTCACCAATACTCTCCAAGTTTTGCTTTTAGTACTTGGCTATTTAAAATTGCCTCAAACAATGCCATTGATTTTATTCGTAAAAAAAGAATTAAAGTAACTTCAATGGATACTGGATATACCAATAGCGACGGCGAAGCTGTAACAATAGATGTTGAAAGCACAGAAAGAGACCCCGAGGAAGTAGCTATTCATTCTGAAAAGGTGAAGCATATGCGAAACATTGTGGAGACTTTAAAGCCGCGCTATAGAGATTTAATTCAGAAAAGATATTTTCAAGAATTATCGTACGAAGAAATTGCAGTAGATATGGACTTGCCACTTGGAACAGTGAAAGCTCAACTTTTTAGAGCACGTGCTTTCCTGGCCGACTTAATGGAAAAAACAAAAGATACTATTTAAAAGTTGTTGCAGTGGGTGTGTAAAAAATAGCGCCTTCCTTTAAAGAATAAGGCGACACTATAAATTCTTTGACACCAAGTTTCTGAATAATCCAATTGGTTTTAACAGCCGCAATATTGATCATTTTTTTTCGAATAGGAATAATGAAATTATTGTCTTCCCTCTCTTTTTTAGTTGAATAGGTAATGTCTTTTAGGTTTGTAATTAAATCAAGCATTTGAATTTTTACATACCCTTCGCGCGGATATTGTTCATTTTGGTATAATTCATAAAATGTTTTAAATGAACCTGATGATCCAATGAGCACATCAGCAGAATTGCGATCAAAAAAATGATTGGTATGTTTTTCTAAGTGGCGCTCTATTTTGGCCACCATGTCTTCATTCAATTGTTTAGGTTTCCCCAAATGCTGATATATTCTAGAAACCCCAATTTCAAAACTTGCTTTATCTACTATTCCAGAGTGGTCTGCGAAAATAAATTCAGTACTACCACCGCCAATGTCCATAATTAAGCTTGGTGCTTTAAATTCGTGATTAATTTTTACGCCATGGTAAATATGATCTGCTTCTTGATTGCCACAAATCACATGAATATCAATATCGGTTTGTTGCTTAACAGTATCTAAAAATGCTTGTTTGTTATTGGCATTTCTAAGGGCAGAAGTGCCAATGGCTTTAATAGTTCTTACATTTAATTCTGAACACTTGTTTTTGTACTGGTTTAGTGTTTCAATGCCGCGTTTAAATGCTTTTGGAGCAATGGTTGAATCGTTAATGCCTTTATTTCCTAAACCAACGCCAATCCGGTCTTTATAAATGGTTTCAAACTTATTTTCTAGCTTGTCAACCACCAATAAATTGAACGTATTTGTCCCTATATCAATAATGGCAATTCGGTCTTTCATAAATTAGGCTCATTCTAAAACTATGAAAAAAAATCGATATTTTCACCTTTTTAGTCAAGCCATTTTAGCTCCTCAATATATTTTCCGTCTACTTTCCACTGATTAGTATCAATGATTTCGGGGCAAGGTTTTACATACATTAACCAGCTTGTGATATGTTTAACTGCTACAGTTCTTCTCTTATAACCTTTTATTCCTATGTCTTGCATTTGAAACTCAATCACCCAATTGGGATCGTCTTTTAAAATGTATTCTTGATGTTGCACATTCCAAGTGGATGAGCTAAACATAAACTTCAAAATGCCAATTGAACTAAAAGTAAAAAAGAAGATTATAGGACAAATTAAGCCCAAAATAAACAGTTTATTTTCTCTAATGTTTAAGAGGTTTATAACCAGTAATACAATAGAGCCAATTACGGTTCCAAAGTAAACTACTTTTTTAATGGAATTACCATGTAAATCGAAACTCTCACTGATATCAATTAAGAATAAGCTAAATAATAAGAGGTAAACGATATTTAGAAAAAGAGCAACTTTTAACATATTCTCAAAAAAAATTCTTCTCTTCCAGACCTTCGAAGCCTTGGCTAAGATGTGAAGATGTCCGCAGTACACTAAAGTTTTTCTACCAAGCAAGAAAAGTCTTCCCTTCGGGAAGATGTCCGACGGACAGATGGGAATCACTTGTACTTCAACCACTTCAAAACTTCTTTCCAGCTCGCCTTTTTACCGTACATTAATATGCCTGTTCGGTATATTTTTCCCGCCATCCATGTGGTTAGGAGGAATGTACCTACCAGTAAAACTAAAGAAGAAATCCACAACCAAGCCGGGACGACTTCTGATACTGCAATTTTTACAATCATGACAATAGGGGAGGTAAACGGTATAACAGAAAACCAAGTACCTATTGCGCTTTCCGGATTAGTGATCATCATGGATGCAACAATATAGGCTAAGATTAGCGGAAGGGTTACTGGTAGCACTAATTGCTGAGTATCAGTTTCAGAATCAACCATGGCACCAATCATGGCAAAAATGCCTGAATAAATTAAAAATCCACCAATAAAATAAATGAGAAAGAAGCCAATCATTAAAGGCCATTGAATATCAAAATAAATAAAATCAATGAGTGAGTTTGAACCTGGCATTCCACCAGCAACAACTTGTCCGTTTTCCATAGCGGCTGCATCCCATGTGCTAGGGTCAACAATATCGGGAAAAACAAATATTCTTAAGAGCAATAAACCAACCCCTGTCATTGCCACCCAAATTAGAAATTGAGTAAGACCCACTAATCCAATCCCTATAATTTTCCCCATCATTAACTGAAAAGGTTTTACGGATGAAATTATAATTTCAACTACTCGATTGGTTTTTTCTTCAATTACACCACGCATGACTTGGTTTGAATAGAAGAAAATAAAGACATATATCAGCAAGGCAAAAATAAATCCGAGTGCTGCTTTCATTTCAGTGTTATCTTTCCCTTCAGGATCGTTTGCATCCAAGAATTTGAATTCAAATGGCAGTTGGATGAGGTTGTATTCCGTTTTCGTTAAATTTGTTTTCTTAAGGGCAAAATATTCTCTAATTCTAGCTTCAATTCTATTTTCAATATACGATTTTGTATTTAAGCTTGGTGTTTTCTTATAGTATGAAATCACCCGTCTGTTTTCAGGGATTTTTTCATTCAAACTAATTAGTATGTCATAAGCTTTAAATTTAGGGTCATTCAAAAACTGGCTAGCACTGTCAATATAATCCTCATAGAAAAAGAATTCTGCAGGTTTGTCTGTTGCGTCTTCTTCAAATATTTTTGAGCCACACCATCCACCAGGATCAGCTATTAATACTGAAACCTGCGCATCATCCTCAGCTGCCAAATACATGGCGCCAAACATAAACCCAATAAATAAAATTGGAATGACGATAGTCATCACCAAAAACGACTTTTTTCGCACTCGTGTATTATACTCTCGCCCAATTATTAATTTTAAATTACTCATTGTCGCCTCCCTTCACTTGATTAACAGCATTAATAAAAATCTCATTCATTGATGGTAGAATTTCCGTAACCGAAATGATTTCAACAGCAGGAATTACCGCTTTAAGCAAATCATTAACCGAATTGCCATTTTTTAATTGCACATGCGCAATGGCAATATTGTCGTCAACTTGTTCCTTGTCAATTAGCACAAAATTGCTCCACAA
>JBGCGA010000105.1:0-3688 GCA_045110285.1 Crocinitomicaceae bacterium | reverse complement strand
CAAGAACTATAGCCTTACAAACCTGCTACTAATTCTACCACTTTGTGCCTTTGCGGTAAAAACATAGCTCCCTTGCGGTAAATCGGCCACTGAAAGCTGATTGGTATTTAAGGTTGTAAATTGTTTTACAATCTGCCCATGTAAATTATAAATGATAATATCCTCTAATAATTCTTCAGTTTGAATCACTAGGAAATCACTTGAAGGATTGGGATATACTTTTATATGCAACGAATTACTTACCGCACTTTCCACTGCTAAGGGTAAGTCATAAAACGTTCTTGCAAAATCATAATTATCGACCTGCAGTTCATAAAAAATATTGGTGTTACCAAGAGATGCTGATGACGTTGTGTTTCCATTCGTTACATCAACCATCTGCAAAAATGCGCCACTATCGCCTTGCACACGCACAATATACGACTCAGTTTGTTGATCGAAACACAAGCCTCCAAGTTGATAGCCGGCAAAAAAACCACTCGCAACAGCAGCCATTGGATTCAAAACAGTGTGAGCGCCTGTTGTCAAATTGATTTCTGCCAAACGCAAATTCTTATAGTAAGTCATAACGGGTATTGTTGTAAAATTACTACTGTCAACATCTGTGTATAACCCATACAATTTGTTATTATTATTATTGAATTCAAACCCTCTAATTTGTTCATTATTAATCCATATAATTGGAGAAGATAGAATTGCACCAGTTGCTGCATTCACACTGTATAATCGATAGTTACTGCCGTCAAGTCCCATAAAAATGAAAGTTCCTGTGTTAGAATCGAAAGTAGAGTTACCTATGGCAACCGCTGTAACACCGGGTAAAGTTGCAATGGATGTCACAAGGCCAGTTGTCAGATCAATTTCTCCGAAGTGCTCTGCACTGCCATCCCACCAGAGTCCATAAGTATTTTGAGTTTGTAAATCATATTCTATCTCTACTGGTTGGACAGCAGAAAAAGGAAGATTTGTAGTGGTCAGACTATCAAAATTCATCACAAACAGCTGCTGAGCACCAATAGTGTTGTAGCCCCAACAAATATATCGTCTGTTCTGCTGATCGTATGCTGTGGCACCAGCTGCCGAATTGGACAATGAATCGGTACTCATAAAGAAGGATGAAGTTCCTGTGAAAGGATTGATTGTGACAACATCAAAAGGAATCGTTATGTCTATTCCAATTTTTTTCAATGCATATAATGTCTGACTTATTGCGCTTTTGCTTACACAGAACAAGACAGTGCAAAGCAAAATGACTTTAAATAGAGAGCGTTTCATATTGATATCTTTTTTAAACTAACGGTAATTTATAAAGGTAATGAATTTTATCTGCTTTTAGAATTTCTTGTGCTTTACACTGTGTTTAACAAGTATATTAACTGATTTTTAAAATTAGTACGGTAAAATTTGAGTTTAAACAGTAGTTCAAAAGGAATTAGTTCTTACTTCAATTAATCGCCTCAAATTTAGAACTCAAGCCAGTCCGAAACCATGAATTTATTGTTTGCCGACCAAAAGTGAAAGGATTTAAAATTGGGTTGGATCAGTAAAAAATGAGTAATATAGTACAAAGCTATTTTATGAAATCCAGCACCTGTTTTATTCTGTCAATCTTTTTAGTTGCTTGTCAGACCAATGATTTGCAGGAAGAGTACAATTCTGAGATTGACAAACCTACTGAGAATCAAATCCAAATCAGCCAAACAAACCCCTCACTCATTATTTTAGGGAATGTACAAGATGCAGGCTCACCACATGCCGCTTGTAAAAAGGAATGCTGCAAAGCGTTATTTGAAAACCCTGACCCTACCAGAAAAGTAATATCGCTCGGACTAATTGATCCAACCGATAGTACCAATTATTTGTTTGAAGCCACACCAGACATGACCTCCCAGATGAAACATTTAGCTGAGTTGGGAAATAGCCACAAAGAAGTGCCAGATGCTATATTTTTAACCCATGCACATATTGGGCATTATACAGGCTTAATGTACCTAGGAAAAGAGGCCATGAATGCCAAGGCGGTGAAAGTTTATGCCATGCCTAATATGGCAAATTATTTAACCAATAATGGGCCTTGGAGTCAGTTGGTAACCAATCAAAACATTGCCTTATCTCCACTCAAAAGTGATTCAACTATTCAATTAAATCAATCTATTAAAGTCATTCCCTTTGTTGTTCCGCATAGAGATGAGTATTCTGAAACAGTTGGCTATAAAATTATTGGGCCGAACAAGTCCGCCTTATTTATCCCTGACATTGACAAATGGAGTAAATGGGAGAAAGATATTATTGAAGAAGTAAGGCAAGTAGATTATGCCTTTATTGACGCTACTTTTTACGACGACGCCGAAATTAATAACAGAGACATTTCAGAAATACCTCATCCGTTTATTATTGAAACCATGGCTTTGTTTAAAAATGAGCCAAAAGAAGAGAAAAACAAAATCTATTTTATCCATTTAAATCATACTAATCTGGCGTTGCGATTTGATAGCGATCAATTGAAGACCATTTTAGAAAACGGCTTTCATGTGGGGGAGTTTGGGGCGGTTTTTGGGATTTGAGTTTTGGGGGATTTAGTGTTTATCTTTTGCTATGAATGAAATAGCACAAAATATTAGTTCACCATAGTAATTCTCTCTAATAGCAGTAGCGCGAATCCTTTCGCGCGGTCTTAATACCTTCGTGCGGTGTCAAATTCATAGCGCAATCACAATATCATCCAAGAGCCCTTTTTCGCCAGCATAATCCTTGGCACTGCTATAATTATAATCTTCTGCCCTTGAAACCATACCTGCTTTAACGGGGTTATTGTGTACATATTTTATTTTTTGTGACACAAATTGATAACTGTAAATTTCAATGGGATGATTGTCATGTTGCCAAAACTGATGGTGATTAACGTTGGAAGATTTATTAGCTGCTTTTTGAAACTGGTTAAGCCATTTTTCTTGATTGCTTTCATCAGGATTTTTTTGATTGCTTTAACAATTGCATTGCTCGTGAAGCGTTTAAAATCTCCAAGTAATAGTCCTGGCTTTTGGTCTCCAATACTCCTAAAAACTAAATGAAGGTGATTACTCATTATTACCCATGCATAAATTTCCATTCCCTTTTCTTTTTGACAAAAGCTTAAGCAGTCTAGCAATATTTGCTTGTATTTATGATCTTCAAAAACATATAATTTCTCCACTACGGCAAAGCTCACGAAATAAGCTGCTTCTGGTTTGTGGAATTTATAGGCTCTGCTCATTGGAGTAAATTTAGGATTTCTATTCTTTATATACCGCGCGAAAGGATTGACTTCGTCGAACTAGCGTTTCGCGCTATTGCTACATCTTATCATTCACGTATTAAATTGTAATATTCACTTCCCAAAAGCCCTATCTACCTCTTTTTTGGTAGGATATGGCGCGCGTTGGGTTTTGCTGTGGTTTTCTTTGACGTGTTTGAAAACGTCATAGCTGGCATTGTCTTTATCGCTGTATCTTGGGTCGGGTAAGAGGGGAAGTTTTTCCATTTTCATAATTTCAATGCTGGGGAAATTGAAGTCAACGATTACTCTGCCTAGTAATAAATAACAACCCGAGCCTTTGAAGGGATAGCGCTTTAACGTATCAGGGAAATGAGTAGTGTCGAAATACTGGCCTTTAACATCTATAAACGTTCCGAAATTCATAAGGCCTTT
>JBGCGA010000104.1:0-20919 GCA_045110285.1 Crocinitomicaceae bacterium | reverse complement strand
GCATTCCTGAATGATTGAGCAGCAGCTACACCTTTGCCAGCAATATCATAGGCAGTACCATGTCCTGGCGAAGTTCTTACAATTGGCAAACCAGCTGTGAAATTGACGCCCTCATCAAATGAAATAGATTTAAAGCCAGTTAAGCCTTGATCGTGATACATTGCCAATACCCCATCAAACTTCTTAACGTTTGAACTACCAAAAAAACCATCAGCAGAATAGCTTCCGTATACTAGCTCTCCTTTTTCATTAAAGCTCTTAACTACAGGATTTATAATGTTTAACTCTTCTTCTCCCAAAGCCCCTTTATCTCCCGCATGAGGATTAAGTCCTAAAACTGCAATTTTTGGCCTGGTAATCGCAAAATCCCTTTTTAAACTATTAATTAGCATGGTTAATTTTGAAGAAATTAACTCGGGAGTTATTAATTCCGCTACGTCTTTAAGCGGCACATGGCCAGTTGCCACGGCAACTCTTAAGTTGTCAGCTACCATTAGCATCAATACATCCTCTGTGTTAGACAAGTGTGCTAAATATTCGGTATGTCCAGGAAACTCAAACCCAGCGGACTTAACACCGTCTTTATTGATGGGAGCAGTTAACAGTACATCAATTTTACTAGTTTTCAAATCGTTTGTTGCTGCTTCCAAAGATAAAAGTGCATATTTTCCACCAGTGGCATTTTGCTCGCCTAGGTTAATTTTCACCTCTTCATTCCAACAATTAATCACATTTATCTTTCTAGGCTTAGCCTCGTCTGCATTAGCAATTGTTAAAAAATTAAAATGCTCATTATTAATGGCTTTTTTGTGATACGAAACCGCTTTAGCTGAGCCATAAATAATTGGAATAGAGTTTGCGAAAAGCTTAGAATCTGCAAAAGTTTTTATAATTACTTCTAATCCAATGCCATTTATATCTCCAATAGTAATTCCAACTTTTATAGCTTTTTGACTCATACTCAATTTTAATAAGGTATACTTAACAAGAAAACCGTAAAGATAGACATTTTCGATATTTAGTATTTAAGATTAATTTGTTTTTTCCCCTTTCCATATCCACTCAATTTTCGTATTTTTGTATACATACCTTTCAACATTGAAAAAAAACTACTTTTTCTTTTTTTTAATTCTTCTATTTAGCTTTAATTCAAATGCTACGCACAATCGTGCTGGTATTATTACCTACAAACACTTAACGGGAAATACATATGAATTTACGGTGAAGACATGCACACGATCTATAAGTCAGGCTGATAGAGATGTTTTAGAAATAAAATGGGGAGATGGGACGCTTGATACAATTGCCAGAACTAGTGATGTTGAGGTAGGCTATGAAGTACAAATCAACACGTATATTGGTGTTCATGATTTTGTTGGTCCTGGTTCTTATATAATTAGCGTTGAAGACCCTAATCGTAATTCAAATATCATAAACATTACATCATCAGTAAATGTTGAGTTTTGTATTCAAACTGAATTAATTATTTCACCATTTATTGGTTCGCCAAACAATTCGCCGATAATTGAAGATTGCCCTTGCCCGGAATTTGCATGTGCAAACGAAACATATTGCTATAATTTATCTGCTTTTGATCAAGACGGAGACAGTTTGGCTTATTCCCTAGTTCCATGCAGGGGTCAAGATTGCTTAGAAATGAGCATACCAATGGTTTATCAATACCCTGACGATATAGGACAAGGACAATTGTCAATCGATTCCATTACCGGAACACTGTGCTGGGTAAATCCAGTTGTTATTGGTGAATACAATATTGCCATAAAGGTATCTGAATACAGGAATGGTGTATTTATTGGTTCTGTCTTGCAGGATATGCAAATCTCTGTTGTTCCTTGCGTTAACGAATCGCCTGAAATATTGGCAAAGAGTGACACTTGTATTTTTGTAGGAGATACTGCAAATATTGTTTTTACTGCTACCGATTTTGGTGATAATATTGATTTGTACGCCACAGGACAATTATTGAACATTGATAATCCGGCATTTTTTAATCCAGTAAATGCCAATAATTCTGTGTCAGGAACTTTGCAATGGATGCCGAATTGCAGCCAGGCCTCTGATGTTGAATACAGTGTGATTATTAATGCACAGGACAACGATCCCGACATTCAACTCTCAGATATACTAACATATCGCATTAAAGTGAATTTACCTCCTGTTCAGAATTTGCAAGTTAACGCTTTAGGAGGAAGTCTCAATTTATCATGGGATCCTTATTTTCCAAATTTAAACTGTGAGGACTTTACTTACAACGTTTACAGAAGAATTGATAGCGTTTTTGGTAATAGTATTTGTTGTGATAATAATTTAATTGAAGCAATGGGTTATGAGCTAATTGGCAATTCGGGAACTACTGAGTCATATTCAGACAATGATGTATCAGTCGGAAATAAGTATTGTTATTTAGTAACTATCATTATGCCAAACGGCAAGGAAAGCTGTATTTCAAATCAGGCCTGTGAGCAATTAAATTTTGAAGTGCCAGTTCTTACAAACGTGTCAGTGTTTGAAACCAATCTAGTAACTGGGGCAGATTCAATTTATTGGTCGTGGCCAAAAGAACTTAATCTAACAAATTTTCCGGGACCATACTACTATGAACTATATAGGAGCAATAATTTTGAATTGAATGTAAACGAGCTCATTTATACTTCACCAGTAGGCACAGATATAGAATTAGTTGACACCTTCTATTATGATACAGAACTAAATACAGTTGGACAAGCCTATAATTATCAGGTGGCGCTCTATAGTGACAATTTTCAGGTGGGCATATCTTCATTGGCCAGCTCTATATTGTTAAACTCTGTTCCAAACGATAATCAATTACAGTTAAATTGGACTGAAAATGTGCCATGGAATAATGAGTATTATCGAGTTTTTAGAGAGTCGCCAACTGGTTCAGGTAATTTTGTATTGCTCGATTCTACTTTTGAAAATACATATACCGACACGGGATTAGTAAATTTAAACACCTATTGTTATAAAATTCAATCAGTTGGGAATTACTCTCAGAATGGAATTAGAAAACCTCTTTTAAATTGGTCTCAAGAGCATTGTAACGAACCAAATGATTTTACGCCTCCGTGCCCACCCGTTGCTTTTATTGCAGGCGATTGTGATTTAGAAGAAACATATATTTCATGGACCAACCCAAATAATTCTTGCGCAGATGATGTTGTAAAATATAATTTGTATTTCGCACAGTTTGAAGGCGATTCCTTGGAATTTTTGACAGAATTAAACAGTGATTTAGACACATTTTACATTCACAAAGATAGAGGGAGTATTGCTGGATGTTATTATGTTACAGCCATTGATTCATTGCCATACAGTAACGAAAGCGTACCTTCAAATGTGGTTTGTATTGATAATTGCGACGGATATTATACACTACCAAATGTATTTACTCCCAACGGAAATCAAGTCAATGATTTGTACCACCCTATACTGCCATATAAATTTGTTGAAAGTATAGAGATAAATATTTTTAACAGATATGGCGATTTAGTTCATAATTCTACCAATCCTATGATAGATTGGAACGGCACCTATTTAAATTCTGGTAAACAAGTTTCTGACGGGACTTACTTTTATACTTGTCGAATTAATGTCATAAAATTATCTGGAATAGAACCATTTGAATTAAGCGGAACCATTACAGTTTTAAACTCAAAATAGAAATGTTTACAGGAATAATTGAAAATGTTGGAATAGTAAAACGAATTGAAAACGAAAAAACCAATGTTCATTTTACATTGTCATGCGATTTTACACATGAGCTAAAAATAGATCAGAGCTTGGCGCATAATGGCTGCTGCTTAACTGTAGTTGCTATTAATGGCAATGAATATGTTGTAACTGCAATAGAAGAATCCTTGAAAAGAACCAATTTAGGTGATTGGCGTGTAGGCGATTCAATCAATTTAGAACGTTGTATGATAATGAATGGGCGGTTAGACGGACATATAGTGCAAGGACATGTTGATACAATTGGTTGGTGCTCTGAAATTATTGAACATGATGGCAGTACAGAATTTGTAATACAATATGATTACGACGATATCACTGTTCCCAAAGGCTCAATTACTATAAACGGAGTAAGTTTGACAGTGGTTCAATCGAATTCAAATTTATTTTCAGTTCATATTATTCCCTATACCATTGAACACACAAACTTTAAACACTTAAAAATAAACGACAAAGTTAATTTAGAATTTGATATCATTGGGAAGTACGTTAAACGGATGATGACAAAGTAAAAGTAATGGAAACTTTAGAAAAAATATTTTGGATTAAGAATGGTGAAATTTCGCAATCAGGAAATGTCATCTTAAAGGACATTAATGTAGAATTATTGCCAAGCGAGTTTGTTTATTTAATTGGCAGAACTGGAAGTGGCAAAAGTAGCTTCCTTAAAACTTTGTACGGTGAAATAACCTTAACCGGAGGTAGTGGAGCAGTAGGCAATTTTGATTTAGCGAAATTCAAGCGAAAAAAAGTACCATTTTTAAGAAGAGAATTAGGAGTTGTTTTTCAAGATTTCCAGCTATTAACAGATAGGACTGTTTACAAAAATTTAGAATTTGTAATGCGAGCTACTGGTTGGAAAAAAAAGAATGACATAAAAAAAAGAGCTGAAGAAGTGATGGCTTTGGTTCAGCTAGATAATAAATTACACGTAATGCCGCACCAGCTATCTGGTGGAGAACAGCAAAGAGTTGCTATCGCTAGGTCTTTGCTTAATCATCCTAAATTTATATTGGCAGATGAGCCAACTGGAAATCTAGACCCAGAAACTTCAAAAGAGATTATGGCTGTTTTACTGGCAATTGCTAAAGAAGGTACCGCTGTTTTAATGGCAACCCATGATTTAACAATCATGGAGCAATTTCCTTCCAAAACTTTTAAAGTGGATAAACAAACTGTTTCTGAAGTAAACCCAATTAATGAGTTTGACCCGTTTAAAACCGTAGAATTTAATTAAATGCAGTTTAAAAATGTTATAGGACAGGAGAAAGTAAAAACAGTTCTGCTGAAAGAAGCTAAAAATAATCGCATTAGTCACGCTCAAATGTTTTTAGGAGATGAGGGTTGCGGAAATTTACCTTTGGCAATGGCGTTTGCTCAGTATTTATTGTGCGAATCACCATCAAAGAATGACTCTTGTGGAACCTGTTCATCATGCACAAAGGTCAGTCATTTAACACATCCAGACGTGCACTATGTATTTCCAGTTGTTAAATCAGTTGCCGAAAAGGTAGCTGTATCGGATGACAGACGAAACTTGTGGAACAAATTCATATCGGAAAGTGCTTACTGTAGTTTAAATACATGGCAGGAATACACTGGTGAAATGAGTAAGAATGCACAAATTGGAGTGCAGGAAAGTAGGAGTATTTTAAAAAAACTAGCTTTAAAATCGTACAGTGGTATATATAAAATAATGATCATTTGGCTGCCTGAAAAAATGAATAACAGCGCAGCAAATAAACTACTAAAGATACTAGAGGAACCGCCAGAAAGCACGTTATTTTTCCTTGTTTGTGAGGCTATCGACACCATTTTACCAACGATTATTTCTCGAACACAAATCATCAAAGTTCCAAACTTAAATGCAGACGAAGTAAAGTCATTTTTACTACAAAACGGAGAAGTTGATGATGCATCAGCTCAGTCCATAGCAAGTTTAACTCAAGGTAATTTAGTAGAAGCCGTAAATATGACCACAGGTGATAGTGGCAATAGCTATTTTGACAGCTTTGTAACTTTAATGAGGTCAGCTTATGCCATAGATGCTATTGCGCTTATGGATATCAGCGAAAAATTAGCTCAATATGATCGTGAGAATCAAAAAAACTTTTTAAAATATGGCCTTCATATGTTTCGCGAAAGCCTGATGTACAATTACTTGGGAGAAGACAAGGTAAATGTTAAAAATGAAGAAAAGGCTTTTCTGAACAAGTTTGCTCGCTTTATTAACAATCAAAATATCACACCATTAATAACTGAATTTGAGCAATCTATTTATCATATTGACAGAAACGCGAATGCCAAATTATTGTTTTCTGACCTAGTAATAAAATTAACTAAACTAATAAAGAAAGGTGTTTAGAGGTATTCTTGTTATACTGATGGTGCTACTGGCTTATTCCTGCAGAAAAGATGACATAGAACCAAATGATAAAGTCTTAAATCACTTTATAATAGCAGGTCACGCATATGGTACGCCTGACAATAAACCCCCAGCTTTGTATAAAAAGCTGTTACCCTTGTTGGCGAACTACCAGACAAATTATGAGCCAGTACAATTTATTTTTACTGGAGATGTGGCCTATAATGCCACACCTGAAAACTGGGAAAACATTATAAAGCAGTTCGATAGTTTAAATATTGACTTTTGGATTGCACCCGGAAATCATGAATTTTATACAAGCTATTTTTTAGATTCTATTCAAAGTGAAGCTTTTTTTACTAGAAGAGTAGCTGATAATTTATTTATTATTTTGAATACAAATTTTGATGGATGGACAATTGACAAGCCACAAATCGAGATGATCAGATCTTCCTTGGAGAAAAATGAAAACATTATAAATGTATTTGTATTCACCCATCAACTCTGGTTTTCAAACGCGTTTGGAAGGCCCTTTAATCTAAAAAATGTGGGCTCTAATTCTAATGAACTTTTAGATGGCCCAACCAGTTTTTGGACAGATGCGTTTCCTCTATTTGAAGATTTAACAAACCCCGTTTATTTTTTTGCAGGTGATTTGGGGACTTGGGATTGGACAATAAGTTATAATTTTCAGCAGTTTAAGAATTATTATTTCTATGCAAGCGGCATGGGTTCTGGTAAAGACGATAATGTTTTGCACGTTAAAACTTTTTTAAGTGGGAAAGTAGAAATTGAAAAAATTAACTTCTAAATAAGCTAGGAGAAACAATTATGATTAAAAAGGGAGCTATTTTCTTGACTTTATTGCTTCTTCTTTCTTGTCGAAAGGACAGTGAGATAAACGAATATGCCTTTCCTGAAAATCAATATGTTGTTGTAGGGCATGCTTACGGTAACCCAGTTAAATATAAACTTCGATTGTACTCAAAACTCCTGCCAATACTTGCTAATATTGAAAAATTTTCAAATCCAACGCAGTATGTTTTTACAGGTGATGTTGTGGCTAAAGCATCAGAAGAGAATTGGAAAAATATTTTGAAAGAATTTGATAGTTTAAATATCGACAATTATTGGATTTCACCAGGTAACCATGACCTGAGTTCATCTTATTTTAAAGATAACATACAAGCAGATTTATACTTTTCTAAACGTATAAATAATAATTTGTTTTTGATTTTAAACACGAATTTCGCGGGGTGGACTGTTGAACCAGATCAATTAGAAATGATAAATGCTGAATTGAATGATTTAGATGGTATTCAAAATATCTTTGTGTTTAGCCACCAAGTATGGTGGAAGAATAAAGAACAAGCAGTATATGATATGAGTAATATTATAACCAATGCGCCGTATTTACAAAATGGGAACACTAATTTTTGGCAAGATGCATTCCCACTTTTTCAAAAAACTGATTTACCAATTTACTTTTTTGCTGGAGATGTTGGTGCATGGGATTTTATTCCTGCCTTTGTTTACAATAAGTTTGATAATTTTCATTTTTATGCCAGTGGTTTAGGAGGGGGAGCTGAGGACAATATTATTAATATTAAAACTTTCGGGAATGGAAATGTAGAAATAGAGAGAATTGATTTTTAGAATATCTATCCAGTTTTATTCAACAGTAACTTGTCAATTTTTTCCAATACGTTTAAAATTTTTTCAGACAATAATTCTTAACTTTACCACTTAAACTTTTAAATATGGGATGCCAAAGCTGCGGAAATAGTAATGGTGTGCCTCGTGGATGTAAAAGTAACGGAACCTGTACTTCAGGTGGTTGTAGTAAATTACCAGTGTTTAACTGGTTGGCAGACATTGAATTGCCAAACGGTCAAAGCGCTTACGATATAGTTGAAATAAGATTTAAAAACGGCAGAAAGTCATTTTATAGAAATGCTTCTAGTTTAAGCCTACAAGTAGGAGATGCCGTAGCAGTGGAAGCAGACCAAGGCAATGACGTTGGAGTTGTTTCTGTTACTGGAGAATTAGCGCGTATTCAAGTACGTAAAAAAGCTCCAAATCTTAAATCTCACGAAGCACAAAAAATAATACGAAAGGCAAGTTCAACAGATATAGAGCGTTGGGTTGCAGCACGTGAAAAAGAAAATGATACCATGTATCAAGCAAGAGTACTTGCTTCTGCATTGGGTCTTGCTATGAAAATTTCAGATGTAGAGTATCAGGCAGATGGAAAAAAAGCAACTTTTTATTACACTGCAGATGAACGTGTGGACTTTAGACAACTAATACGAGATTTAGCTGAAAAGTTTTCGATTAGAATTGAAATGAAGCAAATTGGCGCGCGTCAAGAGGCCGCGCGGCTAGGTGGTATTGGCTCATGTGGCAGGGAATTATGCTGTACAACATGGCTTACCGATTTTCGCTCTGTTTCAACAGCATCTGCACGATACCAACAACTCTCATTGAATCAGCAAAAGTTAGCTGGCCAATGCGGGAAACTAAAATGTTGTTTGAATTTTGAACTAGACACTTATGTAGAGGCCTTAAAAGCTTTCCCAAGGAATGACATAAAATTACGAACAAAGAAAGGCCGTGCTTTTCATGTAAAAACAGACGTATTTAAAGGGTTAATGTGGTATTTATTTGAATCTGGATCAGAAGGTGCCTCAGCAGGTTTTGTTCCGTTGAAAATAGATAGAGTTCATGAAATTATTGCACTTAATAAAGCTGGTGAAGAGCCGCTTGACTTGAAAGAATTTGTTGTTGTTGAACCGGTTAAAGTACCTGATTACACTAACGTTGTGGGACAAGATAGCTTAAACCGATTTGAGCACGTATTTAAAAGAAAAAAGAAAAAGAAATCAAATAAAAATCGCGTAAATAGCAAACAAAAAAACACTAGTTCTTCTAATAGCAAGTCACCAAATCATAAAAACGAGCAAAAAGCTGATGGAAATCGGCCGCCAAGGAAGAAGAATAATCGTCCAAAAAAGACGAATTCGAACCAAAATCAGTCAAGTGGTAATGCAAAGCAAGCGCAAAAACAAAATAAACCTAAATCAAGTCAGAATTCTGAAAATAAACCGAAAAGAAAGTTTAATCCGAACAAAAGAAAATCTAAATCGAGTGAAAAGAAGGGTTAACAGTTTTTTGCTAATATGTTGTGCTTTTATCTTTTACAGTTGTGATGATTCCATATTGTATGAGCAAAATGAAGGCTTTGCGAACAATACATGGGCTTACGAAGATGCAAAAACGTTTTCCTTTGATATTACCGATTCTTTAATGCCTGTGAAACTATCGATTAATCTTCGAACAACAACAAACTATCCATACAGTAATATATACATGTTTGTTCACAGTAAATATCCAAATGGTTATTCTGATATTGACACGTTGGAATTTTTTCTGGCTGACCCGACTGGCAAATGGCTGGGGGATAACTCAGGAACGATTGTAGAAAACAGAGCGTTATTATCAAAAGGTTTATTCCCAGCTACTGGAACTTACACGTTCACGTTTGAACAAGCTATGAGAAATGATAGTCTTCCTGAAATTTTGGATGTTGGACTGAGTGTTCGAAAAATTATTGATTAATTCACTTTCCGTTTTATCCTGAACAGTCTGTATTCCGGCGGAACACTTTATCTTTTTTCATTAAGCTCTTTTAACAAAAAATAGTTGGTAAATGTAAAATAATATATTTAGACGACAAAAAATATAAAAAAGTTGCATACATTAGGGGCTCATTTAAATTTAATAAAAACAAAAACATGAAAATTTTTTTACTTACCTTAATGCTACTAATTGTAGGTTTTGGAGTATCTGCTCAAGTGTCTATAGGCTCTGGAGCTACTGGACTCACAAATCAGGCAATTCCAGTGGAATGCTACTATGGCTATACTTATAGTCAAATGATTTATACAGCGACTGAAATAAACGCATCTGGAACGATCACTTCTTTAAAGTTTTACAAATCTGGTACAGGACTAGCAAACTCGAGCGATTGGACTGTATATTTAGGTGAAGTGTCGAACTCAACTTTTGCTTCAGGCACCGCTTGGGAGCCAGTGGCAAACTTAACGCAGGTGTTTAGTGACTCTGTAGTGCAAGTCGGGAATGAAGTTACAATTACATTAACTACACCATTTGTTTATGGAGGTGTACTTAATTTAATGATAGCAGTTGATGAAAACGAGCCAAGTTATGATGGGAGTGGGGATGACTTTTATTGCTCTGCTAGAGCTGGAGTTACTGCATTGAGTTACCGCAGTGACCCTACTAATCCCGATCCAGCTTCACCACCTTCAGCTACGTTTCAAAGATCTGCTGTTGCTAATGTAGAAATTGGAGGTATCACTCAAACATGTCCTACTTTGTCAGGATTAACTGCAAATAATATAACAGCTTCAACAGCTGACTTAGATTGGTTAGCAGGTACTGGATCTGACTATGAAGTTGAGTACGGTACTTCTGGTTTTGCACTTGGTACTGGAACCAATTCAACTGTTACAGTTGATTCTTTAAATATTACCGGATTAACAGCAGTGACAAATTATGAGTTTTATGTAAGAAATATCTGTGGAGCAGGAGACACATCCGCTTGGGCTGGACCTTTTTCTTTTGCAACACCTTGTGCAAATTATACACCAAACTACACAGAAGATTTTTCAACTTTTTTACCGGCTTGTTGGGAAGAGGCTCAAGGAGTGTTAGGTGCAACAAACACTACTTTTAGTTCAACAACAAGCTCGTCATGGGTTCAAGACGGTTTTGGAAATGTTGGAACTACCGGAGCTGCAAGAATGGAAATATATTCTACTGGCCGTGATGAATGGTTGATTTCTCCATCAATTGATTTAGGAACTGGCGCGACACCATATCAATTAGAGTTTGATGTGGCTTTGACGACCTGGAACAATACTAATGCAGATGTTTTAGGGACAGATGACACATTAGCTGTTGTTATTTCTACAGATAATGGAGTGACTTGGTCTAACACAAACATTTTGCAATTATATACTACAGGTTCTGAGCCATCTGCAACTGGAGATTTTACAGTTGTTCCGTTAACAGGATATACAGGTGTTGTCAAATTTGGTTTTTATGCAGCATCTTCAGTTTCTGGAGGTGATATAAACGTATACATTGATAATTTTAAGGTACGAGACGTCCCAAACTGTCCACAACCGACATTGGTAGCTACTGATTCTACGACAACTACAATTGCCTATTTAAGTTGGGCTCTTGGTGCGACAAACTCAGTGATAGAGTTTGGTCCAGCAGGATTCGCCCAGGGTTCAGGTACAATGGTTTCAGTAATGAATGGAGTTGATTCAATTGTAGGTTTAATGCCAGCAACTACGTATGATTTTTATATTAAAGATAGTTGTAATACAATTGACACAAGTCCTTGGACTGGGCCAGTATCATTTACTACAGGTTGTGCACCATTTATTGCGCCTTATACTGAATCTTTTGATGTTGCAGGTTTACCAACTTGTTTTTCTAATTATGCAAATAGCGGCGGCCCATGGGTTTTTAGTACAGGTTCAGGAGTGAATACTTCTTGTGGCCCTCAAACAGAACATACAGGAAACGGTGGTTATTTTGCTTGGATGGACCAATCAAGTACAGATGATAGTGTTGTTCTAGAAATGTATGATGTTGATGTATCTGCATTAACTACTGCTTATCTAGAATTTTATTACTCAGAATGTGGCAATGCTACAGCACCAAACTTTTTGTATGTTGAAGCATGGGATGGCTCAGTATGGAACAATGTTACAACAATCAATCAGGCGACTTCTGGTTGGGAGTTATTTGGATTTGACATCAGTACTCATGTTTACAACACTAGTTTAGTTAAAATTAGATTTAGAGCTGAGTCAGGTGGCGCATCAAATGATTATTTTGCTGATAATGTTTTGGATGACATTTCAATTTATGAAATGCCTACTTGTTTCATTCCAACAGCACTTAGTGGGTCTCCTGTGTCCTTTACAACCGCGGATTTAATGTGGACTGCAAGTACGGGTGAAACTGAATGGGCTATTGAATGGGGACCAACAGGGTTTTCTCCTGGAACTGGTACTTTAGTGCCATCTACAACAACAAACCCTCATACTTTAACTGGTTTAACTGCAAATACAAATTATGATTTTTACGTAAGAGGTATTTGTGGTGTGGCAGATAGCAGTAATTGGGCTGGACCTTCTTCATTTTATACTGGTTATTGTACACCTGCTCCAACATCAGTTGATGGAAGTGGTATTACAAATGTGACTTTAGGGACTATCAATAATACTACTGGCGGAGAAGCTGGTAATTATGGAAACTATGATACCTTGTCTACAGATGTAATTCAAGGTGCATCAGCACAGGCATTTTCTATTGAATATTCAACAGGGTATACTTATGGTACTAAAATTTGGGTAGACTGGAATGATAATTTAGTGTTTGAAGCTTCTGAAGAGGTATACACTGGCTTGTCTGCAAGTGCAAACCCAACTGTTTTATCAGGAACTTTTGCAATTCCTGCAACAGCGGCTTTAGGTTCGCATACAATGAGAATTGGAGGAACTGATAATAACAATGGTCCTGATCCTTGCTATGCTGGTTCATATGGTAGTTTAGAGGATTATACAGTAAATGTAATTGCACCATGTTACGTTGCTGCAACTGATGTTCAAGTTGCTTGTGATACTTATACATGGACTGACGGTATGATGTATACTGCTGATAATAATTCTGCAATTGATACTTTAAAGAGTAATGTTGCAGGAATTTGCGATACTATCTTTACGTTAGATTTAACTGTGAACAGTTCAACAACAGGAACAGATGTACAAACAGCATGTGATACTTATACATGGATTGATGGTGCAACTTATACTGCATCAAATACAACTGCAACCCATGTATTAACAAATGCTGCAGGGTGTGATAGTACTGTAACTTTAGATTTAACAATAAACAATACAGCTACAGGAACAGATGTTCAAGTTGCTTGTGATACTTATACCTGGATTGATGGTATGACGTATACTGCAAGTAATAACTCAGCTACATTTACATTAACAGCTGGTGCAGTAAATGGATGTGATAGTGTTGTAACACTTGATTTAACTATCAATAGTTCTAATACTGGAGTTGCTGCAGTAAGCGCTTGTGATTCATATACATGGATTGATGGCATGACTTACACAAGTTCAGGAACTGCAATGCATACTTTAACGAATGCTGCTGGATGTGATAGTGTTGTAACGTTGTTGTTGACAATTAGTCAACCTTCATCAGGTACTTCAACAATTACTGCTTGTGGTTCTTATACATGGATTGATGGTATAACGTATACTGCAAGTAATAACACTGCAACATACACATTAAACAATTCTAATGGATGTGATAGTTTAATAGCACTTGATTTAACAATCAATATGCCAACTACAAATACAATTTCAGCAACTGAGTGTGATTCTTATACTTCTGATGCAGGTAACACATACACAAGCACAGGAATGTATACGGAAACGTTTACAGGTGCAAATGGATGTGACAGTGTGTTGACACTTGATTTAACAATCACGAATGCAATTAACACAGTATCTCTAGCAAATAACATTTTCTTAACTTCAAACCAACCTGGTGCAACTTACCAATGGTTAGATTGTGATAATGGAAATGCACCAATAGCTGGAGCAACTGATCAAGTTTACGTTGCAACCACAAATGGAGACTATGCTTGTGAGGTGACTTTCCAAACTTGTACAGTGACTTCAACATGTATTACAGTTTCAACTGTGGGAATTGATGGTACTGAAGCAAGCTTTGCTAGCGTTTATCCTAACCCTGTAAATAACTTATTAACTATTACATTGTCTGATTTAGATAATGCACAAGTTGAGTTGTTAGATATGCAAGGCAAGGTTGTAATCGCTCCTGCAAATATTGCAAGCGGACAACAAGTGGATGTTTCTAACTTAGAAAGTGGAGTTTACTTTGTAAGATTAACATCTGACGATCATACAATGATTAAGCGTGTAGTTAAAAACTAAGTTTTAATATAATAATTGAAAGCCCTGACGTTTTTTGTCAGGGCTTTTTTTTTGAGTAAATTTTAATTGGTCTTCTCAAGCATATCTAACCACAATAGAAAACTATTTTTGGTAGGTCATAATTTTTATCTACATTTGATTGTGTTAGTAAACTTAAAACTATGTTTTTAAAAATATTTTTTGCCACTATTTTACTGTTCATTTCACAAGTGATTGGGTTTGGTCAAAGTCCTTGCCCTGCTCCATTAAATCTTAACGCTAGTGCCGTTACAACAAGTTCAGCCACAGTTTCATGGACAGGTACAGCCGCCATTTCTGAAGTGCAGTATGGTATAACTGGGTTTACACTTGGTAATGGAACATCAGTTACAGGCGCAATAAGCCCGCTTGTCTTAAGTAATCTTAATCCAAATACCGCTTACGAGTTTTATGTGAGAGACATTTGTTCAACAGGCGACACAAGTGTTTGGACTGGACCAGAATCGTTTACCACCATTGCTTGTTTTTCTGCAATGGCGCCATTTTTTGATGATGTTGAAGCCCATGTACCAAATATAAATATGACTAACTCTCAGTGCTGGTCCACTAGCACACCCTCATTTGTTTATTGGGGAATAGAGGGAAATGGCAGCACTTCAACAATTAATACCGGTCCCATGAGCGCAAATACGGGAAGTAATTACTTTTACTTCGAGACTTCCGTTGGTGCACAAGGAGATTATGCCGACTTGTTTACACCAACTGTTGATTTATCGGCTTTAACCAGCCCTAATTTAGTTTTTGCTTATTATATGTATGGTGCTACGGTAGATACGCTTGAGGTTTCTATTAATGATGGCTCTGGATGGATAGAAGTATTTCAAATTAATGGTCAGCAGCAAGCCACGGATAGTTTACCATGGATTCCCGAAGTGATTTCATTGGCCGGTTATTCTGGTCTAGTTCAAGCAAGGTTTAGAGCCTACAAGGGATCGTGGTTCACAGGAGATATTGCACTTGATGATATCGGGTTTTTAGATTGTCTTGGAGATACAACCGTTTCAATAGTAACTTGCGATTCCATTGTGGCTGTGGCTGGAAATGTATACACAATCCCTGGCAATTATATCGATACATTAATTAATCCTGCTGGTTGTGGTAGCACCATTATATATAATTTAACTCTTCTTAGTCCATCATCTAGTATTGCCACCCATTCCACCTGTGAACCATTTACATGGATTGATGGCGTTACTTATACACAATCAAATAATGCGGCGAGTTTTATATTGCAAAATACACTAGGTTGTGATAGCACAATAACATTAGATTTAACAGTTTATAGTTTTGATCCTACAGTCATACAAATAGGCCCAGACACGCTCCAATCCAATCAAGCAGGCGCAACCTATCAATGGTTAGACTGTAATAGTGGTAATGCACCAATTGCTGGAGCAACCAACCAGATTTTTGTGCCAACTGTCAACGGAAATTATGCTGTAGCAGTTAGCAATGCCAACTGTACCGATACATCATCTTGTATTAGTATTACAACAGTAGGTTTATCTGAAAATGAGGTGGGTTTTGCCAAAGTCTGTCCCAATCCTATTACGAATATCCTAACTATTGATTTAATTAATAATGACAGGGTAGAATTAGAGATCATAGATATGCAGGGAAAAGTGGTAGTGGCACCCTCTATGATAGTAAGCGGACAAAATATAGATGTTTCTAAATTAGAAAGTGGGGTTTACTTCGTAAGATTAATAGCTGGTGATCATTCAATGGTTAAGCGGGTTGTGAAACATTAAGCTGTACTGAGAGATAATTAAAAACCCAGCTGGCAATTTGCTAACTGGGTTTTTTTGTTTTCTATGATCAGCGACAATGTATCCAAAAGACTATAAATTTTTTTCTTTGTTCCTTTGGTCTATAAAATAAACTAATGTTGTACTATCTAAACTGTTGTTCAATCTCGTCCCATAATATTATTCCGACTCTTTTCAAATCTAACCTAATTTGCCGGTACCTCAACAGTAAAATGGCGCCCATGAAAAATGGGATAGATTATGATGAGTCTGGCAATACTTGCGAAAACAAAAATACTCATTAAGCTTTCGGGTAGTTCAACCATAAAAACTGTTGCAGCTGCATACACACAAATAAGCATCAAAATTTCAAGTACAATCAGCACGTACATCCCGTATTTGTTTTTTAAGTAAAACAAAAGAAGAAATAGGTCAGTAAAAATTAAAATGATGTCTAATGCCTCAACGCCAGGTCTAGTAGCTATCCATATCAGTTTGCAGCCCATTATAAAAAGTAAAACAGTCGAGATACCAAAATTGTCTCTATTTAATAACTCTGCAATTGCGTTGCGATTATACTTGGATTTAGGTTTAAAAGCGATAAAATTATAAATCCAGAAGAAAATATTGATCACCGGAACTTGTGCAAAAAAGTAATTCCACGACAGTGATTTTTCAGAAGCCAAATAAAATTCAACTATTACTTTTCGGTATAGCCAGCAAACAAACAAGAATACTCCTAATTGAATCAACAATAGAGTGATTTGGGATAGAACTGATATAATGGTAGGATTCTGTTGCATCATTATCCTTACAATATCAAAAAGCCCAGATAAAAAAGAAAAAGACATTAACAAAATTGCTGAATAAAACACAATCACAAACACAATCATTTTTCCTTTAGAAAGCACATTGTGGAGTGATAGTGAATTAATTCTAAATTTTGCAGACTCTGATATCCATTTGTGGGCTAGAACAGGCAGTAGAAGAGTGAAGCTAGAACTACCAATAATTAGTAATGCAACAAGAATTGATCTAAAGTCACTATTCAATTCTCTAAATATTTGTCTGAAATTGCCCGAAATATCAGAGAGGGCTTGAAGAGGGTAGTCTTGAAACAACAGCAATCCTTTGGAGATGACAATCATTGAAAACACAAATTTTGCCTGCTTTTTTAAGCTTGGTAATGTTTTAAAGGCAAAAAAACTAACTGGAATAATAATAGGAATTAAATTAAATGTGGATTGATTAAATAAACGAAAGTAATGAAATGAAACTAGGCTAAGTACAATATATATGACCCCCGAAATAACCCCAGTTTTAATATGTTTAGTGGCATGGCCAATGAAGTACCACGTTAGTAAGTCAACACAAATCATAAAAAATGTAGAATAGTTTTCAAACCCTAACCTAAAAATTGATTGACCAAAATATTGCGAAATGAATTGAAACCCTAATGTCGCTAGTATTAGGATAAGCAAATGTGTTGTGATCTTTGGATTTAAATCTACTTGATTGTCTGAAATATATGCTTGTTTAGTGGTGTGTTTTAATGAAGTATTTGAATCTTTGTCAAATTTTGGACAAGTGGTATCAAAATCGGCAAATTCATTAGTTAACCCGCAAAGCAAGCCTCTGCTAAAATCCATTTTTCGGTTTTTGCATTGCTGGCAAACATCTAAATAATCACTTCTTTCCATTCAATTAACTTGATGAGCGAATATAGTCGATTTTCACGTTAATACACCATTTAGGTTGACTGAACATCAATGGGCTTGAATTAATAAGAAATATTAAGTGCTGATTTTCAAAGTGAGAAAATATTTGTACTTTAGAGGAATGCTCTAGCCCAGCATTTTAGTGCGCACTACATGATAAGCAAACCACAAAACAGAAAAGCAGCTATTTATTCTAAAATAAAAGCCTTTTTCATTTCATTTTCAATGATATTGCTGTGTTTTTCGGCAAACATTACCAAATCCTATGCGCAAACTGAAGAGCTAGCTAGTTTTGATATAAATAGTACAAGCGCAGATTTTAGCGTAGAAAACTATAGAGTCGTAGATAATCAGCTACTTATTATATTGAAATCTTCTTGGAATAAAAAAGAATTTAAATCAGTTGATTTAACTACAAAAGAAGTTAAGCATTTAGGAGAATTAAATCCCGGAGCTAGTAATATTGTTTTGTCTGATAGTGGTGTTTTTTGCATCACCACACAGGAATCAGCAGCATTAAGATTTTATAGAATTAATAGAATAGGGCTTGATGGGAATGTGTTTGGCTCATTCGCATTTGAAACTACTTTGGATAGTGATCCGCAAATTTCATTTGAAACTAGTTTTTACAATGGCGAATATTACGTTTTCCGAAAAGATGTTGACGAAAGTGAAATATGGAAATCTTCGGGCCAACAATCAAGTATAAGCACTTTTTTAGAACCTACAAATTTAATCGGTCAGGTCGTTTTGGAAGATACTCTAATATTGATTGAGCACTATAATTACGTGCTTTACTTATCAAAAACAACGGGTACAGATCCGCCTGTAATTTATGATTCTATTCCATTTGTTGGTATTTCAACATTTTACAATTATATAGACACATATAATAATAAAGCCTATTTTGCTGCACTAACTACTAATGATACCAATACTTACCAGGTAGATTTAACAGGTATTAACGTGTTTTTAGACGGACTTTGGTTGAATAAAATTGATTTTGGAGGTGATTCTTTTCGGTTTTTATCTGGCGGCTATGCGGACGTTAATATAAATAGAGGAAGTATTAACAACCCTTCAGTAGTTACCTCTAAAAAACTAGTAAGCGCTCAAAATACTGATTTTGATTTTAGTTATATCTCTTACAATATCTCATGGTCTTATTTTACTGCAGCATCAATTTCTCAGGGTGTAGAAATAGGTTTTATCAATTCTCAAGATTCAATAGAACTCGTAAAAGATTTATTACCAGGTAAAGGAAGCCCACTTCCATACAATATAGACGGATTTGAGCGTAGCTATGGAAATTCGTCGCAAATTATGAAAGGAGTAAATGTGTCAGATACTTTGTACAGTGTTTTAACAAATGGAGGTGATGAGCACTTTTATGTTTATGAGATTGTAGATACCAATGTGAGGTCATTGTTTAAGATTGATAATGTTAGGGATGACATGACCTTCTTTAAAGAAGGTAATTTCTTGTACTGGTTTGTTAAATCTGAAAACAAATCCCTTAAGTTGATGCGCAGAGATTTATCTGATTCAGACAGCCCTCAACCGCCAATGAAAACAACTTCTTCGGAAGAATGGTTTAGGCAAATGAATTTATTTTTTAGGACTAACCCATTGCTAGATACCGATCGATACATCTATCCGCAGAAAGTAAGATTTGATAAAGAAAATAATATAATTTTAGAATTTGCGATCGCATATTATGATGATGCAGAAACTAATTCCATTAGTCCTTCAAATAATAAGGAAATAAAAAAGCTAAAAAATGTTCATGTTTTTGCGAAGTATGACAAGTTTGGGAACTTATTATGGATGAATGAAGTAGGAGGGCAATACCATTTTTGGCAATCTGCAAACGATTTTGAATTAGATACTGATGGTAACCTAATTATTGTAGGTGGATTTTATAAAAAAGGGTATTTTGATGACTTAACTGTTGAGAGTGAAAGAGCAGTGGACTTTATATGTAAGCTTAATGCGGAGACAGGGAATGTGATGTGGCAAAGGAATTTATTTGAAAACTTTTATACTGACCATATAAGTTTTGAAGGAATTGCTTTGGACGAGCTTGATAACGTATATATACCTGTTTTATATCGAACGGGAAAAGCTAAAACGAATAGTGGCGAAGAAATAAGTTCAATTAAAGGTCCTGCTGTTGCCACTCTAAAATTAGATCAAGAAGGGAATGTAAAATGGTTTAAAAATACGCCAACTCCTTGGTTTGATACTTTCGGAAAAACACGTGTATTTAATATTAATAATAAGACAATTACAAGTATTCAGAATCAATTTTATTATGGCTATTCAATGTCTTGTGCTTATCAAAATATCAATTCATTTGTTCAAACTTTAGACTTGGATGGCAACGTATTAGATACCTTTCAGCTGTCTGGTAATGATGCAATGAGCATTACGGAAGCTACGCAATTAGATGATGGTAGTCTGTTTGGAACGGGTTTTTTTAGAAACACCCTATCTGTGGGTCCTTTCGTGAACTCATCAGAACCATCTGGCAGTTGCTTTGCCTTTGAGGGATATACATTTCAGTACGATAATCAGTTTGGTCAAATAGCTTGCGCTGCTACAACGGTTGGTAATAATGTGTTTCATCCAGTCGACTTAAGGCAAACGAGCACCCATATTTATGTGCTTGGAACGACAAAAGAGTCAAATCTTCAAATTTTGAAGTATAATAAAAGGGGTGAATTTATTGGCTTGAAAAATTTAAATATCAACTCTGCGCAAAATATAAATCGTTTTGATGTGACTGACGATTTTATTATTCTTCTTGGGAAAAACTACAAACGGAATGATGAATTAGGTATTAGACCACTCGTAAATTTCACTAGGTCTGCCTCAATTTTAAAAATTAAAAATGAAGGTTGGGATATTTCCAGCAATCCGTTTTACACTATTCAACCTAAAATATCAGAACTATTCGCCGACTTCGTAATTTACCCCAACCCTTTTACCAATGAAATTAACCTCACATTCGATAAAAAACAAGTAGACTTTAACAGCTACCAAATTCACACAGTTGATGGCAAATTTTTACTGGAAGGCACATTGAATTACCTACAATATCAAACAATCAATCTGTCTGGTTTGGTAAGTGGAGTATATTCTATCACACTTATAGGTGAAAATAAAACAGAGACTCGCAAAATCGTTAAATTCTAATG
>JBGCGA010000103.1:0-2878 GCA_045110285.1 Crocinitomicaceae bacterium | reverse complement strand
CTACTTTGGTTATCGTTAAAGAAACGTTTAGGACTTTGCAGTGATGTGTCTACTTATCCAACCTTATAGCCTCAGTATGCAGTTCCTGTTCGTCAGTACCGAGTTTTGTAGTCTCGCTTCCTTCAGTCCTAACCTCACGGTTAGCAACCTTGCGACTTAGTAATGGTTCAAGGAGTCACCCCTGCCCATAAGGGACTTGCACCCTCTAAATGAATTAATTACTTTGCAGTAATTAAAAGATGCCCATGCTGGGCACACACACTATGTAAAAATGCATTAAAACGCATTTTACATTAAACGTTGGCAACAATTATGAAAAACTTTACCATCATATTATTTCTAACCATTTGTAATTTATCCTATAGTCAGACCAATGACCATAAAGAGAAATTTAAAAATATTGAGTCTGATGTTTGGATGAGTATATGGGATATAGAAAACTCTAACGCTTCGTTTTCTTTTGACACAATCAGCTACGATGACATTCCAAAATATCTAGACTTTAGAGGAACAGTTGTAGAAGCTTTAAAATGGACAGACAAAACAGGAGATAATATTTTGATTCAAAGCGTATCTGGACATTTCAATTGGAAAGATTATGTTTCCGACTCGTCTAGTTATATGCTACAAGATAAATGGGAAATTTATGCTTATTTATTTACAAAGGGGAAAGGAAAAACTGAATATAAAAGGGTTTGGAGAGTTTACGATTATACTGAATGTTTTGGAGTTGATTGGTATGCTGGATTTATTCCTAAAGCAACAACAGTAACAGACATTGACAAGGATGGAGTAGCGGAAATCTGTATGCCTTATGTATCAATTTGCAGAGGAGGGATGGATGCTGGAACTATGAAGATTATTATGTATGAGGGTACTCGCAAATATGCATTAAGAGGGACTACAATGGTGTTTTGTGCAGACATTAACAAAGAAGAAGGTGTTTACAAACCAAGTGAAAATCTAAAGGAGAATAAAACATTTATGGACTTCATGCATAACAGATGGGAAACCCACAAATGTGAAAATAAACGATTTTATTAAAATGAACTGTTGCCAACAAAACCTATACGTAATGCGGGGTTACTGCTAAACGAAAGGTCAGTGTATTTAATAAAGTCCGCCAATACTTTAATTTGGTATTTAAAGTGAATAAATTAAAAACAAAATATAAACTCTTGGCTACGTGCAAATTTGAAAACTCCGCTTTTCAAATCCCGCACTACGCATAGCCGGGTCGTTGTGCGTCATTTGAAAAAACCGAATAAAAATCAAAAAATTGTGAACTTTGAAAAGGTAATAAACAGGCTCAATTATATTATTGAAATAGCACCAAGTATTCTGTCCGAAATCGGTGAAGAAAAAATGTCCGTAAAGCTTTTGCCAACGAAATGGAGTAAAAAGGAAATTTTAGGACATTTGATTGATAGTGCAACTAACAATCACCAAAGGTTTGTTCGTGGTCAGTTTGAAAACAATCCCGAAATAAGTTATGACCAAAACAAATGGAATAAATATAGTTTTTACCAAGAAATTGATAGTCAACAAATCATAAAATTTTGGACGATATATAATACACAACTTCTTGAAATTATAAAACGAATACCAAGTAATCACTTAAGTAATCAAATCAGAATAGGAGATAATTTGCTGACTTTAGATTATTTAATAGTTGACTATGTTGAGCATTTAGAACATCATTTATGTCAAATAATTGAATATTAAACCAGAGTAAAAAATGATAGCAAACACACCCAAAACACCTTATTACGCAGTGATTTTCACCTCAATTAATACTGCTGAAGGTTCAGATTATTCAGAAATGGCTGATTTAATGGTTCAGTTGGCTCAACAACAAGAAGGATTTCTCGGTATTGAAAGTGCAAGAAATGAACTTGGTATTACCGTTTCATATTGGAGAGATTTAGAATCAATAAAAAAATGGCGTGAAAATTCTGACCACTCAATTGCAAGAGAAAGAGGACGAAAAGAATGGTATCAAGCATTCAAAACAAGGATAGCTTTAGTTGAGCGGGATTACGGGTTTGAAAAAGATTAAATAATTAATAATATTTAGAAGGTGAAAAATTCATACTTAATTCTTGGATCATTTTTAATGCTATTAATAGCTTGCAATACAAACACCCAAAATAAAAAAAAATACATTTATTATTTACACGGTAGAATAATTGAAATACAAGGAAAAGAAGCAGTAAGTGATGAATATGGGAAATACGAGTTTGACAGTATTGTAACAGCTTTAAGTGGGGCAGAACATTTAGTAATTGCAGAAATTAGGACTAAAAATGTTGACTATTTAGAATATGCAAATAAAGTTTCTAATGAGATTGACAGTTTAGTAAAAACAGGCATTAAGCCAATAGATATTACCGTCATTGGTGCTTCCAAAGGAGCAATAATCGCAAGTCATATTTCAAATATTAACGTGAACCCAGTTAATTATATTTTTCTTGCAGGAAATAACGAATACCAAGAAAAGAATAACAATTGGAAATTTCACGGTCAAGTGTTGTGTTTCTATGACCTCTCGGATAGCATTGCAGGTGGTAATTATGATTATTGGAAAAATAAAGAAAATTATACCACAAAATTTGAGCAAATAGAAATAAAAACACATTTAGGACACGGATTTTTATACAAACCTTTAAATGCTTGGGTTGAACCAACAAGAAAATGGATATCAGCCCAAAAATTGTAAAAGAAAGAACAACGAAAACACAACAATGGTAACTGATGCACAACCCTAATTTTCTGTAATATTTGGCTTTGAATAAGGTCTTTTAAGAGAGCTTCGTTTTTTATTTAGCTAGATTCCGCTCTTTTTTTGAGTGGATCAAAATCTGTTTAATGAGGTTAC
>JBGCGA010000102.1:0-50853 GCA_045110285.1 Crocinitomicaceae bacterium | reverse complement strand
GCAATAGCTTGTCGAGGCTTTTTTTATGCCTAAAGCTTCCATTATAAAATACAGAACTAATAGGACTAGCCAAATTACAATATGTATGTGGTGAATTTAAAATGAAAATAGCATGAAACTAAAAGGTAAATGATTTCCTATAGTAATGCATCTTGAATTGCAGAAAGTTTAAGTAAACATTCGTTGTACTCGCTTTCGGGAATAGATTTTATTGTTATTGCACTCCCAACTGAAATACTGGTTGTCAGTTTTGATTTATTGTGAATTATTGACCTTATTACTACATTAAAATCACTGGAATTATTAGGGCTTATAAATCCTGTTGTACCTGAATAAACTTCTCTCTTAAAATCTTCATATTTATCGATAATTTGTGTTGCCTTTATTTTAGGGGCACCTGTCATTGATCCCATAGGAAACATTGAGTCTAATATTTTAACGTATTTAATATCTTCTGGTACTTTTGCTTGAATAGTAGATATAAGCTGATGAACAGTTTGGAATGAGTAGATTTTACAAAGTTCCTTTAGTACGACGGATGCTCTGTTTGCTATTTTACTCAAGTCATTTCGAACAAGGTCAACAATCATTATGTTTTCAGATATTTCTTTTGTATCATTAGCGAGTTTAGCTATTAGATTTTGATCTTCAGAGATAGAATTTCCTCTTTTGATAGTTCCTTTGATAGGTTGGCTGATTAATAGATTTCCAGTTTTATTGAAAAACCTCTCAGGTGAAGCACACATTATCAATGTATCGTCTATTGATAAGAAGGATGAAAAAGGTCCCTGGGTCTTTTCTACTAATTTATAATAAACTGGCAAGCCTGAGAATTTCGAAACTTTATATTGAAAATTAATACAGTAGTTAATTTCATATACATCACCTTTTTGAATGTGTTCTTTTATGTTTTTGACAGTATTTATGTAATGCTTCTTGGGTGTACTATGGCATAATTCTATTTTCTGTTCTTTTTTGACTAGTGATTTATTTACCATTTTGTATGGTTCTTTTAAGAGAGCTTTTACTTTAAGTAACTCTTCTTTACTACCAAAAAACAAGCAAATTTCGTTTTTTAAAATAAAACACCCATTTGAGGTGAAAAATTTGGAATTATTAAAACCATGAATTGCAGGGTTCATAGAATTTGAGTTAGAAAGGAAATTGATTTTCTGATCGTATGGAATATAACCAAAGATGTATTTTTTTGAGTTTTTGAGATTAAAATAATCTTTGTATGTACTTATGGTAATGATATTTTTTTTTGAGTTGCTATAACCTAAAATGAAGCCCGATTTTCCATTGTTATGAAGGGAGAAAATATCTAAATTAAGTATTTGAATTAATTCTAAAGGATTTGATGGGAAATTAATGCTATAAAATTGTTGAGGCATTTATGTAGTTACAATTAGTTTAGTTCAAAATTAACGAGAAAATTTAATTGTTCGAGCTATTCTTTAGTAATTGTAATTTATGTTACTTTATAGAATTAATAAATGCGTTACCTTTGTTTAGAATTCTAATTGATATTATGAAGATAGAACAAATTTATACTGGGTGTTTAGCTGAAGCTGCATACTATATTCAGTCTAATGGAGAGGTAGCAATAATTGATCCATTAAGAGAAACTGAACCATACATAAAAAGAGCAGAACATGACAGTTCGAAAATTAAATATATTTTCCTCACACATTTCCATGCTGATTTTGTTTCCGGGCATGTCGACCTAGCAAAAAAAACAGGTGCTGAAATTGTATTTGGGCCAGGTGCAACTGGTTCATTTGAATTTCATGAAGGTACTGATGGAGAAATATATAAAATTGGAGATATTTCAATCGAGTTAGTTCATACTCCAGGGCATACTATGGAGTCCTCAACCTACTTACTAAAAGATAAACAAAGTAAACCTCAATGTATTTTTACAGGAGACACTTTGTTTATTGGAGATGTTGGTAGACCTGATTTAGCTGTAAAACAAGGCACCTTGACGGAAAGAGATTTGGCAAAGAATTTATTTCAGTCATTAAGAAATAAAATAATGGTATTACCAGATGACGTCATTGTGTATCCTAATCATGGAGCGGGTTCTGCATGTGGAAAGAATATGAGTAGTGAAACATTTGATACTCTTGGAAATCAAAAGAAAGTCAACTATGCCTTAAGAGCTAGTATGACAGAAGACGAATTTGTAACAGAAGTTTTAACTGGCTTGTCTGCTCCACCTCAATATTTCCCAAAAAATGTGATGATGAACAAAGGAGTAAATGAGCAGATTGATAGTATCATTGAAAAAGGTTCCAAAGGGCTGTCGGTTTTGGATTTAAAGAGGTTCATTGATGAAGGAGCATTGATTTTAGATGTTCGATCACAATCTGAATTCACCGCAGAACACATCCCTGGATCAATTTTTGTCGGACTTGACGGGCAATTTGCTCCATGGGTTGGTGCTTTAATTCTCGATATAGATCAAAAAATAGTTTTGATTGCTCCTGAAGGAAGAGAAAAAGAGTCAGTAATTAGACTATCAAGAATTGGATATGACAACACATGCGGATATTTAAAAGGTGGGCTAGATACATGGAGGAATAGTGGTGAACAAATCAGTTCTATAAAAAGTATAAGTCCTGAAGAATTTGAAAGTATTTATTTAACAGATGATATCAATGTTTTAGATGTTCGAAAAAAAACAGAGTGGGAATCGGAGCATATTCAGGGAGTTGTTAATGAACCACTTGATACAATTAACTCTAAATTGTCGAATTTAGATAAGGAGAAAACCTACTATGTTCATTGCGCAGGCGGTTATAGATCTGTTATTTTTTCTTCAATAGCAAAAAGTAAAGGATTCAATAATTTAATTGATATCAAAGAAGGTTTTGAGGGTATTTCAGTAAAAACTAATTTGAAAAAAACTGAGTTTGTTTGTCCAACAACTATGAAGTAAGATTTTTCTACATTAAATTAAAGTTGTGGTATCATAATTACTGGGGCTTTTTTGTTTATGTTTAAAACCTAACTACCTTTACTTAAAAATCAATAGTGAAATTTGAACTTTCCAAATCTTATTTAGAGCGGATTCAACATGAGTTGGAAAAAGATACTAGTGATTTTATTTTACAAGAGGTTACAGATCTTCACGCAGCAGATATTGCGGATATTATTGAAAATCTGAATTTAGATGAAAGTAAGCAACTCATTGATATACTGAGCGAAGATAAAGCAGCAGAGGCTTTAGTTGAGTTGGATGAAGATGTCCGTGAAAAGTTATTACCTCTGTTCTCACCAAAAGAAATTGCAGATCAAATTGACCAATTGGATTCAGATGATGCCGCGGATTTGCTTGCAGAGTTAACAGAGGAAAGAAAAGACTTGGTCATTTCCGAAATGGAAGATCAAGATCATGCTTCGGAAATCATAGATTTATTGAGATATGATGAAGATTCTGCTGGTGGTTTGATGCAATCCGAATATGTACAAGTAAGAGCAAATTTTACAGTAAAACGTTGTATTATTGAATTACGAAAACAGGCAGAAGAAGTTGAGAAAGTGTATAGTATTTATGTCGTTAATGAAAATGATGTGCTCTTAGGTGTTTTATCACTTAAGCGTTTACTATTTGCAAAACCTACATCAGTGATAAGTGATTTATTTCAATATTCTAATATCAGGTACGCAAAAACAGGTGATGACAAGGAGGAGGTTGCTCAAATCATGCAACGGTATGATTTGATTGCTATACCAGTTGTTGATAGACAGAAGAAATTGGTAGGTCGAATAACGATTGATGATATTGTTGATGTTATGCAGGAAGAGGCTGAAAAGGATTATCAGTTAGCTTCTGGAATTACTGATAACGTTGAAGTTTCAGCTAGTATTTTAAAAAATACACGATCGAGATTGCCGTGGATTTTAATAGGAATTTTAGGTGGAATTCTTAGCTCATTAATTCTACAGAACTATGAAACCGCCATAAAAATAAATCCTGTTTTAGCCTTCTTTATTCCTTTAATTACAGCCACGGGTGGCAATGTAGGTGTTCAATCATCAGCAATTGTGGTGCAGGGATTGGCTAGTAAGGAATTTAAATTTCATAGTGTATACAAACAAATTCTTAAAGAACTTGCTGTTGGCTCACTGATAGGCATTATTTGTGGAATCTTAATTTTTTCATTTAATTTTTTTACAAATACAGACTTAGTAATGGGAGTAACTATTGGAATCAGTATTTTTGTAGTTGTGATAATTGCAGCAATATTTGGAACTCTTTTTCCATTACTGTTGAATAAATTGAATATCGATCCTGCATTAGCAACAGGTCCATTTGTGACAACTACTAATGATATTTTAGGCTTAAGTGTCTACTTTTTGATTGCTTTTATGCTGTATAAATAAATGAAAAAAGTCGGTTTCATAGATACAGTCCACCCTATTTTAGAGCATGGATTAGAAGAACTAGGCATAGACTGCATAGATTTAACCAGTTTTTCAAAGGAAAAGATTATTTCGGAACGTGAGAACTTTTGGGGTTTTGTAGTTCGAAGTCGTTTTTCACTAGATTATGAATTCTTAAGATCATTCAAAAATTTAGAATTTATAGCTCGCTCCGGCGCGGGCTTAGAGAATATTGATATTAATTATTGCATCTCAGCAAATATTACCCTTTTTAATGCTCCAGAAGGAAACAGAAATGCAGTTGCTGAGCACGGAATAGGAATGCTGTTAGCACTATTTAATAAACTTTGTTCAGCTCAATCAGAGGTTCGGGCAGGTGAATGGAATAGAGAAGCAAACAGAGGAATAGAATTAGAAGGTAAAACAGTAGGAATTATTGGTTACGGAAATAACGGTTCAAAATTTGCCCAAAAACTAAAGAGCTTTGATGTAAATATTTTGGCTTACGATAAATATAAAAGTGATTTTGGTAATGATTTCGTAAAAGAAGTACAAATGGCAGAAATATATAAGAAATGTGATATCTTAAGTCTGCACATACCTCAAAATGATGAAACTACTTTTTTAGTAGATTCTGATTTTATTCAACAATTCAAGAAACCATTTTACTTAGTTAATTTGGCTAGAGGAAAAATAGTTGAGACTTCAGCTATAGTTAAGGCCTTAAAATGTGGAGTGATACTAGGAGCCTGCTTAGATGTGCTGGAGTATGAGAAGGCATCTTTTGAGGATATGTTTTCAGCTGATAGTTTTGTTCCAGATGATTTTAAATATTTAATTAATTCCAGTAAAGTAATATTAAGTCCCCATGTAGCTGGATGGACACATGAGTCTTATTATAAGCTCAGTTCCGTATTGTTGGCAAAAATAAAACATGAGTATAATTTGTAACCAAATTTAAATGCGATCGTTCAAATAGTAGGTAACACGACAGGTCAATTTTGATGTGATAATAAAAATGCCTATATTTGACCAACTTAAGAAGAACATTAAACCAAAACAAAATGAAAAAGATATTAATAGGAGGAGCAATAGCAATTTTAGTGGTTGGATCAACAAGCTGTGGTGGAAGTCATACTTGTGATGCATATAGAAAAGCAGATTTTTCAAAGAAGCAATCAAAAAAAGCAATTGTAAAAACAGCTATGCAAAAAGTTGTAAAGTTGAAATAATAATAGAATTATAAGGAATTTAGAAGGGGCAATAATTAGTTGCCTCTTTTTTTGTGCTTTTTTTATATATTCGATTTATACCAGTCGTATTTAAAAGAACTGTTTCTGTATTCATCATCAATTCTGACATATGCACCTGATATTTTAGAATTTATCCAATCTTCAATAATTTCCTGCTTTTTAGTTTCAGTGCAAGCTTTCTGTATTAGCTGATAATCATCAGTTAAATTCGCTGCATGAGGAGGTGTTTTATCTAATAGTTTAACCATCCGCAAACCTATTTTTTGTTCTCGATAGTTTTCATACAATGCAGGTCGTGTCATTTGATTGATGGACAAGCCTTGAATAATTCTATATAATTGAGGATCAATTTCATTAATGTTATTGATGTCCCAAAAATAATCATTTGTGTAAGGGTTTACAATTTTCCCTCCATTATACTTGGACCCTTCATCATTACTATATTTTTCAGCAGCTTTTTCAAAAGTGATACTGGTTGACTTAATTTCTTTATAAATATTTTCGATTTTGATAGCTGCAGCGTCTAATGCTTTGTCATCTGCCTTGGTTGAAATTAGTACGTGTCTCACTCTGTAGTTATCTCCTTTTCTATCCATTAATTGTAAAAAATGATAACCATATTGCGTTTCAAATACAGGTGAAATTCCTTTTTTGTCAAGCGCAAATGCTGCTGCTTCAAATTCAGGCACCATTGTGCCCTTAGTTTGCCAACCTAAATCTCCATCCTTAAATTTACTTCCAGGATCTTCGGAATATCTTATTGCAGACGCTTGAAAACTAACATTTCCATCTACAACATCTTTTCTGATTCTACTTATTTCATTAAATGCTTTGACCTTGTCAGTTTCAGTGATTTCAGGGTAAATAACTATTTGTGCAATACTTATTTTTGAATTGATATATGGAATACTATCTGCTGGAAGGCTGTTGAAAAATGCTGATATATCTTTGGGTGTGATAACCATATTTTCAGTTATTTTATCTTGCATTGCTTCAGATAGCATAGTTTCCTTGATACTTTTGAAAAATTCAGCTTTTATTTGAGCTGTTGATTTTCCATAAAACTTTTCCAATTCTTCTCTGCCCCCAATTTGCTGTTCAAAATACCTGATTCTTTGCTCCATATTAGCATTTACTTGATCGTCGCTAACTTCCACACTATCTATTTTTGCTTGATTTAGTAAGAGTTTTTGATACAGAAGTTCTTCTAAAATTCTAGCATCTTCAGATTTGCCAACTTCCATCCCCTCTTGAATCATTTGCAGCTTTGATTTTTGAATATCCGATAACATGATAATTTCGTCTCCAATTTGAGCTACAACTTTGTCAATGACATTATTTTGAGCAGTCACTAGATTATTAATAAACATTACTGAAATCAGTAAAATAGCCTTAATATTTTTTGATAGCATTTTCATTTTCTGCTTTTTGAATTAATTGTTCACTAATAGATTCTCTTAAAGTAAGAATTCTTTTGTTTAATATTCGTTCTTTTATATTGTTGCGCTCAAATTCTAATGGCGAAACCGCATTTTTTAGTTTGTAATCTAAAATGTTTAAGTAATAATGAAAATTATTTTCTTTGAATTTGGTTTTACTCTTTTGAGTGATAAAGCGATCTTTATTAATGTTGCCTAAGGGAATTTCTTTTAGAATTTCATCAAAATAGATCCAGTTGTCCTTGTCTAGATAAAAATTAGAAGCGTACAGACCAGCGTATTGTATGATCTTTTTTTCGTCATCCTGATTTCGAATTTTGTACAACGAAGATAATTTTTCTAGTTCAGGAGCATCATCAGCAACTTTGATGTACAATACTTTGACCAGATAATCTTTCAACTGAAAGTCAGGTTGATGACTTAGGTAATATTCTTCAATTTCTGTTTTCGAAATGGATGTATCTAATTTTTCTTTAATTAATTTGTTTTGGTAGTAGTGAACGAGGAGTTGAGTTTTATAGTCTTCTACCTTTTTATTTATTTTTGATTTTTCAGGTATGTTAGCACTTATGGCATTTTGCATTAGCACTTGGTTTGTAATCCATGTATTGATAAACATTTCCACCATACTGGCGGAGTCCGTTTGTATTTTTTGATTTTCAATATAGTTTATGATGTCTGTTTCAAGCAGTTGATTTTCATAGACCTCTGCAACAACTTTTGCTTCAGGTTTATTTATACAACTGACCAAAAATAATATTGAAATTGGATACAAAGCAAATGCTTTCATCTTTTAAAACTATTAAATAAAAGCTTGACGCCTTTCCTTTTGGACCAACTTCGGTAAAATATTAACAATTATTTGAATTCCTCAGCTTTAAAAAGTAGAGTTTTATTGATATCTATAGTTGCTTTATCTCTTAGGTTTTTCATCCAAGTTTCTTGCAATTCATTTTGGTATCCTGCTGTTGCTAGTCCTTTAGCTTCTTCAAATTTTCTAATAGCGGGCTGTAAATACTTAGTATTATTAAACAAATAATATTGTCCATCTACTGATTTATATATTTTTGATTTGCCGTCTTTGAAAGTTTTATATTTACCCTCTTTTTTAGTGCTAAATTCTGAGCTATTAGCATTAAATATTCCTTTTTTTAGTTTGGCATTTAGTTTGGAATCAGAGTTTAGGGAATCTTGAATTTGTTTAGGAGTTAAATCTGAAGATTTGATAAGTTTTAAAGCCTTTTTGGCCGTTGATTTATCTTTAAGACTGTACAAAGTTCCCTGATATCTTGCAGGGTATGTGAATTCAGACTTATGATTTTCATAGTAATTTTTTAGACCAACAGTATCTTCTGACGCTTTGTTCCAAATTTCATTTTGCATTATTTCAAAAATCAGAACGCCTTCCTCGTATTCTCGCATGAGGTTTTTGAATGCAGGGTGCTTTGCTTCTAACTGACTGTCTTCGTATTCAAGAATAATTGAATTCACCCAAGTGTCATATTTGTATTGAATATAGCTGTCAATTCCTCTCTCTTTTTCTCTTCTTTGACTATTTTCAATATGGCTTGCAAATTCATTAAGGGAGTATGATTTGCTTGCAAAAGTTACAAAAGGCTGTGGTAATTCAAATCTTGATAAATTTTTCCAATTTCCAGTAAAAACGTCATTATTAACTGCTTTTTTTAATGTTTCAAGTTGATTTAGATTTACTTTAAATCCATATTCTTTTTTAAGAGTGCTAATGAATGCTTGTTGTGTAGACTGAGAGCGAATATCTTTTTCAACTTTTAGTTTAAGTTCCCTTTGCATTTGCTCATAGCTCGGTATTTCGGTCATGGTTATTCTTTTTACAATATGCCAGCCATAAGGAGTTTTGAATGGCTTTGAATATGCTCCGTCTTTATTAAGAGAAAATGCAGCAGCTTCAAATTCTGGCACCATTCTTTGCTTTGTTCCACCACCAAACTCAGGAAGTAATCCACCTTTCATTTTTGATGACTGATCATCTGAATACTTTTGAGCTAGTTCTTCAAAATTACCGTTGTTTTCAAGTAGGGAATATATTTCATTTATTTTTTCTTGAGCTGAATTTTCTTTAGGATTTGAGGGATCTTTCATAATCATAATATGTGCAGCTTTTATTCTCCCCTTCGATTTTCGTTTATCAGTCACTTTAACAAGATGGTATCCAAATTGCGTTCTGACTGGCATTGATACTTCACCAACTTCAGTTTTAAATGCGGCTTCTTCAAAAGGGTATACCATTTGCAAAGCGCCAAAGTATCCCAAATCGCCTTTGTTCGACTTAACACTTTGGTCTTCTGACCCACCTGGACCTGATGCTACGGCTTCAAAATTTTCGCCACCTTCAACAATTCTTTTTCTAAGCGCTAATGCTCTATTATATGCAACTAAAGTATCTTTTGGCAATGCGTCAGGAGCAATACGTATCAATATGTGGCTTGCTCGCACCTCACTCCTTGTTCTGTCATAAGCTTCTTTAACTAATGCTTCATTTTTTTCTTTATCAATTAAATAAGGGCGAGATAGTTGAGTTCTATATTGCTTTAATTCATTAATTAACTTTGGCAATGTGTCATAGCCTAATCGCTTAGCTTCGTTAATTTTTAATTTGTAGTCTATAAAGTACTTCTGAACATAAGACAGTAAAGTATCGTCCTGATAACTGGCATCTGAATTATTCTTTGTGTAAATATAGTTGAACTCACTAATGTCATATTTGTTTCCATCAATGGTTAAAAAAGTATTGTTTTGACCTGTTGCACTTGCAGTAATTATTATTGAAAGTGCTAATATGAATTGTTTCATTGTTTATAGAATTTTAAATTATTTTTTACTGTAATTTGGCGCTTCTCTTGTGATTGATATATCGTGCGGGTGACTTTCGTTTACACCTGCAGACGAAATTTTCACAAATGGTGCTCCCTTTAAGTTATCAATATCCTTAGCTCCACAATACCCCATCCCAGCTCTGAATCCTCCAATTATTTGAACCATTACTTCTCCCAAGTTACCTTTGTATGGCACTCTTCCAGATATGCCTTCAGGCACTAGTTTTTTAACATCATCTTGCGAATCCTGAAAATAGCGATCTTTGGACCCCTTTTGCATGGCTTCAACTGATCCCATCCCTCTATATTCCTTAAATTTTCGACCTTGATAAATTATTGTTTCACCCGGTGATTCTTTTACACCAGCAAACATTGATCCAACCATTACCGCATCTGCTCCAGCAGCAATTGCTTTTACAAAATCACCAGTGTATCTAATTCCTCCATCAGCGATTACAGGAATTCCTGTTCCTTCAAGAGCATTGGCTACATCATTAACAGCAGTTAATTGTGGCACACCAATTCCTGCTATAATTCTTGTGGTACAGATAGATCCTGGACCTATTCCAACTTTTATCGCATCAGCTCCAGCCTCTGCTAAAAATTTCGCAGCTTCAGCTGTAGCAATGTTTCCTGCTACTACGTCAATTTCCGGAAATTTATTTTTCACCTCCTTCAATTTCTCAACAAAGGTCTGGGTATGCCCATGAGCTGTGTCAATTACAATGGCATCAACTCCTGCATTATTGAGTGCAGAAACTCTTTCAATAGTATCACCTGTAACTCCTACTGCCGCAGCAACTCGTAATCTTCCGAACTTATCTTTACAAGATGATGGGTGTTCTTTTACCTTAATGATATCTCTGTAAGTAATTAAACCAAGTAGTTTATTGTTGGAATCTACTACAGGTAGTTTTTCTATCTTATGCTTTTGCAAAATTTCTTCAGCTTGCTCCAAACTTGTACCTTCTATTGTGGTTACTATTTTCTCAGAAGTCATAACCTCGGCAACTGGTCTGTTAATTTGTTTTTCAAATCTTAAGTCACGATTGGTTATTATTCCTTTCAAGGTCCTGTTTTCAGCAATAATAGGAATCCCTCCAATTTTATTTTCTCTCATTAACTTGAGGGCATCTCCTATTTTAGCATCTAGGTTTAAGGTGATAGGGTCTAAAATCATACCACTTTCTGAACGTTTCACCTTTCTAACTTCTAGTGCTTGAGCGTTGATGCTCATGTTTTTGTGAATCACTCCGATTCCACCTTGTTGAGCAATTGATATTGCGAGTTCGGACTCTGTTACAGTGTCCATTGCTGCTGATATTATGGGTGCATTTAGCGTTATGTTCTTCGTGAATTTTGTACTTAGATTTACTGAATTTGGTAGGACATTTGAGAATCTTGGCACTAGAAGTACATCATCAAAAGTTAATCCTTCTTTTATTTCTGAAAAGTTATTTATTGCCATAACCTGAATTTAGTTTTGTGTAAATTCGTGCAAAGATAGTAAAAAGGAATTTTAATGAAAAGAGATGGCTAGTATTAACACTAATTATTGTTAAAAACTGCAGTAAGAACTCTTTTTTTTAGATATTTGTTTCATGATTTCACGACTACTGTTTCATACATTTTGGCTTGGATTATTTATAGTAATTGGTTTTACAGGGCTAGGGCAGGAAACTGATGGGAAAAAAGATAGTTTGAAATTTGTTCAATTGACGGGGATAGTAGTTAATGACAGCCTTGAGCGTTTACCTTTTACTGCAGTTTATGATAAAACCACTAAAAGAGGCGTAATAGCAGATTATTATGGGTATTTTGCGTTAGTTGTTCACCCGGGCGATACCATTCAATTCTCTTACATTGGGTTCAAGAAAAAAACTTACATCATTCCACAGCCAGATTCAACCAATGAGTTAAGTATTGTTAGTGCACTCGAAAGTGATACCATTTACACAAAGGCGGTTACGGTTTATCCCTGGCCTTCAAAAGAAGAATTTGCTGAAGCTTTTGTTAGTTTGAAAATTAATAATGATGCTATCAATAGAGCAAAGGAACGCCTTTCTCCGCAAGAAATGGCTTTTGTTTATGGCGATTTGAGTAGTGATGCTAGTTTGTCTTATAACACACAGTCACAGCAGTATTTAAATCAAATTTATTACAGAGGTCAACAGGCGCCAAACAACTTGCTGAATCCAGTAGCTTGGTCCAATTTCTTAAAGAGTCTTAATAATGGAGATTTAAAAATTGTCCGTTAATGAATCAAGTTCTTTTTTAGATGGTAATTCTTCTAGGAATTTAATTGTACTTTCAGGTTTGTTGATTAACGCAACAACATGCTGAATTCCGTTGGATAAGAATAATAGAGGAGCCTTGAGCGTTGAATAGTATTTAGCTATTTGAAAAAAAGTTTCTTCATCAATTTTTATGTGAGGAGCCTTACACTCGACTATAATTGATGGCAATAATTCATCATTGAACGTCACAATGTCACAACGTTTATTTAAACCATTGTATTTAACAGTGTATTCAGATTGCATTAAATTCTTTGAATATCCTTTTTCTTCTATCAGAAAGTGAATAATGTTTTGCCTTACCCATTCTTCTGGAGTGAGATTGACGAATTTCTTTTGAAGAATATCCCATACCTTTTTGTTAGTAATTTTGAGTGCTGCCTTAGGTAAATTTAGGTTTGGAAACATGACACAAAAGTATAATTATTTTGGGTTTTAGGGTGGCGAAATAGTATCTTTGCTGTACAAGATAATCAAATGCATTTATCCTCACTTAGTTTAATAAATTTTAAAAACCATTCTGAAAAGCAATTTGATTTGTGTTCGGAAATAAATGTGTTTACTGGTTGTAATGGCGTTGGAAAAACTAATATTTTAGATGCAGTACATTACTTATCACTTTGTAAATCTTTTATTAATTCGGTTGATAAACAAAATATTAAGATTGAAGCAAGTTTTTTTATGGTTCAAGGTAGTTTTTTTAGAGAGGAAAAAAAATATCAGATTTCTATCAGTGTTCAAACTGGTCAAAAGAAAAAAGTTAAAAGAAATAAAAAAGAATATGATAAGTTAGCTGATCATATTGGCGAATTTCCTGTAGTTGTAATTTCACCTTATGATTCGAATCTTGTGTCAGAGGGCAGTGATGTCCGTCGGAGATTTATAGATAGTATGATATCTCAATTCGATAAAAACTATTTAGAAGCATTAATGAAATATAATAAAGTATTATTGCAACGAAATAGTCTTTTAAGACAATTTCAAGAAATGCGTTTATTTGATTTGGAGTCGATAGAGGTTTGGGACTCTCAATTAATTAGTTTAGGTAATGTTATCCATCAAAAAAGAGCTTCATTTTTATTAGATTATTTACCTAGGTTTCAATACTTTTTTAATTTAATTTCAGATGGAAAGGAAGAGGTTGGAATAGAATTCAACTCACAACTTAACGAACGTTCATTTACAGAGCTTTTAGAAGAGTCTCACAAAAAAGATTCAAGAGTGGGCTATTCTACAATTGGTATTCATAAAGATGATTTAGTGTTCACAATTCATAATGGTCAACCAATTAAGAAATTTGGTTCGCAAGGTCAGCAAAAGTCATTTCTAATTGCCTTAAAATTGACTCAATTTGACTACATTCAACAATTAACTGGAAAAAAACCAATATTACTTTTAGATGATATTTTTGATAAGTTAGATCACTATAGAGTTGAGAGTTTAATGAGAATGGTTTCTGCAGGTACATTTGGACAAGTTTTAATTACGGATACAGATAAAGACCGGATTAAAACAGTTTTTGCCACAATAGATTGCGGAAGGGAAATTTTTGAAATTGAATGAAAAAAGTAAGAGAAACAAAAAGTATGAAAGAGGCCATTGATTCTTATTTGAGAGCCAGTGGTCTGGATTCTGTATACAAAGAAAAAGTGGTACTTTCAAAATGGGAAGAATTGATGGGTAAACCTATAGCATTGAGAACAGACTATGTGACCATAAAGGAAAAGACTTTATACATAGAGATGAATTCGGCTGTTATGAGAGATGAATTATTTAAACGTAAAAGCCAATTAATTGAAATTATCAACAAAGAGGCTGGCTTTGAAATGGTAAATTCAGTTTTTTTGAAGTAAGATTATTTTATTATCTTAGTTTGAAATAACCGGGATTATGAAAAGAACTTTTTTACTACCTCTTTTAGCTTTATCGATAGTGAGTTGCTCTAATTTCACTGATGAGCAGGCTGCAGCTGCACAATTTGTTTGCGAATGTATTGATAAAGACGAAAACGAAATTGGTGATCCTGGGATTCTGTATCATATTTGCTTTGAAGAACAGGCAAAAGAAAAGTTCGACAAATCTATTTTTGCAGATGAAGGTTATGCGAATGCTCTATTTGAAACATGTCCAGAAAAGAATCTAGTTTCTGAACAGTAACAATTTACTTTTTAGTATAGCTAATTGCTTTTTGTTTGAACTGCTCAATTTGCAAGATAATTTCTCCACTATGATAAGCCAGTTTGGAGATGTCGAAGTATAAGGTTTCAAAGATCAATTCTCGACAATTATCTTCATTTTTATGATGATATAATTTTATAATTCTTTTTGGCGGCGAAGACTTCATGATAAAAGCCGACCCAACTAGTTCAAAATTGTGTTCCTCACATCCTCCACTGTAAGAAATGTCTAGTTGCAATACATTACCTTGCAAATTTACATCTAAAATAGAGTAGGATTCTGAGTCTTTAAATTTAGCAATGTCTTGCGAAAGAATTGCTTGTTTAGCTTGTGGTGTTGCTTCTTTCTCAGTGTTGGTTGCTTCATTATTAGTAGTGGAATTTTTTGAGTTTCCGCAACTAGCCAGTATAGCAATACCTATAAATAAAGTTATTATTTTCATTTTTTGTTTTTGAATTATTTAAAACAACTATTGTTCCAATACTATTTTTTTCTCGATCGGGTGAAGATAAGAAATAATAAAAGAATAGTACTAATTCCCACTGGTACTAGAATATCAATTGGGAACGGAAATTTTGTTGTTTCATTTTTTGTATACAAAGGAGGTTCAATTCTAGGCACTGTATCATTTTTTTCTCTAATGATTTTTTCTTTTAAAATGTCGTAATCAAACCGCCAGTATTCAATTCGAGGAAAGTAAGTTCTGAATTTAGGTGTATTGTAGTTTTTTTGTACATGTTTGGCTTTGATTCTTTTTACGTTTTCTAAAATTTCTTTATCTTTTGAATTGTAAATTCTAGCAATACTATATGCTATATATGCCTGGTTAATACTGATATTGTATTCTAATAGTTGACCTATTTCATTAAAGCCTCTTGCCAAAACAGGGTCATTTTCGTGAATGAATTTTACAAAAAAACGAAGTGATGCGGTTGCCTCTGATAAAGGTTTTAATATGAGGTTTTTAAATTCTTCTGAACCTTTTTTAATTGTTTTAAAATTCGGTTTTGAAATATTGAATATCAATGAGTCAACTTGTCCAGTTGTTTGATGAGTTTCATGCGCATAAAAAATAGAGGACATATACTGGTCTCTCAAGTCTTGCATATTGAAATGGCTGTCAATTGTTTTTTTTCCAGTTTTAAAGTCATTCTCTATGTAGCAATCCATTACTAAAAGAAGCACACTTTTTTTTGAAAATCGATTTTGCTTTACAACGTTTTCTAGGTAGTAATGTGACAATTCTACATTACTTGTTAGAAGTGATATTTCGGCAAACTCAATGCTGTCAGTCAAATTCCATTCAGTCTTTTCTTTCTCTTTTAATTTGTCCAGTTTTTGAGATAAAATTTCACTTTTCTCACCGCGTTCGAATTTTTTGAATTTAAAATATGGATTGTATTCAGAATTATACTTAGACGTTTGAAACTGCTGGCCAACTACTGCACTAGAAATAGTAATTGTTATTGCTAATAAGGATTGGCGTCTAATGAAACTCAGAAAAAACATAGCTAATAATATTTGCTCCCATTTTTAGCGCTTCTTGTCGCTTGTCTTCGGAATCGTTATGTACTTCTTTATCCTCCCAGCCATCACCTAAATCCGTTTCATAAGTGTAATAACATACTAGTCTTCCTTCATAAACTATTCCAAATCCTTGAGCTTTTTTATTGTCGTGCTCATGTATTTTTGGAAGGCCTTTCGGAAATTTATATTTCTGATTGTATATCAAGTGATTTGAAGGTAATTCAATTAGTTCGGTGTTTGGAAATATTTTTTTAATTTCAATTCTGATAAATTTATCCATTCCGTAATTATCATCAATGTGCAGAAATCCGCCTCCAATTAAATAATTTTTCAGGTTTTTAGCTTCCTCATTGGAAAAGACCACGTTTCCATGGCCAGTCATGTGTACAAATGGGTAATTAAAGATGTCTGAAGAACCCGCTTCAACTGTCTGAACATCTGTACTTATATTTGTTTGTATATTTTTGTTGCAAAAATTTGCTAGGTTTTTCAATGCAGTAGGATTTGCATACCAATCACCGCCACCGTTGTATTTTAATAGGCCAATTTGAACTGTATTATTTTTTGCTACATTGACAAATGATACTGCAATGCTAGAAACAATAAAAAATGCTATGATAGTAAATTTACGGTATGACATGCTACAATTCCTGCTGTTTCAGTTCTCAAGCGTGAGTTTCCCAAGCTAACTGGTTTATATTTATTTTCTACGGCAAAGTTAATCTCTTCTTTTGTAAAATCTCCTTCAGGCCCAATAAGAATGCAAATTTCTTTCTCATTTTTAATTTCATTTCTAAGCTCATTTTTGCTGCTACTGTTTTCACAGTGAGCAATAAGTAGCAGTTTAGACTGCTGATTTTTCACAAATGATTTGAAATTAGTTAGTGGATTTAGAACAGGGAAAAAGGCAGATTGAGATTGCTTTGCAGCTGAAATGATAATTTTTCTCCATCTATCTTCATTAATTTTTTTCCGTTCTGAATTTTTGGTGATGATAGGTGTAATACTGCTAATCCCTATTTCTGTGCATTTCTCTAAAAAAAATTCAATGCGTTCATTTGATTTCGTAGGTGCGATTGCAATGTGCAAAAAAACCTCACTTTTGCGAAATTTTAACTTCTTTACTACTTCAAAGGCAATTGAATTTTTTGATTGTTCAGTAATTTTTGCGTCGGCTATTGTACCAATTCCATCTAAAACCTTTATTTGATCTCCTATTTTTAAACGCAAAACTTTTGTAGCATGGTGCGATTCTTCCTTTGATAGAGCGTTAGAATCAATGTCACTACAAAAAAAAAGGTGTTTACTGGATTTCATAAGTGGATTGTGTACTTTTGTCAAAAGTATAACAAAATTAGATGCTTCCAAAACCAAAAATTGTTTTTTTATATTCTGAGATAGCGGGTTATTTTTTAGCTTGTGCGAAGGCTCTATCAAAGAAAGCTGAGGTTTTAATTGTTAGATGGCCAATTAATTATGAAGCTCCGTTTCAATTTGAAGATGAGGATGATTTAAAAATCATTTGCAAATCAGATTTTGATAAAACAGAATTACAGGAAATTGTTTTTGATTTTAAGCCAACAATAATTGTTGCATCTGGATGGATGGATAAAGACTATTTAAAAATTGTAAAATCTTTCAAAAAGAAAATTCCTACAGTTTTGACATTAGATAATCATTGGACTGGAAGTTTGAAGCAGCGGCTTGCTTCTTTGATGTCGCCTGCAATAATAAAGAATAAATTTACGCATGCATGGGTTCCAGGTCAACCGCAGGTGAAGTTCGCTAAGACGTTAGGATTTAAGAATATAACAACCGGTTTCTACTGTGCGGATGTTGACCTTCATGCAGAAAATTATGAAGAAGTTTTGGTAGAAAAAACAAGGCAATTTCTCTATGTGGGAAGATACGTGAAATTAAAGTCTATTTTTGAAATGTGGCAGGCTTTTATTGAATTGGTAGATGCTGGAGAGGCAAAGGAATGGGAAATGGTATGTGCTGGTGCTGGAGAAGAATTTGATAATAAAATTGAACATCCTCAAATTAAGCATCTTGGATTTATTCAGCCGAAAGATTTAAACCAAATTTTAAATAAAAATCCAATTTATATATTGCCAAGTAACTTTGAGCCTTGGGGGGTATCTGTTCAAGAATTTGCAATAGCAGGATGTCCATTATTAATAAGTGATAAAGTTGGAGCAAGAGAACTGTTTTTGGAAGATGGGAAAAATGGTTTTGTTATTTCGCCGACAGTTTCTTCTATAAAGGAAGGCATGAAAAAAATGATGGCTTTAGATAAAAATTCGATCAATCTTATGCGTAAAGAGTCACATAAAAAAGGAGTAGCATATACACCAGAATTGTGGGCTGAACGACTATTAGAAATTAAATTATGAGTGAAATGGAAGGAAAAATGACACATCTGTCAACTAAAATGTGCATGACCCGCGATATTGGTGTGCATGGTAATTTATTTGGTGGTTCTCTTATTTCATGGTTAGATGAAGTAGCGGCAACTTGGTCATGTGATCTATGTAGGAACCCTAATATGGTGACTGTAAAAATTGATGAAATGATATTTGAACGTCCCGTTAAAGTTGGAAATCAAGTAACAATATACGGCAAGGTGAGAGCTGTTGGAAACTCCTCAATTAAGCTATACATTGAAGCAAAAACAAAGAATTTTTATTCAGGAGAAGAAGAGTTAGTTTGTTCAACCATTTTTGTGTTTGTTAGGATAGGTGAGAGCGGTTCTGCTATGTCTCTGAATCCTGAAGTTAAAGAAAAATTATTAGCATTGATTTGAATAAAATATTAGTCATACAAACTGCATTTATTGGTGATGTGATATTAGCAACTGCTATAGTTGAAAAACTTGCAGTTCACTTTCCTAATTCAAAAATTGACTTTTTGGTGAGAAAAGGAAATGAAACTTTGTTGTTGAATAATCCACATTTAAATCAAGTATTAGTTTGGGATAAAAAAACAAATAAGTTTAAACATTTGTTATTGTTGAAGAAACAAATAAAAAAAAGTAACTACGATATTGTGATTTCTGCTCACCGTTTTGCTTCATCAGGGTATTTAGTCGCAAATTCAGGAGCTAAGCATAGAATAGGTTTTAAATCAAACCCTTTTTCAATCAAATTTACAACTAAAGTTGGTCATGATTTAAAAAGCGGTAGTCATGAGGTAGAAAGAAATCAAAAATTAATTGAGGGCATAACTGACGCCATTCCATCAAAGCCTAAAATGTATCCAAGCGAAAAAGATGTCAAAAAAGTTGAGCAATATAAAAGCCAAAAATATATTTGCATGGCTCCCTCATCAGTATGGTTTACTAAACAATTACCTAAGCAGCAATGGCTTTCATTAATTCAAAAGTATAAAAATACTTCATTCAAGATTTATCTTTTAGGCGGGGCAACAGATGTGGCTGCCAATGAATATATTTCAGCTTCAGCGTTTCAAGACAATGTTATAAATCTGGCTGGTGAACTCAGTTTTCTGGAATCGGTTGCATTGATGCATGACGCGAAGATGAATTATGTGAATGATTCTGGTCCGCTGCACATGGCAAGTGCTGTTAATTCGCCAGTAACAGCATTCTTTTGTTCAACATTACCAGCTTTTGGATTTGGGCCTTTATCATCTAACTCTACTATAATAGAAGTGCAAGAAAAATTAGATTGCAGACCTTGTGGATTACACGGTAAAAAATCTTGTCCTAAAAAACATTTTGCTTGTGGTCGAAATATAGTTTTGCCTGATGCTATTGATTAACAATTTGACTCTTTTTTTAGTTAATAACTTGTTTAGCATTTCAATTTTAACGCAGCCATATTCAGTATTTTTGTGACAAATATTTTACTATGATTAAGAGATTAAGTATAAGTTTTTCATTTTTAGTTGCTTTGGTTTTTTTGATCACTAGTTTTAATGAAACACAAGAGGATCATAAAAAAAAATATAAGACTGAACATGTAATAATATTAGTTTTAGACGGTCCAAGGTGGTCTGAGACATATGGTGATAGCACATACAAATATGTGTCGCGTCAAAAAAATGTTTTAATTCCACAAGGTGTGTTTTTCAATAATTTTTCTAATGAAGGATCGACCTACACAAATGCAGGACATACTGCGATCACTACAGGAGTATATCAGAGGGTTGAAAATTCTGGGAAAGAAGTGCCAAAGAATCCTTCAATTTTTCAGTATTTCTTGAAGCAATACAAGGCGGATAAGCGAAAAGCTTGGGTAATGACTTCAAAGGGGAAATTAGATATATTAGCTTATACAAAAGACAAAGATTGGGAAAGGAAATTCTACCCTTCCTCATATTGTGGAACCCAGGGTTCTGGCACTGGTTACCCAGGAGACGAAATTATGTTCAATAAGTTTCTGACATTACTTGATCAGAATAAGCCAGCAATTACGTTAATTAATCTTTTAGAAATTGATGCATGGGCTCACCAAAAAAGGTGGGATAGGTATATATCGTCTTTAATTCAGAATGATAGTTTGGCAGTTGAGCTTTGGCATTTTATTCAGTCTGACAGTGTAATGAAAGATAAAACTACACTGTTTATTACAAACGACCATGGACGGCATTTAGACCATGTAAAAAATGGGTACGTAAGTCATGGTGATAAATGCGCAGGCTGCAAAAAGATTTCTTTAATAGGTATTGGTCCCGATTTTAAGAGAGGTTTTGAAGTAAATAAGCCTTACCACTTACTTGATATAAATGCCACAGCGGCAGAGCTTCTTCATATAAAAATGCCTACAACAAAAGGTTCTATCATGTGGGAAATGTTTGATGGGGTTAAAATTGCTGATTAAAAATGCGATAGCAGACCATCAATTTCTTCCTTTGTATTGTAACAATGCAAACAAATTCTAATTCTTTCAAGCCCCTTTGGAACTGTTGGTGCTACAATTGGTCTAACAGCATATCCAGCTTTTACTAATTCAGTTGATTTAGCAACAAGGTTTTTCAAATTTGGAATTATGATAGATTGAATTGCAGTATAACTGTCTATTACTTTCATGTCTTTAGTGGCAACAACTTGACGAAAATATTTAATGTTTTCACGAATTTGCTTTCTTTCATCTTCCATTTCGGAAACGATTTCAAAGCCTTGTCGCATGCGATCTGCAGCCATTTCTGACATGCCAGTTGTGTATATAAATGGCTTACAGTAATTAATTAGATAATCTCTTATGTCTTTTGTGCAAAGTACAACGGCACCTGTACTACCGTATGATTTGCCAAAAGTCACTAATTTCATGTAAACATCTTTATCAATGCCCAATTCATGGGTTAACCCTTTTCCTTTGTGTCCTAAAAAACCACCGGAATGTGCTTCATCTACAATAAAGTAGGCGCCATACTTTTTGCATAGTGTTGCAATTTCTGCTAGATGGCCTGTGTCGCCATCCATTGAATAAACACTTTCAGCAACTACATATATTTCGCCTGTTGCGTTTCCTACTTGTAATTTGCTTTCTAAATGGTTAAGGTCATTGTGCCTAAATGAAAAACCTTTTGCATGGCTTAATCTTATTCCATCTTTTACTGAAACATGAATCAACTCATCAGTTAAAATTATGTCTCCCTTTTGCGGGATACATGAGTAAATGCCAATATTGGAATCAAAGCCTGAAGCGAAAATTAATCCGGCTTCATATCCAAAGAAAGCAGAAAAATAATCTTCTAAAGATTCCAAATATTCATAGTTTCCAGATATTAATCTCGATCCTGTAGCTCCTGCTTTTAGACCCTCCACTGTGTGCGGAATATTTGAAATTCCAAAAAAATCATTTGAATAGAAATCGACGAGTTCATCTAAATTAATTAATTCAATAAATTTGCCTTCTTTTTTTCTACCTTCTAGTTGCTCTTTTAGTTTTGCGGGGGTTTGCATTACTAGTTTTTTTACGGGGTTCACAACAAATATATACTATAAATTTAATTAGGTTCTACATTGTTTATATTTGCAAGATGCTTGTTAATAACTATATTAAATTAAAGACAACAATCCCCAGTGATTTAATAAGTAATGTATTGAAATATAGAGCCGAAGGCGCATCTATTCCATTTATAGCAAGGTACAGAAAAGAAGGGACTGGAAACCTAGATGAGGTTGAGATTGAATCTATTTTTAAGGCGAAATCTGATTTCGAAGAATTATGTAAGCGCAAGGAGTACATATTGTCAGTTTTGGTGGATCGAGATGTATTAACTGAGGCTTTAAAAGCTGACATTGATAATTGTATTGACTTGAGTTTGCTTGAAGATATTTACTTGCCTTTTAAAAGGAAGAAACAAACGAAGGCAGATATTGCCATTAAATCAAGACTACTAGGTTTAGCTAAGCTAATTATGAGTCAAAAGCATGATGATATTCATGTTTTGGCAAAAGATTTTATAAGAGGATCAATCACTTCTACTAGCCATGCAATTGATGGAGCAGAAGCAATTATTATAGATTGGATTTCAACTCATCCGGTTGTAAGAGAAAAGTTAAGAAATTCATTTCTTAATTATGGGATTCTATCAAGTATAAAGACGAAGAATGCAATAGATGTTAGTGAAAAATATAGAAATTTCTATGATTTCAATCAACCTATAAAAAACTGCCCTTCATACAGATTGCTTGCAATATATAGAGGCGAAGACGAAAAAATATTGAAAGTAAAAGTTCGACCAAATATTGAATTTAATTTAAATTGGTTGAATAGATTCTATATAAAATCAAATAATGCTTCAAGCGAATTGGTTAAATCCGCAATAAAAAAGGCTTACGCAAAAGTATTATACCCAAGTATAGAAGCTGAAGTAAAGTCTCTTTACAAAAATCTAGCAGATGACAAGTCTATTGTAAATTTCCGTAAAAATTTAAGGCAAATTTTACTATCCCCCCCAATTGGTGAAAAAAGAATTTTGGCAATTGATCCCGGTTTTAGGTCGGGTTGTAAAATTGTTTGTTTGTCTGCAACAGGAGAATTATTACACAACACAACCGTGTATCCACATGCTCCTCAAAAAGAGAAATCAAAAGCTGCTTCAAAAATATCTCAGCTTGTTGAAATTTATAAAATAGATGCTATTGCAATAGGAGATGGAACAGCCGGTCGCGAAACTGAGAATTTGATAAAGCAGATAAAATTTAATAAACCGCTTTTGGCTTATATGGTGAGGGAAGATGGAGCTTCTATCTATTCGGCCTCTAAAATTGCCAGAGAAGAATTTCCAGATTTTGATGTCACAGTTCGCGGTGCAGTTTCGATAGGACGCAGGTTAAGCGACCCTTTAGCTGAATTAGTTAAAATTGATGCTAAATCATTGGGCATTGGACAGTATCAGCATGATGTAAACCAGGTAAAATTAAACAAGGCTTTGGATTTGACTGTTGAAAATGTGGTTAACAAAGTAGGAGTTAACCTAAACACGGCCTCCAAACACTTGCTTTCTTACGTGTCTGGAATTGGCCCCAAAATGGCAGAAACAATTGTGGACTATAGAAATAAGTATGGATCATTTAAAAGTAAAGAGTCCATAAAAAACGTACCGAGGTTTGGGAGAAAGTCATTTGAGCAAGCCGCAGGATTTTTGAGAATAAAAGGAGGAGACTCATTTCTTGACGATAGTTCTATTCATCCAGAACAATATGCATTTGTCTCTAGCATAGCAAAACAACATAGTATCGCACTTGAAAATTTAGTGGGGAATTCTGACATCCTTATAGCGGTCGAAAATGATAAAAAATTAATTGAAAAAGTTGGAGTTTACACATTGAGAGATATTGTAGCTGAGCTAAAGAAGCCTGGATTAGATCCTAGAATGGCAGCACGTATATTTAGTTTCTCTGATAATATTTCCTCGATTAATGATCTGAAAATTGGAATGAAATTAAAAGGTTTGGTGACAAATGTAACAGATTTTGGAGCCTTTGTTAATATTGGCATAAAAACAAACGGATTGATACATAAAACGGAGATTGCGGAAGAGTTTGTGGAGCATCCTTCCGACTTTTTAGCTATTGATCAACAAGTTTTAGCCAAAGTGATATTGATTGAACAGGACAGAAATAGAATTGGTCTCAGTTTGAAGTAAATTATCATTATCTTTCTGCCATGCAAAAAAGTGTTTTCCTTTTCGTAATTTTTTTCATTACAAACACACTACAATGCCAAATTAACAGTGTTACTGGAATAAGACAAAATAGTTTAGGAAACACGGGGTCAAATATTAGTGACTTGTGGAGTGTTAAAAATAATCCGGGTTCTTTTGCTTTCATGAATGGAACCCAAGCAAGTTTGATTTATCAAAATCGATTTTTGATTTCAGAATTGGCAAGTCAAGCAGTAGCATTTGGACACAGTACTGACATAGGAAATGTCGGTTTTTTCTTTAATCATACAGGCTTTAGTTTGTTCCGAACCTTACAATTAGGAGGGACTTACGCTATTGAGTTATCACCTCGGCTAGGTATGGGTGTTAATTTTAATTATAATCAGACTCGATTTGGCGATATATACGGAGTAAAACATCATTTTTTAGCGGGGATAGGCATTCAATATAAATTAAAGAAAAATGTGTTAATTAGTGGAGTAGTTCAAAATGTGAATCGATCGAAGGTAAGTGATATAGAAAATGAGAGATTGCCAACTTTCTTTAATTTAGGAATATCCTATCAAATTAGTGATCAAGTTCTGTGGCTTTTAGATCTTGAAAAAGAGCTAGCGAGTCAAATTAATGTGAAGTCTGGCGTTGAACTCGCTGCACACGAGTATTTGGATGTAAGATTGGGTGTTAACTCCTTTCCATTTCAGTCGTCTTTTGGTTTTGGAACACATTTTAAGCAATTGAAAATTGATTTAGCGGCTAATTGGCATTCTCAATTTGGTCTAGCGCCTTCTTTTGGATTTCTATATAAGTTTGAATGAAAAATGGAATACTCTTTTTCTTAAGCCTAATATCGTTCCAATTGTGGTCTCAAATATCAGATATAAATAAAGATGCAATTATTGAACGCACTATTGAATTTATTGGTGAAGCTAATGAGAACGCAGATATTGACTATACCTCTTTTATAGAGGATTATTATTTAATGCTTGACAATCCGCTAAACATAAATCAAGCTACATTTTCAGATTTAGCTCAACTTAATTTTTTGTCAGACATTCAAATTTTAGCCATTGTAGATTATCGTTCACGTTACCACAGGATGTTATCAATTTTTGAGCTAGACGCTATTCCGGAACTCGATAAAAGAACTATTGAAATTTTATTACCTTTTGTTTTTGTTGGTGATTTGGAAAAACGTAAAGAGAACTGGAAAAATGTATTTACCTATGGAAGGCATGATGTAATCCTACGATACCAGAGAGTGCTGGAGAGCAAAGCGGGATATCAGTCCTTTCCCGATTCTATTCTAGAACTGAACCCCAATAAAGTATATCAAGGTAATCCTGACAGATATTATTTGAGGTACAGATATCAGTATAAAAACAAATTGAGCTATGGAATTACAGCTGAAAAAGATCCAGGTGAAACGTTTTTTAGAGCCGATAATAGCCAAGGTTTTGATTTTTATTCCGCCCATTTTATGCTTCAAGATATAGGAAAATTTAAGAAAATAATAGTAGGTGATTTTCATGCCAATTTTGGGCAGGGACTCAATATTTGGACAGGCTTTAACATAGGAAGGACCATTCAAACCTTAAAGGTTAAACAGTCTGGTAGAGGATTAAGACCTTATACATCCGCAAACGAAAGCCAGTTTTTCAGAGGTGCAGGCATAACATTTGATTTTAATCGTTTTGAGTCTACAGTTTTTGGTTCATACAAAATGTTGGATGCAAGAACTTCATTAATAGATACTAATGATGTCCAAACAATTATAGATAATTTTCAATTGACTGGATTTCACAGAACTATTAGTGAAATTGAAAATAAAAACCAAGTCAGTCAAATGGTTTTTGGTTCGGCAACAAGCTTTCAAACAAATAATTTGAAAGTGAATTTTACAGCTTTATATTCAAAATTTGGAGGCGACTTTCAAAATAATACAGCTCTGTACAATCAGTTTGATTTTTCAGGAGATTCACAAATGTCATTTGGTATTGATTACCAGTATATTATTCCAAGAGTGTCATTTTTTGGAGAATTAAGCACTGGATTAAATGGCAAAGTAAATTCTATAAATGGATTATTGTGGAGAGTGGATCCAAAATTCGATTTAGTGGCGGTTCACCGCTTTTTTTACAAAGAGAATCAAAACCTATTTGGAAATAATTTTGCCAGGTCTAATCAAAATGGGCAAGGTGTTTATTTTGGAGTGGAAGCAAGGTTAACATCCAAAATAAAGGCATCTGCTTTTTATGACCAATCTAAGTCAGACTGGTTTAGGTATTTAATTGATGGACCATCAGCTGAAAGATTATTTTTAGGGCAAATAGACTATTCTTTTAATAGGTATTCCAATATGTACATCAGAATTAGGAGTCGTTTGAAGCCCAGAAATATATCTGGAACGAATGAAGCCATCACACAGCAAGACTACCAAAAAACTAATAGTATTAGACTCCATTATTCGCAAAAAATAAATAGTCAAATCTCTGTTAAATCCAGAGTTGAAATTCTTCGATATGAGTTTAATGGAGAAAAATCAAATGGACTTGTTATGTACCAAGATATTATATACTCAATAGAAAAGTATCCTGTAAAGCTATATGGAAGGTATGCTATTTTTGATACTGATGATTATAATTCAAGGATTTATACTTTTGAAAATGATTTATTATATGTTTTTAGTGTTCCAGGATTATTTAATCAAGGGTTTAGAACATATGTAATGGCAAAATATGAGGTAGGGAAAAGAATTGATTTATGGCTGAGGTGGAGCAGGACCACCTATACCAATCAGAAAACGATATCCTCCGGATTAGAGGAAATTGAAGGAAATTTCAAATCCGATATCAAAGCGCAATTGAAAATAAGATTCTAAGAGAAAGTATATTTTAAGGCTTCAACAATTAATGATGCTTTAACTTCTTGATTAATTTTATAGGAACCTATTCCGCTCAATAACGTAAAATTAATTTTTCCTCCTTCGTTCTTTTTGTCATTTCCCATCAAAATTAATAGTTCTGAAAATGTTGAATTTTCTAGTGGTATTTTTTCGAAATAGTCGGTCAGAATATAATGTATTTCATCCCAATCTTTCTTATTCAAAAGTTTGAGCTGAAAAGAAATGTACGCTTCGGCAATCATTCCAAGGGCAATAGCATGTCCATGCTTGATTGGATTACTAGAATTCAATAAATATCCTTCAATTGCATGCCCAACTGTATGTCCAAAATTTAGAGCTTTCCTTTCGTTTTTTTCTTCCGGATCAGCTTTAACAATCTCATTTTTAATTTGAATAGAATCATAAATAAGGCCAGTGAGACTCTCTGTATTACTGTACTGTAGGTCTTTTAATTTATTCCAATATTTTTCAGATTTGATCAAACCGTGCTTTAGCATTTCTGCATAGCCTGAGTCTAATTCATCCCCTGCTAATGTTGAGAGATAGTTAGGATTAATTAGAACGGTTTTTGCGTGATTAAACACCCCAATTTGGTTTTTTAATTGTCCTAAATCAACTCCCGTTTTGCCCCCAACTGAAGCATCAACTTGAGATAATAAAGTTGTTGGAATATTGATAAAATGAATTCCTCTTTTGAAAAGTGATGCAATAAAACCTCCTAAATCAGAGATCATACCTCCTCCAAAATTAATCAAAACATCACCTCTTTCTATCTTGTTTTCCGACATTGTTTCCCAGATCTGAGTAGCAATTTCAATGCATTTAGAATCTTCTCCTGCGGGTATTTGAATGATTTCTGATTCACTCAATTCAGGAACAGAAGTCACAAGATGTTCGATCCATAATTCGAAAACATTATCATCAGTTAAAATTATTTTTTTTGAATCTTTATATTTTTCCGTTAGCAATGAACTCAAAATAATATTAGTCTCTTGGCTAATATGAACAATATTTTGCTGTGTTTCGATTTGTTTTTGCATTATTGCAAAGATAAAATATTTGTAATTCGTTTGGTTATTTTTTAGCGTTCTTGTCTTCATAAAATAAAAACACAGATTATATTTGTATATGGTTTCATTTGAAAATACTGAAATAGCTTTTGCTGGAAAATCTGATTCAGATTTAAACTGGTCGTTTCGTTTGTTTAATTTAATGGGTAAGCCTTGGTTGGTAAGAATGGGTAAAGTTTTAACCAATGTAGCCTTTAAATTGAGCCTTCCAGTAAAGGGTCTAATAAAAAAAACAATATTCAAGCAATTTTGTGGAGGTGAATCAATTGGCAACTGCAGTGCGAAAATTCAACAACTAAACGAGTTTAATATTGGAACTATTCTAGATTATTCTGTGGAAGGTAAGGAGTCGCTGGCAGACTTGGAAAGGACAAAAAATGAAATTATTGAAACCATTAGGAAGGGAAATGGAAATTCAGCTATTCCGTTCGCTGTATTCAAAGTAACGGGAATTAGTCGATTTAGCTTACTTGAAAAAGTGAATAAAGGTGTTGAATATTTGAGTGAAAATGAGAAAGTGGAATACAGAGATGTCTTGAGTAGAATAGATGCCATTTGCAATACTGCTCATGACTTGAAAACTCCTGTTTTTATTGATGCTGAAGATAGCTGGATCCAAGATGCAATAGACAATATCGCTGATTCTATGATGGCTAAGTATAATAAAAAATCTGTAGTAGTGTACAATACTTTGCAAATGTATCGACACGACAGGCTTGCTTTTCTGAAAAGTAGTCACATAAAGGCTAACGTTGGGGGGTACTTATTGGGCGTTAAGCTGGTAAGAGGAGCTTATATGGAAAAAGAACGAGAAAGAGCAATTGAGAAAGGCTACCCTTCACCAATCCAACCGAATAAAGAATCGACGGATAGAGACTATAATTTAGCTTTAGACTACATGGTCTCAAATATCGATTCTATTGCAATTTGTGCGGGAACACACAATGAGAAAAGTTCAGCACTTTTAGCAAAATTATTGGAAGAACACAAAATAAAAAAAAATCATCCACACATTTATTTTGCGCAATTGTTGGGGATGAGTGATCATATTTCATTTAACATGGCACATAAAGGCTATAATGTTGCTAAATATGTCCCATATGGTCCGATTAAAGAAGTTATGCCTTATTTAATTCGGAGAGCGGAGGAGAATACCTCGGTAGCAGGACAAATGGGAAGGGAATTGTCGCTTATTGTAAAGGAAAAAAAGAGGCGAAAATCACCTATTAGATAGTTGTTTTGTTGGTACTAGGATCGCTGAACTTTTAAAAGGCAACTTAAGCAGAGACAATTCTTGTATCTTTTGTTTATCAGTTTAATTTCTGTTTTTGTAAGGTTTGCAGATGAGCATTGGCAATTCGCAATGTCGTTTACTTTGCAATCAATTATATTTTTACATTTTTCGCAAACCTTTTGCATATTAATTTGGTTTTTTGATTAATTTCTAAACAAAAATAAATATATTTGACTAAATATTGCGCAAATGATAGGTGAGAATTTAAAATTTCTAAGAAAAAACAAAAAAGTATCTCAGGAAGAATTGGCTACTAGTTTGGGATTAACAAGGTCTTCGTATTCTGGCTACGAAAATGGTGTGGCGGAGCCAAATTTACAAAACCTTCTAAAATTTAGCGAATATTACGGCTTGCCAGTTGATGTTTTAATCAAAAAAGATTTAAGCAAACTACAGCCTAATAAGTGGCATGAATTAGAACAGGGCTTAAGGGTTGATCTAGAAGGGAAGAAATTAAGGATATTGGCTACTACTGTAGGAGAAAACGAGCAAGAGAATATTGAATTAGTTTCTCAAAAGGCCAGTGCTGGTTATACATCTGGCTTTAACGATCCTGAGTTTATCAGTGTTTTACCTACTTTTCAATTGCCTTTTCTTAAAAAAGATAGAAAGTATCGAACATTTCCAATTCAAGGGGATTCCATGCCGCCAGTCTCGGAAGGTAGTTTTGTAGTTGCTGAATATGTTGAAAATTGGAGGAATATAAAAAGTGGATATCCTCATATTGTGGTCACCCAAAATGATGGAATTGTTTTCAAAGTTGTTTACAATAGGCTTGATGATAATCAGTGTTTTCAGCTCTGCTCCACAAATCCGTTTTATAAACCTTACGAAGTCCATGCCAATGAAATAGTTGAGATTTGGAGATTTGTGAACTATATTTGTGCCGATATGCCAACTGTTCCTTTTGAAGAGAGCGAGTTGACAAAAGCAATTTTAGATCTACAGGCTGATGTAAAGCAAATTAAAAATGTTTACATTCCAAAAAACAACTAAACTATCATGATGAGAAAAATATTTTTATTCACTTTTTTATTGTTAGCTACTGTCGCTTATGCGCAAAACGACAGTACTTTTATTAGAAAGATTTATGATGAAGCCCTTGAGAGGGGAGAAGCACATAGTAACTTAAAGTCGCTTTGTAAAGATATTGGCGCTAGAATTACAGGGTCAGCTGAAGCTGAAATGGCAGTCAGATGGGGTGAAAAATTGCTAAATACTTATGATTTTGATAGCGTATACCTGCAAGAGATAATGGTTCCTCACTGGGAACGGGGTACAAAAGAGGCGGGTTGGATTGAAAATAAAGATGGAGAAATATTAAAATTGAATATTTTAGCACTTGGAGGATCTATTGGTACTAGTGGTATTTTAGACGGACAAATTGTTGAGATGGCCGATTTAGATGAATTAAAGAAAGCGGATCCACTGAAGGTAAAAGGTAAAATAGTCTTTATTAATAAGCCATTTGATCAAAAACTTATTCGTACATTCAATGCGTATGGCGCATGCTGGCCTGTGCGGGGAAATGGTGCAGTTGAGGCTGCTAAAAAAGGAGCAGTAGCGGTAATTATCCGATCACTGGCTACTCCAACCGATCATCATGCGCATACTGGCTCCATGAATTATTCTAATGAAACTGAAAAAATTCCAGCGGCTGCAATAAGTACTGCACATTCCGATATACTATCAAATTGGCTAAAAAAAGGCAAAGTAAACATCAAAATTGAAATGGATTGTAAACAGTTTCCAAATGTAAAATCGTATAATGTCATAGGAGAAATGAAGGGAACTTTCGACGATCAAATCTTGACTATTGGAGGTCATTTAGATTCATGGGATGTTGGTGAAGGAGCACATGATGATGGGGCTGGGATTGTTCATAGTATTGAGGCGTTGAGAATTTTACAACAATTAAATTATCAAAATAGACATACTATACGGGTCGTTTTGTTTATGAATGAAGAGAATGGTAATTTCGGAGGAAAGTCATATGCCAAAATGGCTTATGAAGCTGGAGAAAAGCATTTATTTGCTTTAGAGTCAGATAGAGGTGGGTTCTTACCGATAGGTTTTGATATTGTAGGAAATAAAAATCAAGTGAAACAGGTTCAGGACTTTGCTGAGGTATTGCATGGATTTCAAATTTATAAACTTCAGAAAGGATATGGAGGCGTTGATATCAATCCTTTAAGAGAGTATTACCCAGAAATGTTGCAAATGGGACTAGCTATCAGTTCACAAAGATATTTTGACTTTCATCATGCAGAAACAGATGTTTTTGAAAATGTAAATAAACGCGAATTAGAACTAGGCTGTGCTGCTTCTGCAAGCATGTTGTTCCTAGTTGATCAATACTATTAGTACTTTGGATATTCTAATTTGCTAGTTGATTTTTTTGTTTCCTCGTGCGTATTTCACGTCTCTTTTCTTGGATCAAAATTGGTTTTGCAACTGTCATTTGGTAGATTATACCAAAAGTTTCGTATATTGAGGTAGATTTTTTGACAAGAACAACCCCGCCACTGTGAAGAGAATTTATGTATTCCTGACCTTCTTTATATTAATTTTTTCAAATTCAGCTGTATTTGGAGATAGTTTAGAAACGCAAATTTCAGAGCTCAATAGACAACTTGAAACTGAAAATCAAACGGCTGATAAAGTAGACCTCTTAGTCGCGAAGAGTATGTTATTACTAAATGCAGACTATCTTGCAGCGGAACAAGAGCTAATAGAGGCGCAACGTCTTGCAAATGATATTAATTACCAAGTAGGTATAATTGAAACATCAGCTTGTCTAGCAGATATTTATTGCTATTATGCAGCTGATTATTTCAAGGCAATGAAGTTTTCGAGCTCTGCGCTTTTACTTGCAAAAGATGCAGGGAATAAGAACTTTGAAATGAAAATGAACCAAAATATTAGTTTCATTTTTAGTTCATTAAAAAATTCTAAAAAAGCCATTTCTTATGCCGAAGATGCTTTTGAAATTGCCATGGAGTTGCAAGATGAAAACAGTCTAGTAAATTTAAGTACACTTTTAGGCGGCTATTATGATGAAATAGGTGATACCATTAGAATGACAAAATATTACAGGTCAGTTCTAGAGCATAGTGAATCACTAAACGGAGCAATTTCCCCTGAAAACATTCTAAGTATTGCAAAATACTTTTTGATAAAAAAGCAATATAATACGGCTGAACGTTACTATAAAAATGCACTTAGTGAGTGCATGTTAAAAAATGATTTTAAAACTTACGCTGAGGTTCTTACTAAAATTTCAGTTTTTTATTTAGAAACCGACCAGACGAAAGAAGCTCTAATTTACATCACAGAAGGTTTAGAGCTGTCTGATTCTTTGCAGTTATTTCGAATAAAAGCAAATCAGTTTAGCATTTTAGCAAATATCTATGAGGCTCAAGGTGATTGGAAGAATGCTAATAAAGCCGTAAACTTTCATTACAATTTAAGAGACTCTTTATATAACGAAAAGATAAGCACTCAGATATTTTTATTCGAAGATGATTTTAGGTCAATGCTAAAAGAAAATGAGTTAGAAAAATTAAGAGATAAGGAATTAGCCAATAATTTATCTTTAAAAAATGAACAATTAAAAAGAAATATGTTGTTTGGCGGGCTTCTGTTTGTTCTATTGTCAGCTCTCGCGCTATATTCTAGGTTAAGATTTACAAAAAGACTAAATAATCAGTTACATAATCAGAAAGATGAGCTGGAATTATTGTCGATTGTAGCAAGCGACATAAATAGTGCTGTTATTATTCTTGACTCAGAAAAAAAAATTGATTGGGTCAATAATGGATATTCTGAAATAACAAGTTACAGTATAGATGAAGTAGTTGGAATTGACTTTTTTGAATTGCCACATATTGACCAATGGGAAGAAGAAACTGTTGACTATGCGAAACAGATGTTTATTTCCAATGTGCCGTTCGAAATTGAAGTGAAAAGTATCAAAAAAGATGGACAAAGTGCTTGGCTTGATATAAAAATAACTCCATCTTTCGATAAAGATGGAAATGTTGTTAAATATATTATCGTCGGTGCAGATGTGTCGGAAAAGAGAGAGTCAAATTTGCAGCTTCAAAATTCCTATACTTCAGCGAGAATGTTAAGTGAAATTGGAGTGGGTATTACCGCAGCAAACTCTGTTGACGACATAGTAGAGTTAGTATATACTAAAATTAATGACCTTTTGGATGCAAGGTCATTTGGAGTTGGTTTATTGGATGAAAGCAAAAATGAATTAAACTTTGTATCTTTTATTGAAAATGGAGAAAAGTTTAAAAATGTCAAATGCAAAATGGAAGATAGAGGGAAGATGGGCGTTATTGCCATGATTGAAAATAAATCCTTCCTGTTAAATGACTTCAAAAATGAATATAGCTTATACATAGATGGTGAGCCTAAGCCAATTGCCGGTGCTTTGCCTGAGTCATTAATGTATATTCCGCTTTGGTCTAAAAAGAAAGCAATAGGGGTGTTAACTGTTCAATCGTTCAAAAAAAATGCGTTTACTGATAACCATTATAATTTAGCAAAAAACATTGCAAATTATTTGGCTATTGCAATTGAAAAAACTTTGCTCTACCAGAGCATGGAGGATCAGATAGAGAAAAGAACCAAAGAAATAGTTCAGCAAAAAGATGAGTTATTACAGACTTATTCTAACACTAAATTACTAAGTGAGATTGGACTGGATATTTCTTCGACTTTGAATTTTGATGAAGTTTTTGAATCAGTTCACAGTAAAATTAGTAGGTTGATGGATGCCGAAATGTTTGGAGTTAGAATTTACCATGAGGAACTGAAACAAGTTGAATATAATTATGAAATAGAATCTGGAGAATTTGATCCGCTTGGTTTTATGAATATGGACGATAAGAACAATTACACCGTATGGTGTATTGAAAATAAGTTGGATATTTTTATTAAAGACAATGATATTGAATACAAAAACTACATTGATACATTTAATGTCTTAACTGGAAAATCTCCTCGTTCACTTATTTTTACTCCAATGATAATTGAAGGCAAGGTAGTAGGAGTTTTAACAGTTCAAAGTATGCGAGTGAATGCTTTTGAACGACATCATTTAGATTTATTAAAATCTTTGGGAGCTTATGTTGGCTCTGCACTTATAAATGGGTCGTTATACTCAACTATGGAAAGCAAAGTTGAGGCAAGAACTCAAGATTTAGCTGAAAAAAATAAGAATATTACCGACAGTATTAATTATGCAAAAAGAATTCAGAGTGGAATTTTGCCGTCTGATAATCTAATGCGTTCACTCTTACCTAAGTCGTTTGTTTATTTTGCACCTAAAGACATAGTAAGTGGTGATTTTTACTGGATGGCAGAAAAGAACGGTAAGATATTTGTTGCAGTTGTTGATTGCACAGGTCACGGCGTACCTGGTGCTTTTATGAGTATTATAGGTGAAAGTTTATTAGAACAAGCTATCCATGAGCCATACATAAATCATACAAATCAAATTTTAGATTTCATTCAAGAGGGCTTGCAGAAATTGTTTGAACAAGAAAGTAAAGCAGATGGGTATGACGAAATATTTGATGGAATGGATATGTCTCTAGTTGCTGTTAATATGCATAAAAAGCGGATTGAATATTCAGGTGCATCAAATTCGTTATTTATTGTAAAAGATAAGAAAATTGAGCGCTTAAGAGGAGATAAGCATGGTATTAGTGCAGTAGATTATGGTTTTAAACGTCCATTTACTAGTAGTTACGTTGATTTTGAAGCAGGTGATGCTTTTTATATTTTTTCTGATGGTGCACCTGATCAATTTGGCGGTCCGAGAACTAAAAAGTTTGGGTATAAAAATACAAGCGATTTACTGACAAGAATTAGCTCCTTGCCAATGGAAAAGCAGCGAATTGAAGTTGAATCAGTTTTAAATGAGTGGAAGGGAAAAACAGAGCAAACAGATGATATTTGCTTACTAGGTTTTAAGATATAAAAAAGGCTGTCCAATTAATGAACAGCCCTCTACTAAACATTCTACTTTGTTAAAATTGCATTTCAACTTGGAAACGAAAGCGCATTGCTCCGTTTTTATTTAATTGATCGATATATGAAAGGTCAGTTTGAATTTTTAAATTGTGTCCAACAATATATTTCGAAGCACCAACTGTATATTCATTAGTTTTACTAATTCCAGAATTAGAATTGTCTGGTTGAATACCAGTGAATCTTCCTGCAAGTTCAAAATTGTTTTTAAATAAGTAGCCCATTTGAACGTTTAGTCCTTGCCCAGTATTGAATTTTTTTAATGTATTTTGAGAGGTGTTTTTATCCCAATTTTGAGTATTGGCATATTCAGCCATTACTGAAATTCCACTAAACTTAAACATCAAATCCAATTGTAGAGAAGCTAAATCAGCAGTTGCGTAGTCATCCGTGTTAATAAATGCATCTGCAATGGCGTCATATTCTACGTCATAAATGAAAGCCCCTAATTGTCCTTGCTGTCTAACAGCATCATCATTATAATTAAATGTACCTGCTACAGCTAATTTAGGTTTCGATTGGCGTTTAAGGTCAGAGGAATTGTAATCTTCCTTTTTTCCTTCAAATTCTCCCATTGGCAAAAATTCAATTCGTCCAGTATAATTGTATCCACCAAAATTGCCTTCTGTAATGTTTCTACCTTCGCCCATTGTCCAAGCAAATTTTGGTTTTATGACAAATTCTTTACCATAAGAACCATGTAGTTGGAGCCCCATATCACGGTCAATATTAAACTTGCCGTTAACATTTGACCGATTTACAAATTGCAAGTTGGCTGATGATATCACACGCTCTCTGTTTCCAGGAAGTTTAGTTTGTCCTACCCAAACCGACCAGTTGCTGTGGAATTTGTATTTTAATACCATGTCAAGGATCATTCTAGAGCCAAATCTGCCATTACCGTCTTCGTTATTTGTACTTATATCTCTGTTAGATAGGCCAAGCTCTACTTTGTATTTTAGTTTAGGAGAATAAACGTGTCCTCCAAATTTCAATCTTGCTCTTCTTACTAGATAGTTTGATTCAAAACCTTCTTGTGAAAAAATGTCTTCTCCCAAGTCTTGTTGCATCTCAAAAAGATGTTGCATTCTTAACTGAAATTTAACTGACATTGATGAATCCGCTGAGACCATCTTGATACCTTTACCAAAAATAGCATCAACCTTATTTTGAGAAATTACTGGTGTGTATAGCGCACAAAGTATAAGGGCTAAACTACAGTTAATAAATAATTGTTTCATTTTACTTTTTTTATTTTTATGAGGCAAAGATTGTACTTATTCATGATAATTTAACATTGCAATCACAAGCTTAATAATAATTTAACATTGCTTTGTTCAGTAGTTTTTATTCTTCTTTTAGAAATGTAATGACAATCAAGTGTTTGATTGTTTTTTGCTCGGTATTTGTGTTCTTGCTTACGCAAGAAAGCAACATGTTTTCTTAACATAAGCTTAACATAGAAAAATAATGAATGCTAGTCCATTCAATTACATTTGTCCCAAATTATACTTGAAATACCATGAAAAAGAAAATGAGTTTGATTGCTTTTGTATGTTCAGTTATGTTTGGCTTTACAGTAAATGCTCAAGCAGACACTATCAATGTTGAACAAAACGCAGAACAAAACGATTATCATTTGCCTGAAGTATCGGCGGATTTGTTCAATAATGTATCAGCTAAGGGGGGGCCTGCATCTGCGCAAGTAAGTTGGTCTCTTGACTATCATGCAATCGATTATTTAAGAGCAGAAGGGTATTCAATTTTAATAAAATACAATACAGCAATTAACGAAAAAAGACACAAGGCTGGATTTGATAATGCTGATTGGGTTGTTGTTCCTAATATTGCTTTAGATGATACAAAATATAAATTAACAGAGCTAAAAGGGGGAGAAAAATACGTTTTTAAAGTTGGTTTACAAAAAGGAGAGGAAGTTATTCTATCAGAAAAAAAGAAGTTTAAGACCAAAAGAGAATGGGGTCTTTTCAAATTGTTAGTACTAATTGGTTCATTAGGATTATTCATTTATGGAATGAAAGTGATGAGCGAGGGATTACAACAAGCTGCAGGTGGCAGACTGAGAGCTATGTTGGGTTCAATTACCTCAAATAGATTTAAAGGAGTTTTAACTGGTTTTGGAATTACTTCTATTGTACAGTCCTCTTCCGTAACAACAGTAATGACAGTAAGTTTTGTGAATGCAGGATTATTGACATTGGTTCAATCTGCTGGTGTGATGATGGGAGCCAATATTGGAACAACAATTACGGCTTGGCTTATCAATATTTTTGGATTTAAAGTGAGTATGGCTTCATATGCTTTTATCATTATCGCAATTGGGGCACCTTTACTGTTTTTTGCCAAGTCAAAATATAAAGCTTGGGCTAATACAATTATAGGTTTTGCTTTACTATTTATGGGGCTAGGCGCATTAAAAACAGCCGTGCCAGGTTTAGATGCTGATTCAAGCATTGTTATGTTTTTTGCAGAATATAATAATGGTGGGTTATTAAGCAATTTAATGTTTGTAGGGTTAGGAACTTTGGCTACGGTTATTATTCAGTCTTCATCAGCAGCAATGGCGCTAACAATGACCTTAGTTGCAGCTGGAGTCATTCCATTTGAGGTTGCTGCAGCAATGATATTAGGTGAAAATATTGGAACAACAATTACTGCTGAACTTGCTTCTTTAATTGGGAATGTTCATGCTAAAAGATCTGCAAGAATACACTCATTGTTTAATGTTGTAGGTGTTTTTTGGGCATTAATGCTATTGCCTTTCATGCTAGATGGCATAAAGGTGTTCATGGGGTATATGGGTAGTGGAGATCCATTTACAGACTCTAAAGAAGCTGCAAATACTGGTTTAGCTATATTCCATACATTTTTCAACTTATTGAATGTTTTACTTTTAATCGGTTTTGTGCCTCAGTTGGTAAGATTGGCTGAAAGAACAGTAAAATCTAAAGGTGCAGCAGATGAAGAATTTCACCTTGATTACATTGGAACAGGAATGATGGGCACTCCTGACCTTTCAATTTTTGAAGCAAAAAAGGAAGTGGCAAAGTTCGGTGGAATAACAAGTAGAATGAGTGGTTTTGCACAGCAATTGTTAACTGAACAGAATTCAAAGGCTAAATCGAAACTATACCGTAAGATGGCTAAATACGAAGAAATCACCGATCGTGTTGAAATTGAAGTGGCAAATTATCTTGCAGAAGTTTCAAAAGGTGAGATGACAGATATTACTGCTCAAAGAGTCCGTGCAATGAATAGTATCGTTAATGATCTTGAAAGAATTGGAGATATCTTTTATCAATTTTCAAAAAGTGTTGAACGTAAAGATGAAATAAAGGCTTATTTTGTTCCGGAGCAAAGAGAAAGCTTAATTAAAATTTTAGGCTACGTTGACTCTGCATTTGAAATTATGACCGAAAATTTAGAAGCTGACTGGGATGGTGTATTACTTGATAAAGCCATTGAAGCAGAAGAGAAAATAAATGCGCAGCGAGATACTATGAAACGCGAACACTTATCTAATTTAAATAATAAAGATTTTAATATGGAAAGCGGAATGATTTACAGTAACTTATTCTCGTTAGCTGAAAAGGTGGGAGACCATATAATAAATGTTTCTGAAGCAGTAGTAGGAAAGATTTAATAACATAGATATTTATGATGATAAGCCCAAACAAACTTTGTTTGGGCTTTTTTATGTCCAAAACAAACAATATATAAAATTTGAGTATAAAACATCATTTGCTTTCAAGAGTCAAATGAATTAAATTTCTATATTTAGCTTGCTACATTCACAGTTTTAGCAGATGAAAAAATATATTCTACTTCTGTGTGTTTTTGTTATTTATTTAACCAAAAGCGCCCATTGCCAGTTAGTCACTAACGATAATCAATTTTCTGAGCATAAAACCTTACCGTTTTATAGCTTCAAAAAAAGAAATAACACTGCGCTTTTTCAGGGGAATAAAAAAAGGAATAATTATTTTGAGGGATGGTATTTTAAAATGGTTTCTGCCAATGGAAACTCTATAATAAGCGTAATTCCAGGCATTTCTTTAGCTGATGAAAGTGGTAATCAACATGCTTTTATTCAGTTGATTAATGGTGTATCTTCGGAAACGTATTACTATTCGTTTCCGATAGAGGACTTTTACTTTTCTAAAAAAGATTTCATTGTTAGAATCGGAGAAAATTATTTTTCTGAAGATAGCCTTCGACTTAACTTGGATGATGGAAAACATCAAGTTACAGCAAAAGTACATATGACAAATCAAACTCCTTTTGTTTTAAAACGCAAAAAAAAGGCAATTATGGGTTGGTATCGTTTTGTACCTTTCATGCAATGTTATCACGGAGTAGTCAGTTTGTCTCATCAATTAAGTGGAAAAATAACTATAAACAGCACGGAACATCATTTCCAGAACGGGAAAGGATATTTAGAAAAGGATTGGGGTTCTAGTATGCCTGAAGCATGGATCTGGATGCAAAGCAATCATTTTAACAATCGCCATACTTCCTTTATGCTATCGGTAGCCACCATACCATGGTTAGGTAAAACATTTACAGGATTTTTAGGGTTTTTATTATATGAGGGGAAGATTTATAGGTTCGCTACTTATACAAACTCAGAATTAGCAGTAGAAATGTTGAATAAAAATCAACTCAAAATTGAAATTAGAAGTGGCGAAGAAACAATTTTAGTTAAGGCGACCTCCAAGCGAACTGGTGAACTAAAGGCACCAAGCAACGGTGCAATGAATCGCAGAATTGCTGAAAGCATTGATGCTTCAATTCATATTTCATTATTAAACAAGTTTGATACTGAGATATATTCTGATAGTTCGTCGATTACAGGGCTTGAAATGGTCGGAGACATAAATTATATGATCTCCTCGATCAAATAATTTTATCCAAAGAGAAAATGAGCTCAACTTGAACACCTTTTTCGGAATTGATAAGAATTGAACCATCAATCTGCTCTGCAAGCCCAGTGACTAACTCAAGTCCCATGCCATTTCTAGAATGCTGCGAATTAAAACCATCACCGTTATCAGAAATTACAATCTCAACTTGATTGTTTTTTTTCACCAGTGTAACTTTTAATGTTGGAAACAGATTTTTATCACCAAAAGCATATTTGTAGCTGTTTGTTAAAATTTCGTTTACAATAAGTCCACAAGGTATAGCCTTTAAGACATCTACTTCTACAGTATCAAGATTCAATTCAACGCATACTGCTTGCTCTTGTGAATATGATGCATAAATATTTTCGGTTAATTCTTTGATATATTGACCTAATTCTATACAGTCAAAATCGTCTCTTGAATATAGCTGCTGCTGCACAACTGCCATAGAATATACTTTGTTTCTAAATTCACTAAATAGTTGAGAGTGATATTGGTCCTTTGCCTTTTCTTTCTGAAAATTAAGAAGACTTAAGATCACGGCCATATTATTTTTCACTCTGTGATTGATTTCAGCAATCAAAACTTCTTTTTGTTGAATTATTTTTTCTAGTTTTTTTCTGTAGCTTATTTTTTCTTTGGTTTCAAGAGCAAGAGATAATAATTGCGCAATAGATTGCGTAAACTTGAGCTCTTTACTTGTCCAAATATGTTTTTTTTTGACGTGCTCAAAGCAAATTACGCCAATTATCTTCCCTTCCGAACGAAGCGGAACGTCAACCATAGACATAATGTTGTTTGGAAACAAGTAAGTTGCTAGTAATTCAGAATTCATGGGTTCCTTTTGAGCATCTGCAGAAACAATTATTTCATTCTTTCGAATAAATTTGAAGTAATTTGGTAACTCCGACTGGTTTAGTGATTGTTCTTTTGAAAATCTTTCCGTTTGAACTGAATATCCAAGAAGAGAGCGTAAAACAGTTCCCGACTCATTAAAAACCCACGAATTACATCTTTCACACCCCAACAGTAGTGATGATTTTACAAGTAGTTCTCTAGCAAAGTTCTCTATTTCTCCTTCATGGAGGTACTTACTTTTTGATAATTCTTCAATGATTCCGATATAATTCACCTAAATAGATTTACTGTTACATTTCTGTCAAAAATGAAAAATGACCAGCATTAAGTTAATAAAAAATATTGAATTGTTTAAATGAAACTATTTAAAGGAGTTACACAGTTTCATCAAAAATGGAGTTCAATGACCAATCCATTATTACTTGAAATAGTAATTTCTGCGTTAATTTGTTGTGAAAGCGCATCAATAAGCTGCATTCCTAAAGTGTCAGAGTTTTCAATTGTAAAGTCATCAGCTAAACCAGGTCCTGAATCTCGATAAATAAATGAATAACCACCCTCACTATCTTTTTTTAATTCTATAAACAATTGATATTCTGATTTTTCGTCAATAAATGCATGTTTGAATGAATTGGTAAACATTTCATTAATCATCAGGCCAAGCGGAATAGCTGTATCAATATCAATTTTTAAATTAGAATTGGTTTGGTTTAAATACTCAATATTATTTTTTTTATTGATGATTATGCTGCTACTATTTTTGTAAAGCATATCAACATATGCTTTAAAATCAATGGCATCAAAGTTTGTATTTTGATAGATTCGTTGATGAACCAATGACATTGAGATAATTCTGTTTTGCATCTCTTTTATAGATCTGAGTACAGACTCGTCTTTTATTCTGCTAGACTGTAAATTCAATAAACTCACAATAATCTGTAAATTATTTTTAACTCTATGATGCACCTCTTTTAACAACACCTCTTTCTCTTTGTTTTGCTCCTCTAAAACTTCTGTTTTTTGCTGTAGTTCAGTTGTGCGAACTGCCACAACTCCTTCCAATTCATTTCTTTCTTGCTGTAAAAGCTCAGATTTTTCGACAAGTTCTTTTAGTAAACCTTCCTTTTCACCTATTACAGTTGACAAAGCTGCACTATATTCATTATTTAAATTTCTAATAAAGAAAATAAATGCGCTAACAAGACTTGTGTAAACAATTAATCCAACTATTCTGGCAGTTTTTGCATTAGGATGATCTGAAAAGTCTGGAATATCAAAAGGATTCAATTCACCAAAAAAGTATATTATAATGGTCAAAGCTAGACATAAAACCAAGTCTAGTCGTTCAGTCTTAGAATCAAACAAAATCCATGAGAAAGTAAAAACAGTAATTACTCCAATATGAAAAAGAAAATCTCCTCCTGATAACGCTGTTACGATCACACCTGAAATAAAAATACCATAAACTGCAACTCTTTTTGCAATGGCGTATCGAGATTTTGAGTGTAATATAAGACCTAAAATTGCAGATAATGCCCCTAAAAAACCAATGAAGCCATACTGTCCTATAAAAATATACGAGTAAAAAGTTTGCGAAATCAGACCAAATACACCTAAGGCCAAGCATCTATTAAAAAAGATTCGAATTATTTCCGTGTCATTTGGAAATTCTGCGTTTCTGTCTATTCCAATGTAAGAAACCCATTCCCAACAACGGCTCAAATAATTTAACATAAATTTGGTGTGATATGGACCCTAAAGATAGTTATAAAACCTAATCTTAGTCATATTATTTGTAGAATTGGTTTTGAGTTATTTGAAAGGTTATAGTGAAGAATATGTACTATTAGTACTAATCTATTCAGTAACGATTAATTTGTATCCTATACCTCTAATATTTATAATCTTAATGGCCGGGTCATTTTCAAGTTTTTTCCGAAGTTTCGAAATAAAAACATCCAAAGTTCTTCCAACATATCCACCTTCATCTCCCCATACTTGGTTGAGTATTTTTTCTCTTTCAATTGTATGATTGACATCACTAAATAATAAGACTAATAAGTCTGCCTCTTTTCCAGTTAATTCAGTTTTTCCGTTCTGGTGTGATAGCATCATGCTTCTTTTGTTAAATTGATATTTTCCAATACTGATCGTGTAGCTATCTATCGCTGATGATGCATTGTTATTTCGAAAGGTTCGAAATAAGGCTAACCCAATAATTATGGCAATTGAAGCTCCCCAGGTTACGTCAGTGGTTTTATCTTGCCAACTGTTTTTACTGGATTCCGTCAACAGCATTGCCCTATTTTCATTGTTTTTATACTTTTCTAGTATAGTGAAGTATATATCATAACAACCTAAAGGTTGTAATCTGCGAACACAAGCAATCAAACTAGTACTATCATGCTCTCCTATTTCGTAACCGTAAACTACAGCGTTTGAGTCGCACAATTGAACTTCAACTCTATATTTTGAGGCTGTTTTTGACTTCAGAATTATAGGGTGGATGACATTTGCAAGCTTGAGTGGGTCTAATTTAAATTTGTTTTCGAAACTTACTTTATACCGATTTTCCTGTTTTATCACAGGTAGCACGGTTGATGTATCATCATCAAACGTGAGCAATATTTTATGGCCAATTTCTCTTAGCGTAATGTTTAAGTGTGGATCCAAACTGCTCTTTTGACCCAGGGTTGATTGTGGTCGGATGAGAATCCCAAAAAGTATGGTAATGGATAAAACGTGATGTTTGCGAATAAGCATGAGACAAAAGTACAGGATTATGAATTGATAAAACTGGGGAATAAGAGCAATTTACATAAATTTACAATTGTTAATTTTTTTGCAGTTAACAATCTCCAGTTTAACTCCAGATCAATAGTAATTTTATAATTATGCTGCTGAAGTCAAAGTCTCAAATAAAAAACTATTTCATTTTTGTTATACTGTTATCGTTATCTTGGGTTTTATTTATTCCATTTCCTAACCGTGCATATGGTATACTAATTCTTATGATTGCTGGTTTTCCTATTTTTGGCTTGAACCACTATTTTAGTTTTTTTAAATTTAGTAGCCAGTTAAAATTATGTGATCCCTTCTTATTTAACTCTTATTCTAATTATATAGGGCCTTCTAAAGGTTTTTATCTGAACGGTTTAATTCTATTGAATGAAAAAGACAGGTTGAAATCAATTAGAAATGAAAAATTTCAGCAAATTTATGGTGTTACGCATGAAAGTTTAAAATACACCTTATATTCATTTTTTTCTATCATCATTCTTGGAATACTAATGGCATGCCTATAATGATGTTTTATCCAGCAATATCTTTTTTTAAATACAATTTATCAGCAATGTATATAAATAGTCCTGCAAGAATCATCATTACAACTGCCCCAATATAATTAAAAGCCACTTCTGGATTTTTACTTATTTCCAAATAATTAAACGGAGATATGTATGAAATCCACGATATTGCATCTGCAGACTTTCCAATAGCATTCAAAAAGTAAGTGCCAAAAGTTAAACCAACCACAATGCCCATAAAGTTTTTTTTAGGAGTTAACAGCATTGAGAGCAGCACCCCAACACCACTGAAAAACAAAATTAAGATAAGCCCAGAAAAATGCATTTGAGCAAACACCTGCCAATTCACTTCGTTAACCGCAAAAATGTTAACAGTAATGTAGGCCGTTAAGGTTTGAATAAGGAATATAATAACCGACAGAGTAAATAATGCCATTATCTTAGAAAAAACAATTGTAGGTCTAGAAATAGGGCGTGTGAGTAAAAACTCAGAGGTACCATCTTTTTCCTCTTTGGAAATAATTGTAGTAGCGGTAGACGCAGTATATATGCTAACCAACACGATAATGTAGACGCCGTAGTAGGTACTGTAAAATCCAAGAATACTTGACCATGTGTCGGCATCCATTCCAAGTGCTTTGCCTATTTCAGGAGGTATACTTTCCATTAATACTGTAATATTATCTCCCATTTCAGCCATGTACGGAAATATGCTCGTAACTAATAAAGTAAAACCAATTACTATTCCTGTCCAAATTGCTAAATTCTTCTTATTACGTTTTAACTCTTTGAAATATAGATTTTTATTCATGTTTTGTAATTTATTGCTGGTAATAATTCATGAATACTGACTCCAAATCTGGCTCTTCTAAAGTCACATCTTGTAATTCATTTTTTGCTAGCCAATTTAATAATTCACCAACTGGTCCAACATACTCAAAAGTTAATTTATAATGATTTAATTTTTCATGTTGAGCCCCATTGGGCAAATTAAGCTGACCAGGTATAGAAGAAAACACAACCGTTACTTTCTTCATTTGTTTTTTAAGTAATCCTTGAATATCTTCAACAGCAGATATTGCTCCATCTCTTATAACTGCTGCTTTCTGACACATTCTTTGAACTTCAGATAATATATGTGAGCTGAAAAATATGGTTGTGCCCTTATCATTTTCACTCTGCAATAAATCAAAAAACCTATTTTGCATTAGCGGATCAAGACCAGAGGTAGGTTCGTCAAGTATTAGCAGTTTTGGTTGATGGATAACTGCTTGAATAATGGCGCACTTCTTTTTATTCCCAAATGATAAATCTGTTATTTTTTTAGATAAGTCTAGTTGAAAATACTCAGCCAATTCATCAATTTTATTGAGGTCAGACGTTTTGTAGAATCCTGCCGAGTACTCCAGCAGCTCTCTTGATGTCATTTCATCATAATAATGTACTTCAGAAGGTAAATAGCCAATTTTCGATCGTATTGAAGGTCCTTCAGTAAATGCATTTTGACCTAAAATTTGAACGGATCCTGAAGTGGAATGTAGTAGACCTAGCATGCATCTAATTGCAGTTGATTTTCCTGATCCGTTTGGTCCAACGAATCCAAACACTTCGCCTTGCTCAACCGATAAAGAAAGATCTTTGATAGCATGATGTGGTCCGTAATGCTTATTCAAATTATGAATTTCTATTACTTTCATACTTCTAATTTACTAATTGTTTCGTCAATCATCTTCAATATGACTAAAGTATTAGAAAGCTTGTCAAATTTGTATATTTGAAATGTTCCATTAAACTTTTTACTCTTTCTTTTTGGCTTTATATGACATGTTGATTTTTGAAGTGTCAATTACAAATCTTTTAGTTAAGAAGCTACGCCCAATTAAAATGGGATATTTCATTTCCCAACGCTCAGTTAAAGAAAGCTCTATTGGCATAGTTTCGCCAAAAACAATCACTTTTGTTTGTATAATAAAACGAGATTGTACTGTGCCACAAGAACTTTTTATGTCTTTCTTTCTGTAGTCAGTAAAACGGTGAATTTTGTCGTGCGGACCGGGGAATGATTCATCTAGTAATTGAAATTCAATCACAGAAAAACCATCTACTTTGTTCTCACGAATTTTACAGCAATGAATACTAGAGGTGAACGCGCCAGTATCCATTTTTACTTTTATATTTTTTAAACCAAGCTCTAAAAAGTCTACTTTATCTGCTCTCCCTAATATTTTTGCTGTCGTCTCCATTACTACCCAAAAAATGGTGCGCAAATGTAAACTATTTATTTTGAAATGAAAAAATGAAAAACTGTAAAATATTTTCCGTGATCAGAAACGACAATCAATATTAGAATAAAAGGGAGTAAATAATGTTTTAATTAATTATTTATTAATATGTTTACTTGTTTAGAAGTAATCAATATTTTTAGAATGAAATACGTAACCATCCTGCTTTTTTGTATGTTATCAGTGTCACTGTTTTCGCAAGGAGAGATAAAACCCAGCGCGGTAAAAGCAAAGAAGAATGTCACATACCTTAATAAAAACCATTTCAAAGTAAAATCCATTAAGGAAGCCGTTTTTTATAAAGAGGAGTATCAGTTGTCAAAAGACATCCGAATAGTGAAAGAATTTTCCATGGACAGTGTTTTGATGATGGAGGGAAAGTATACCAAAGGCAGAAAACTATCATTTAAAAACGGAGTTTTCAAATATTATTATCCCAATGGTCAGCTCAGATATACTGGTCTATATACATACGACTCAAAACAGGGTGAGTGGAAAACTTTTGATGAAAATGGAATATTGCTTAGAAAGTCTGAATATGAGAAGGGACAGAGGGTAAACTATAAATACTACCCTTTAGAAAAAGATACAACAGCAGACAACAGTGCTGATACGATTTTTAATTATGCTGATAAAAATCCACAATATAAGGGAGGTGATTCAGAAATGGCTTCTTTTATTGGTAGAAACTTTGAATATCCTGAAGAGTCCAGAGTAATGGGACAGCAAGGAACTGCTTTTGTTGAATTTGTAGTAGGGACTGACGGAATCCTCTCTGATATAAAAATAGTAAAAGGTGTCAGCGATTTGATAGATGATGAAGTTTTGAGAATTATTAAGGCCATGCCTACTTGGGAGCCAGGAGTTAAAGATGGAAAACAAGTAAAAACGCGTTTTACAATTCCAATTAGATGCCGTTTAGGTTAAAAGCAATGAAAACAACTAGCTTTAAATAAAAAAGTACTCAGATTAAATACGACATTATTCACCTGGTAGCTCAGAGCTATATACATATTAATTCATATAACTTGCAATATACTATTGGCTTTCGTTACTGCTGAAGGTTTCATACCTTCGATTTATTGCTGCATTAAAATGTAATGATTCGATTGATAAAAATTAAGCACAGCAAAAATTGTTTAATTCGAGAGATTAATTTTATTAACCACATCAATTGTAAAATACTTCAATTTATTTTTTAGCGATAAGTATTTGTTATTTAGATTTATAAATGGTATTTAAAAAGAGATTCAAACTTTTTTTTGTTTCTATAAATCCAAACAGCAGTGAGCGGCGTATGTATGTCGAATCAAAAAAATAAGTAACATGAAAACGAAGATGATGAAATTAACAACGGCAGCAATTTTAGCTTTTATAATTGGAATGGGAATTACCTCTTGTAAAAAAGAAGAGATGGAGGAGCCTATGGCTGAATTAAAAACTGCAACATATGAATATGACTTTCACAACGGACAAACTGTGCCTGCAGCACCATACGACGGAGTGCATTCTAGTGATTTATCCGCTTCGATTAAATTAGATGAGTTAGAAAGTGGTAAAACGCAAGTTACTGTAACAATAATGAATACTATTGATGGTGAAACATATCACGTTCATGCGCATGATGCTGCAGATGCATCAACTACGCCAAATGGAACTCCTTACAATGAAACACCAAACACTGATGTGTTTACTCAAATGAAAGCAGGAAATGGTGGTTCCATTATTCTAACTCAAGAATCAACTATGAGTTTTGCAGATTTAACTGACACATATGAAGGTTTTTTTGTAATACACGATCCATTGCAGGCAATCAATACACAGGATATTTCTACTTATTTAATTGTAGGATCTTTTGCTCGCGCTCAAACCAAAACCGATTATAAGCAAATGTCATTTAATTATGATTTTAATACCGGACAAGTTGACCCTTCTTACGCTTACAGTGGTTCACATGCTTCTAATTTAATGGCAAATATTATGGTAGAAGAATTAGCAGATAGTAAATCAAGAGTAACTGTTTCATTGATGAACTCACTGACTGGAGAAACTTATAATGTTCATTCTCATGATATGGCAGACGCATCAACAACTCCAAATGGAACGCCGTACATTGAGTCTCCAAATGCTGAAGTTTGTGTTATGCAAATGTCAGGAAATGGCGGAACAGTGTGGAACAGTCAAATAAGTAGTATGTCTTACTCGGAATTAACAACAAGTTATGATGGCTTTTTTGTTGTTCATGATCCGTTGCAAGCAATGACTACTGTAGACCCGACCACATATGTATTATTGGGCGTGTTTGCAAGATAATAATTAACTACTTACTCATAAGTTAAACCTTAATTGTTATAGCCATCTAATTTTTATTAGGTGGCTTTTTTTCAACCAGTACATTTATGGCTATATTCACACCATGGGTAAAACAATAGAATCTCAAGTATTGCTTATTTCAGACCTTAAAAACGGAGACCAAAAAGCGCTGGCAAAACTTTATGACGACTATAGCCCAGCTTTGTATGGTTTAATATTGAAAATTATTCATAATGAACTCGTAGCGCAAGACATTTTGCAGGAATGCTTTGTGAAAATTTGGAAGAATGCGAAACAATATGATTCAAAAAAAGGAAGTTTTTTCACATGGATGTTAAATATATGCAGAAATAAATCCATTGACTTTACAAGAAGTCAAAAAAGAGAATTAAAAAGAAATGAAAACGCTTTTGTGGAAGGTGATATAAAACATAAGACCGAAATAAATATTGATACGGTTGGCCTAAAAGACATTTTATTAAATCTATCGGAAGAGAAGAGAGAAATAGTGGATTACCTGTATTTTAAAGGCTATACGCAGCAAGAAACCTCAGATGAATTAGATATTCCTCTTGGAACCGTGAAAACAAGATCGCGCGCTGCAATTAGTGAATTGAAAGACTATTTTACATTAATATTAGCATTATGGATATCGAACAATACATAAACTCAGGCATAATAGAAAGTTATGTTTTAGGTGCTGCGTCGAATCAGGAGCAGCAGGAAATTGCATGCTTATCAGCTATATATCCAGAAATTAATGACGCCGTAAAAACTGCTCAAGAAAGCCTCGAGAAATATATATCTACTATGGCTGTACAGCCTCCTGAAGCTCTGAAGGCTGAAATTTTAAATTCAATAGCTACAGTTAAACAGGTTGAAAATAATGATGAAAGTGATCTGAAAATTAGTAAAAAAGGTGAAGTAAAAAAGATGAACTTTTCTGCATACGGCTTAGTGGCATCAGTTTTAATTATTGCCGGATTATTTTATTTTCTAAACACAACAACAAAAAAACTTAATGATAGTGCTCAAGAATTATCGCAGAGCGCAGAAAAGTTGAATGCTTTGGAAGAAGGTTTAACGACTAGTTCAAAACAATTTCGCGATTCTATTCAAAATTTAGCAGATAAAAATAAAATTTTACTTGCAACTGAAACGAAACTAATTGCGCTAGCAGGTACTGAGGTAAGTCCAAATTCTAAAGTCCGGGTATTCTGGAATAGGGGACAAAGTGAAATTATTGTAATTCAAGATTTTCTGCCTGCTCCAAACGAAAAACAATATCAATTATGGGCAATTTCCGAAGGGAAGCCAATAGATTTAGGCGTTTTAGATAAAAATGGACTTACCACTGAAAAACGGAAAATTGCAATTGATGACGTTGACGCATTCGCTGTCACTCTTGAAATTGAAGGAGGAGCGGAGAGCCCCGACCTATCTCAACTTTATGTAATCGGAAATACATAGTAATCTTTTTATTAAAAAAAGCCGAAGGTAAACCTCCGGTTTTAAGTGCACTTTTACAAGGTGGAAGCCAATGTAAAAGTAACAAAAAAGCCCTGAAACCAAAGGTTTAGGGCTTTTTGTACACCGAACGGGACGTAACTCGAACCATAAATTTGAGTTTAATTATGGGCAGATCGAACTTTAAAGTGACCAGAATTGCCTATTCCTTAATGACTCTGGAAAGTCCATTAGTCTGCGTTTAATGTTCTACATGGCGTAACTCATCAACCTTACCATCGTCCCTTAGAGTATCTATAAAATAAAATGGTA
>JBGCGA010000101.1:0-39089 GCA_045110285.1 Crocinitomicaceae bacterium | reverse complement strand
TTTTCTATCAAAGATGTAATGCCAAACTTAATTAAAGAATTATTATAATATGGTAACATATACTGGATTAATTGTAGGATTTTTAATCATCTTTTTAACTCCCGTTTTGGGCTTGTGGCATAAGATATTCCCAAAAATTGGAAGAAAGCCTTGGGAAGCATTTATTCCCTTTTACAATTACTACGCCGCACTGCGCGCTTGCCAGCAGCCATGGTATTGGGTATTCTTTTTGCTATTCCCTGGTGCACAATTCATCATGTGGGCTTCAATAAATGTAACGGTGATCAGAAAATTTGGAGAATTTGGAGTAAAAGAAACTATTTTGGGAATTTTATTTCCTTTCCCAGTATTTTGGAAACTCGCTAATGACGACAATAAAAAACCTGTAGAACCTACCAATTGGGACATAGCAAAGCAAGTTGATAAAAGAACTGTGAGTGACCATATTGCATTGTTTTTTGCTTTACCAATTGTTGGTAATATTATTGTTTATGCTTTTTCTTTATTTGGATTTAACCAGAAACGAAAAGGAAAAAAGTCAATGATTAAAGAATGGGGTGATGCCATTTTATTTGCTTTAGTGGCGGCCAGTGTTATTAGAACATACGTTTTTGAACCCTATCAAATTCCAACCGGTTCAATGGAAAAAACCATGTTAATTGGCGATCATTTATTTGTTGAAAAAATCACCTATGGCTCAAGAGTGCCAAATACGCCTTTTTCGTACCCTATTTTTCATAATATGGTGCCAAAATTGAATATTAAATCTTATTCTGAAATTCAGAAAATTCCATACACGCGTTTACCTGGTTTTAGAGAAGTTGAACAGTATGATGTAACGGTATTCAACTTTCCCGCAGGTGACTCCGCTCTGAATGACCCTAGAATGCCCAACGGCCTAATTGCGCATACATATGAGCAAATTTTGAGAGATGAAGCTATGGTTATTGCTTTTGATTTAGACCATAAAAGCTTTGAATATTTTGAAGAACATTATGACTATTATTTAGACCGGGCTCGAAAAAGGTTTTTAAAGGAGGATGAAGTATTATCCAGAGAATTTGAACCAAATACAAACAAACCAACCCCCATTAATGGAATTTTGGCCCGTCCAGTTGATAAGCGGGAGAATTACATTAAAAGAACAACGGCCATTGCTGGGCAAACAATAGAAATTAAAGACAAAGAATTATTCGTAGATGGAGAACTAGCTTGGCAAGCTCCTGAAATGCAATACAATTACTATATTGAAGGCAAACAAAAAACTAAGAATTTTGAGATAAAGACCCAAGATGACTATAATAGATACCAAAGATTAGATGCTTTTTACAAGAAGAACTTTGACTGCAGATACAGTGAAGTGGGAGCAAATGCTAGTGGAGAAGTTGTGGTGCCGCTTACAAAAAAACAATACACAAAAAAGAAACTTGAAAACCCAAATCTTTACAATTATATAAAGCCTAAGGGGTACTATTTAAAAAATTACTCTAGAGGTTATCTTCCAATTTTCCCTAATAACAAACAGTACGACTGGACTGAGGATAATTTTGGGCCGTTAAAAATTCCTGCAAAAGGTGATATTGTGCCATTGACACATGAAACATTGCCGATTTATAGAAGAATAATTACAGCATATGAGCACCATACTTTGGCTGAGAAAGAAGATGGGATATATATAGATGGCGAAAAAGTAACAGAATACACCATTGGAATGAACTACTATTGGTTGATGGGCGATAACAGAAATAATTCAGCCGATTCAAGATTTTGGGGCTTTGTTCCCGAAGATCATATTGTTGGAAGAGCAGCCTTTATCTGGATGTCGACTGATGAAAAGGGATATTTTGGTGGAATTAGATGGGACCGCGTATTCAAAAAAATTGAATAATGAAGCCTGTGCTCCCTATTTCCTATTTTGGTAACATAGCATACTATTGGTATTTAGCAAAATATAAATCGGTTTTAATTTCACTTAATGAAATTTACCAAAAGCAAACCTTCAGAAATAGATGTGTTGTGCTTGGTGCAAATGGACCACTTAATTTATCAGTACCAGTTGAACGTCCTTACGGAAAATTAACCAAAACGAAAGACGTTCTAATATCTGAGGCTGAAAATTGGCGTCAAGTGCACTGGAAAACGTTAGAAAGCTGCTACAATCGCACTCCGTATTTTGAGTTTTATGCTGACGATTTAAAAGCGTTGCTTTTTAGCAATTTTAAAACTTTAGCACAATTAAATATCGCACTTACTAATGAACTAGTTGAAAAAATAGGGCTAATAAACAATCTGCAATTGATTAGTGACACATTACACATTGATGCAGAAGATAAAAGAGAAGAATTTAGCCCCAAAAAAAACAGCAGTTTTAAAAGCTATCCATATCTACAAACATTTACAGAACGATTTGGGTTTTCAAATAATTTAAGTATCCTTGACTTGCTTTTTAATGAAGGACCAAATAGCATCTGTATTTTAAACGAAAGTAAACATGAACACTAAAAAAGCGGCTCCACTTGTCATATTAGGAATTGGAGCACTATTATACGTCGTTTTTAATCAAACCGAATCAACTGAAACCACTATTGCTGAAAATAATATGGAAATAAACAAAAATTTAAAAGAGACAATAATCGGTTTTTATAACGTTGAAAATCTATTTGATATTTATGACGACCCCAATACTTTTGATGATGATTTTACACCACAAGGAAAGCAAGCATGGGATTTGGAGAGATACCAGACAAAACTAGCTCAGATTGGTGAAATAATGACTGGAATGGACAAAGACCAACTGCCAGCAATAATGGGTTTTTGTGAGGTTGAAAATTATGATGTTCTTGAGGATTTAATTCAAACTTCAGCACTGCAAAAATCAGGATATAAAATCATACATAAAGACAGCCCTGACGGCAGGGGGATAGATGTTGCTGCTATATACCGACCTGATGCATTTAAAGCTGAGAAATACTCCTATTATTCAGTGATTTTACCAGGAAGGGATAAATCAACCACTAGAGATATATTAGAAATAATGGGGGAAATGAGCAATGGCGAAAAGGTTGTAGTGTATTTCAATCATTGGTCGAGCAGAAGAAAAGGAACAGCTGAAACAGAACACAAAAGGATAGCGGCGGCCAAAGTTTTAAGATCAAAAATTGATGCCATTTTATCTGAAAATTCAGAAGCAAACATTTTTATAATGGGAGATTTTAATGATGAGCCTTCCGACAGGAGTATACGGCAAGAATTAGTGAAATCTGATTTTTCAAATCTATCAAGTCAGTATGAGCATACTGCAAATGGTACCGTAAACCACCAAGGGGATTGGATGGTATTTGATCAGATAATTATATCAAATTCAGCCATGCGTAACTCTGCTTTTAAACTGACAGAAAAGAGTGCCAATATTCATGTAACCGCAGAAAACACCTTCACTCATAGAGATGGCAATAAAACTCCCAGCAGAACTTATGGTGGAACAAAATACTACGGTGGTTATTCTGATCATTACCCTGTTTATTTAACAATAAAGCAATGAAATTAATTGTCGCATCTATTGTCTTCTTTATCTTCTGCTCATTTGTCTGCCAAAACTATCCTGTAACCATAAAAAAAGGAACAGAGATTGTATTTAGAGCAGGAACTACTATGCGTGGAGATATCCGGCAAGGAGACAGACCGGAAGATGTTGCAAAATTTAGAAAACTTGCTAAATGGCTGAATGCGCATAATGATTGGCAATTTTTGTATGAAGTACATATTGAGCAAAGAGGCAGTGATGAGGTAAATATGAGAATAACAGAAATGCGTTCTAAAAACACTGTCTATTCGCTTGAGAATTTTTTTGGTGTAGAAAAGGGACAGTTAATTCCGAAAGGCCTGGGAGAAAGCAAACCAATCATTTCAACTGAGGAAATTGCAAAGATGAAAACTGTGGAGGAAAAAGAAAAGGCTTACGCCATTAATCGAAGGACTATAATAAAAGCGTTAAAGAAACGGTAAACCGTTTATGTAACCCTAGTCAATTCACCATATTCAATAGTTTTGCCAGTCCTTGTTTTTAAGCATAGTTTTGAGATATCAATTGCTTTGTTCGGAAAATATTCATTAACAATTGCCGATATATCATTTTCTTTTAGTCTTGGAGAATATGTATTCATGATCAAAAAACCGTCATTCTCTAGTAATTTTGAAGCCACCTCAACTAATTCCGGAAATCGCTGTTCAATTTTCCACCGTTCCTTTTTTGCCCCTAAACCAAAAGCTGGAGGATCCATTATAATCCCTTGATATTTATTCCCTCTTTTTACTTCTCTTTTGGCAAATTTTAAAGCGTCCTCTACCACCCAATGAATATCATTTAGTCCAGAACTGTCCATATTTTCCTTTGCCCAGGCGTTAATTTGCTTTACAGAGTCAATATGAAAAACTTCAGCCCCAACCTGTCGAGCGGCAATGCTGGCTCCGCCGGTGTATCCAAATAAATTTAAAAACCTATTTCCTGACTTCAAAGCTCGTTGAATGAATTCCCAATTGGTTTGTTGCTCAGGAAAAATACCAATATGCTTAAATGTTGTTAGCTTTAAATTAAAATGAAGTTGACCAAAAGCAATTTGCCAATTTACCGGAAAATCTTCCCCCAAATCAACCCACGATCCTTTTGTTGAAGAGCTTTCAATAAATTCGAAATGCGCTAAACTTTGCCATTTTTTTTGACCCCAAACGGGTTTAAAATATGCATTTCTATCAGGCCTTATTGTAATAACTTTTCCCCAGCGTTCCAATTTTCGGTCATGTCCTGCATCAAGTAATTCATAATTATTCCACTGAGAAGAAAGCGTTTTTTTCATGTTTGAATACTTGTCACAAACCTAAAAAATAAAAACGTGAATAAGTTGATATTTATTAAATTTACCTCATATTTACACTATGTTTACAGTCATCTATACTTTTAAACTATTCCCTAATAAAACCAAAGATTTTGTATACAACTGGGAAGAACTTACAAAACTCATCTATCAGTACGAGAAGAGTTTTGGCTCTAGACTGCATAAAATATCCGACCTAAACTACTTGGCTTATGCTCAATGGCCAGACAAAGAAACTTGGGACAATTCAGGAAAAAATTTACCTCCAAGCGCTCAAGATTTTTCTAAAAACATGAAAGCAGCATGTGAATATACTAGCACTGACTATAAACTGGAGGTGATAAGCGATTTGACTGTTAAAGAGCAGTTTCAAAGTGCTGATAGCGAACCAAAAGCGACCGGTATTGGTGGCGTTTTTTTTAAAGCCAAAAATGTAGAAAAATTAAAGCAATGGTATGCTGACCATTTAGGTATGGCAGTTGATAATTATGGCGCTATGTTTAAAAGTAGAGACGAACATCATGTTGATAAAATAAATTACTTGCAATGGAGTCTATTTAAAAATGACACCAATTATTTTGATCCCTCTAAACAAAACTTCATGATTAATTATAGAGTGCAGAATATTGAAAAATTAGTAAGTGAATTAAGGAACAAAGGTATTGCTATTTTAGACGAATTGGCAACTTACGAGTACGGCAAGTTTATTCATATTCTAGATTCAGAAGGAAATAAAATAGAACTGTGGGAACCAATTGACGAAGCTTTTAACCTATAAAATATGACTACTCCTTTCGGGCTTATTATTCAATGTGACCTGGGTTCATTTCATGATTTTGAAATGGCAGCTGAGGCTGTCAATGCTCAAAAAATAAAATGGATTTGGATAAAAGGCAACGATTCTGAAATAACACCACATTTAGAAGCGGTAAATGACTTAATTCAAAAAGAAAAGCTTAAAGTATTTTGCGAATCCACAACTTTAATTCAGAGCGGATTAATTGCTGAAGCCATAATAATTGATGATTTTAAAGAAATTACAGAGCTCAAGAAGGATCATCCCACATTATTAATTGGTGGGGTTGCTAACGATTTAGCAAGAAGCAAAAATTTCGAATTATTTGAGGGCGACTTTGTTTTTTTAGGTCCTGTTGACGAAATAGGAGAAAACCCCTACATCACCTTGATTCCTGAAAAACCAGATTATGAATGGCGTTTTATTGACATTACTATTCCAGTGATTGGTTTTGGGATGATAGAACCTAAAAAGCTAGAATCGTTTTGTAAAATCGTTAATCTTTCAGGGTTTGCGTGCACAATTGCAGAGGCTCAGAAACACAGTCATTCCAATCTTCGATTCCCAACTCTTTAAAGGGCTTTACATTTAAAAAACACATATTAATGATTGCAAAAACCTATATTTGCGAGTAATAAAAAGATGGCATGTTAAGGGATTTAATAAAAGAAGGTGGACTCTACACTTTAGCCAACCTGGTTACAAAAGGTGTCAGTCTTCTATTAATTCCCTTCTATTCCGATTATTTTACTCAAGCCGAATATGGAATTTTGGCCATGCTCGGAATTGCTGGAGCACTTACAGCAGCTATTTTCTCCTTTCAAATTTACCAGGGTGTAGGAAGGTTCATTGCTGATAAAAAACAATCGCACCGAGAAAAACAACAAATTGGATCGACAGGCTTTTGGTTTACATTTTTATCGTACTCACTATTTTTAATTTTGGCCGTAATATTTGAAAAAGAGATTATTAACTTTTTATCCGAAGATGAGACCATAAAAAAACTAACGTATAGATTAGCATTGGGCGCAATATTTGTAAATAGTATGTTCTATTCTCTCAGCACACAATTAAAATTTTTAAGGATGACAAAGTCGTATACTTTAACTTCCTTTTTACATGCCATAGGTAATATTACGTTGATTCTGTTTTTAGCGTTGTTTATTGACATGAGAATTGACAGTATCTATATAGCATCTCTTATCATTACTCCTTTTATTATTCTAGTGCAAATTTATTTACTGCGCGACTATTTAATTATATATATTGGAGGAGTAGAGCTCAGAAAATTAATGGTTTTCAGCTATCCGTTAATTCCAGCTGCAATTGCTTACCTAATATTAAATTTCTCCGACAGAATTATTATTAAGGAGCTCACCAATTCACTTGCTGAAGTAGGAATATACGATATGGCGTTCAAATTTTCATCCATTTTGTCAATAATAATTATTTCTTTTCAGTCCGCTTTAGCACCTATTTTATACGAGAAACACCAAAATACTGATACTCAGAATCAATTGGGGAGAATTTTTAGATTATTTATTGCTGTTGGTACATTCTGCGGATTAATACTCGGCTATTTTTCCTATGAGACTTTGTATGTTTTCACGCAACCAAATTACTTTTCGGCAAGCGTATTAATGCCCATATTCTATCTCTCGGTCTTAATTTCGGGATTGGGTATGTTTTCTCCAGGCCTTCACATTAAAAGTAAAACAAAGTATATTCCACTAATTGTAATTTTAGCTGGCATAATTAACATTGCGCTTAACTACTGGCTTATTCCGAAAATTGGATTGTTAGGAGCGGCAATTGCTACAGTAATAAGCGTGCTCTTCAACAATGTCTTTTTATTTATTGTTTCACAAAAACTATATCCATTGCGTTTTGCCCAGGGTAAATCTGCTATAGTATTAATTTGTTTTATTGTCCTATTTTTCGTCGGCAGTTATATTGATCAGTTCATTGAAATAAACTATTTTCTGCTCATTTTAATAAGAATAATTGCAGTGCTATTGTACCTTTGGTTTCTAATACAATATAACTTTATTAACCTCTCTCAAATTCTAAATCGATTAAAAAATAACAACAGTGCTTAAGAAGATAAAATCGACCATAGGGAATTTTGGAGTGTGGCTAATTAAATTGACAGCTAAAAAATTAAAAATTGACTTGATAAAACTGGGATATTCTGAAAATGGAATTCTAAAGTCATACTCTATGACTGCTTCAGGCGAAATTTATTTTATCAATACTTTTTTGAAACAAAAAGTAGATTCAAATTCTATTTTTATAGACGTAGGGGCTAATAAAGGTGAGTTTTCATCATTGTTAAGAAAAGCTCATCCCCAAGCAAAAATTTACGCTTTTGAACCTAACCCGAATACTTTTAAATTACTAAACAAGAATTGTGGCAATTCTGTACAAGTCATCAACAAAGGAATTGGAGAGCAAAATGGAGAATTAAATTTATTTTTTGACGAGGACAATATTACAAGCGAACAAGCTAGTTCTGATCCTGAAATTTTAAAAACAATTGCTAAATCCCAAAATCTAACATCTGTTAAAATAGCGATCACAACACTTGATCAATTTACTTCTAAAAATGGAATAGAAAAAATTGACTTTCTTAAAATTGATACTGAAGGTTTCGAATTAGAAGCATTGAAAGGAGCTAGATTATTATTGGAAAGAAATAAAATACGCATCATTCAATTTGAATTTAATGAGGTTAACGTTGTCAAACGTAGATTTTTAAAAGACTTTTATGACTGTTTACCAGGATTTGATTTTTATCGTTTGGATACGAATCGTTTAATTCCATTAGGAGAATGGGAACCATTTCATGAAATTTTCAAATTTCAAAATATAATTGCCATCAAATCATGAATGAGCTTGTTTCGATTGTTGTTCCGATTTACAATACTGAATTGTATTTATCAGAAACTATTGCATCTGTTTTATCACAAACTTATAACAATTGGGAACTACTATTAATTGATGACGGTTCTATAGATAAGTCGGCTGAAATTTGTCGAGGTTTTTCACAAAAAGACAAAAGAATTCAATATTACTTTAAGCAAAATGGCGGGCAAGCATCAGCCAGAAACTTTGGAATAAAAAAGAGTAGCGGAGCTTGGATTGCATTTTTAGATTCAGACGACATTTGGCTGCCCAGCAAGCTGGAGGATCAATTTGAAGCTGTAGAAGCGCACAACCCAGACTTTTTGTACGGACTAGGCTATTATTTTTATGAGGAGAAAGATGAGCAATTAGTGCCTTATGAATGGATAACTGGACAGCGTTCAGGAAAAGATTTTTTTCAAATTTTATATGCTAGCTGCGCGGTAAACACCAATACTGTTTTAATAAAAAAAGCACTGTTTGAAACCGTTGGTTTTTTTAATGAAAGTGAAATTTTAAGAGGAACTGAAGACTGGGATTTATGGTTACGAATTTCAAAAAAAATTGATACAGTTTATGGTTCGCCAAAAAGAAATGTATATTACAGAATTCATGATAACGGCATACATTTGCAGCACGTCAGAATGCTCAGAGGAAAGGCAGAAATATATGGTCAGTATGACAATGATAAAAAAGTAAGTAGACTTTTGAGATTAAAGGAATATCGTTACATATATCGCGAAATGATGAATCGATTATGGGAAGAAAATAAAGGGACTGAAATAAAGCTAGAATTTAAAAATTTCGTAAAAAAAGATACACTTGGTTTTGGCACGCTGAAGCAACGAATTTTGATTAAAATTTTACCTATTAATGCTTTTATGTGGGTCAGCCAAAAAATAATTTATAGGATTGCTTATCGTCTTGAAAAATTGACTTATACATTATTTTTAAAATGAAAAATTTGAGGGTTTTGCATATTGTCCCTTGGTTTCCGAATCCTGAAAACACAATAGAGGGCGTTTTTATTGCAAGCCATATTAAAGCTTTGCAACAACATTGTGAAAATTCAGTTTTACATATAAAATTTACAGATGTAAAAAAAGATATGTTTTGTGGCACTGAAAACGGCATTCCAATCACTAGAATTGAAATTAAACCGTTGATTGACAAATGGCGGTTGAAGGAACTACTAGCAGCAAACAGAATTAAAGATTTTTTAAGTAAAAAACATGCTAATTATGATATGGTATTATTCTCTGTTGCCTATCCCAATGCCATTAATTTAGGAAAACTAAAACAGCAATTTAAAACTATTAAATTTGTTTTAGTTGAACATTGGTCAGCATACCACACGCAGTTTAATCTGGCAAAAAATAACAGTGGAAGAAACCGAATAGAGTCTATTTTTAGTCATTCAACACCGTTAATTGTTGTATCGAATGCTTTGGGTGATGATATTAAATTATTCACTGGGTTTGATAACTTGAAGTTTGATGTCATACCAAATATTGTAGATCATCAGCTCTTTTTCTTTAAAGAGCCAAATTTGGAGAAGCCATTTACTTTTTGCTCCATTAACAATTGGAGCGAAATGAAAAATCCATTTTTACTGATTGATGCTTTTAATTTAATACAACAAAAACATACTAATGTCCGCCTTATTCTGGCGGGATCTGGAAACTTAGATGAAGCGATAAAAGAGAAAATAAAGTTATTGAGGCTTGAAAACAAAATTCAATTTTTGGGCCGAGTTTCAAAAGAAAAAGTGGCATCAATTTTAAAAGAAGCTCACATCTATTGCCAATCGTCAAATTATGAAACTTTTTCAGTTATTTGCATTGAAGCACTTTCATGTGGAACACCTGTACTTGCAACTAATATAGGAGGAGTAAAAGATTATCTTAATAATGAAAACGGACATCTTGTTGATACTTTAGAATCAATAGATTGGGCAGATTCAATGGAGAGAATAATGTTGAATTTTAAACATTATAATTTGAAAAAAATATCAGAAGACAGCCTTCGTCGCTTTAATTCAAAAAAAATTGGACGGCAATTTTATGACACCCTATTGAAAATATCAGATGAAAAATAAGACTATTTTAATCATATCACCTGAGGCATGGGGAGACAATTTTGTTTCCAAACACCACTACGCAAACTATTTATCTAAAAATAATACTGTTTACTATTTAAATCCGCCTTCTGGCTTCACCAAACAGCCTTGGAAAGGCATTAACCTGAAAAAACGAATTTTAGATAGTGGGATGATTGTAGTTGATTATCTAAACGTGCTTCCAAAGCTAGATTTATTTCCTGTATGGCTTCAAAGAATTATATACAATAAGCAAGCAAAGCAAATTCAAAAGCAAATTGGAATAGATTCTTTTAATATTGTTTGGACATTTGATCCTTATCGCTTTTTTAACCAAGATGCATGGGAAGCAGAAAAAAAAATATACCATACTGTTGATGTTCACCATAACAAATGTCAAGAAATTGAGATATCTGCAAGCTCAGATGCCATTTTACTTTCTTCTGAATTACTAAGAGATAAATTGAAGCAATTCAATGATAAAATATATAAAACAGGGCATGCTTCTGACATTGAAAATTTTGAAAAGCATATAGACAATAAACAAAGTTTACCGGGCATTAACAAACTCAAAGCTGGCTTAATATCAAATTATAATTTAAACATTGATTATAAACTAATTGAAAATATAGCAAGAGTGAATAAGTCCATTGATTTTATTTTTGTGGGACCATATACCAGCAACAATTTAAGCGACACAGATAAACAAGTTAAAATAAAAATAGACAAACTTCAGACTTTAGAGAATGTGCACTTTGTGGGATCAAAACCATCAGCAGAGCTTATGACCTGGATAACTGCTTTTGATATTAATTTGGTGCTGTACAAGGAAGAAAGACGAGACATTATTATTAACCCTCACAAAATGATGGGGTATTTCTACTCTGGAAAAATAACTGTTTCATCTTGGTTTCATGAGTACTCAGACAGTAGTGAAGATCTGTTAATTATGGTTCAAACCAATTCTGAATTGCCAGCAATAATAAAACAGGTTGGTGAGCAAATCAGTGAATTTAATAAGATTGACTTAATGACTGCCAGACGGAATTTTGCCATATTGAATAGTTATGAGAATAAAATAAAGGAAATTAAAAACATACTTTATAATTAAAGTAATTTTAGCAAGTAACAGACCTAATGCAATTTTTTTCAGTCATCATACCAACTTTTAACCGGGCTCATCTTATTGAGAAAACCATTCGGTCTGTTTTGTTGCAGAGTTTTGAAAATTTTGAAGTCGTACTAGTTGATGATGGCAGCACAGATAATACGAAAGAGGTGATATCAAACATTTCTGATAGCAGAATAAAATACATTTATCAGAGCAATGGAGAAAGAGGTAAAGCCCGTAATACAGGTGTGCTGAATGCAAAAGGGCAATACGTTTTCTTCTTAGATTCTGACGACATCATTTATTCAAACCATTTGCAGCATGCATATGATGAATTATCACGGTTAAACTTCCCTGTTTTCTTTCATTCTAGGTATGAGTTAATCTCAGGGACTACTATCACCCAAGTTCCCAAATTGAATTCAAAAACCGTTCAAAAAAAAATTAGTCGGCAAAATTTAATGGCTTGCCAGTTTTTTTTAAGAACTGAACAAGCTCTAGAATTTCCTTTTTCCACTAATAGAAAACTAAAAATAGGAGAAGATTGGCTAGTCCTATTGAAAATCTCTAGCAAATTCGAACTACATACGAGTAATATAGTAACTTCTGCAATCAGCCAGCATGACGGAAGAACCATGCTGCTGGCTGATCACAAATGCATCTTAGAATCGTTAGAAATAATTGTAGATGATTTGAATAAAAACCATAGAATTTCAAATGATGTAATTAAAAACGTAAAAGCTGAATTAACAACATTAGCAGCATTATCGGCAGCAATAAACGGTAAAAAAATAAAATCAATAAAATTGTGGCTAAAAGGTGTATCGTATAAATTTCAACATATTTTTACCAAAAGAACATTGGCTATTTCTAAAAAATTAATTTTTAATGGGAAAACTTAAAATCATACATACTCTCTACTCTGGCTTGGGTGGTCATGGGAGTGTGGTTTTTCCACTCATTGAAAATGGATTTGCCAGCAAATACGACCACAGTATTGTATTTTACGGAGTAGAAAAAACAACACAATCGTATCATAAAAAATGTTCGGATTTAAAACTAAACCATTTTTCAATCATCAAAAAACCGAGACAATACTTAAAGGCGTTTTCTGAGTTCAAAAAAATTTTAAACAATACAAAACCGTCTGTTATTATTGTTCATAATAGCGAATTAATAGTTCCAGCTGCGCGATTTTCTCGAAAAAACAAAGATTGCACTGTATTTTATGTTGAGCACCAAGACAGTGTAAACAAAACAAAACTGCAAAATTTCTTATCAATATACGCCTTAAAAAAAGCAACAGGAATTGTTTGCTTGACCGACACAGACAAAAAAGAATTATTGGAAAAAAAATTGAGCAAAACTCCTATTCAAGTTATACCGAATGGCGTGAGGTTAAATACTGGATATAAGCGCGATTATTCGCGAAATACTATTATCGGCATGGCTTCCAGAATGACTCCAACAAAAGATCATTCGCTATTATTAATTGCTTTTAAAAATATAGTAAGAGATTATCCAAAAATAACTTTAGAAATAGCGGGAGATGGACAAACTTTTTCAGCAGTTAAAGCACTAGCTCATGAACTCAAAATATCAGAGAACATAGTGTTTCATGGCATGCTGTCTGATAAGGAGATGATTCTTTTTTACCAAAAAATTACAATAAATGTATTGGCCACCACTAGCGAAACCATGAGTACTGCAATTTTACAGGCAATGGCAAGCGGCTTACCAGTAATAACATCAAATATTGTAAACAATAAGCGCATTATTGAAAATGGAAAAAATGGCTGGTTATACAAAAACAAAGATGCTGATGATCTTACAGAAAAATTAAGATATGCCATTAACAATCCTAAAGCGGCCAATAAAATAGGAATGACTGCCCAAAAACATATTGAATTGAACTATTCGGTTGAAAATATGATACAATTGTATTCTGAATTCATTTTTAACGAAAAAAGCAATTAATGAAAATACTGTTAGTTCAAAAAGTAAAAGCATTTGCCGGGTCTGAAAAGTACTTAACTGAACTCATTCCGGAACTGACAAAAAGAGGGTATTCATGCAAACTAGTATGCGTTATAGAGCAAAAAGATTTGTGCAAATTGAAGCACTTTGAGCAGGTACTTCAAGATAAATGTATTGAATACAACTTTGTTATTGTAACTAAAAACCTATCGATTGGGTTACTACGAAAATTGAATAAAATAGCCAAAAAAGATAAATATGATTTAGTTCACCTTCATTTAATTCATGCAGAACTTTGGTTTGCTTTAATTAAAACTTTTTTTGGCTTAAAAACAAAATTAGTTTCAACAGTCCATGGTTTTGATGAAACTTTTCAGGCTGAACACGGATTCGATTCGTCAAAAGTGACAAACACAAAATATGTTAGAATTCTTCGTTTCAATCAAAAGAAAATAGCTAATTATTTTGCTGTTTCTAAAGGCTTAAAAGATTTGATGGTGGAAGGCGGAATCATTCCAGAAAACAAAATTCGAGTCATCAACTTAGGTTTTAACTACCCGGATATAAACCAACTAAAGCGAGAAGAAAGCAAGTTAAAAACCATTTTGGTTCCGGGACGAATTGTTCCCTACAAAGGACAAAATTTAGTAATTGAAATGCTACCTAAACTTCATGACCTAGGAGTGAGCGCCCAAATTCTAATTGCGGGCGACGCACAAGGTAATTTTGCCCAAAAACTTAAAAATCAAGTGAAAGAACTGCAAATCGAAAACAATGTTCAATTTTTAGGACACGTCAGTAATATTGATGATTACTTCCAGCAATCTGATCTGGTAATACTATCATCAAAAGCAGAGGGTTTTGGTCTTGTATTACTTGAGGCATTCAATCACCTTAAGCCGGTAATCACTTTTAATGTTCCAGCATTTAACACCACAATAAAAGACGGAAAAACAGGGCTATTAACCCCTTGTTTTGACACCGAAAAACTCGCTAATAATGCGGCGAAGCTATTAACAGATCACACTTTTGCACAGAAATTAGCTAAAAATGCTAAACAAGATTTATTGTCCTACTATTGTTTAGATAGAATGGTTACTGAAACTGTGGCATTTTACGAAGACAGTAATTGTTAAATAATAGATGATTACTTTTGCTAGAAGAATCTATAAGAATTGAAAATTGAAAAAGGGCGCACTTTGCATATCACTAGATTTTGAAAAGTATTGGGGAGTTCATGACTTGCTGCAACCAAATAGCTCAATCGTTACTTTTGATAATGTCCAAACAATTGTAAATCGATTACTTGATTTATTTAAGAAATATAATATTCACTGTACATGGGCTACTATAGGTATGCTTAATTTTGACAACGTTGAAGCACTAGAAACAGCAACAGACAAGATTAATATTTCATACCTTCAGAAAAATTTCGGTCCTTACCCAATTTCAAAGCACAATTTAGGCGCTTTTAACAAGGGCAGTTTTTTAGGACAAGCAGAAATTGAAAAGATAAAAAACCAAAACGGACAAGAGTTAGCTAGTCATACTTTTAGTCACTATTACTGTCTTGAAGATGGGCAATCTGAAAATGATTTTATAATTGATTTACACTTATTCGAGAAACATGTGGGAGAAGTAAAAAGTATTGTTTTTCCTAGAAATCAGATTAATCAGGAGTATTTAAACATTTGTTCACAACATGGAATATCTGCTTTCAGAGGGAATCAAGAAAATTGGTTTTGGAAAAACAGTCAGCATAAGAGTGAATCGTTTTTAAAAAAACTATCGCGAACTGCAGATGCTTATCTCCCAATTAGCAATTCTAAAGGCAGCTCATGGAAAACACTGGGTCAGCTCCAAAACAATCTCATCAATATTCCTGCAAATCGTTTTTATAGAGCTTACAAATACGGCAAAGCAATTGAACAACTAAAATTAAGGAGAATAAAAAAGGAACTTTTAAAAGCAGCAAAATCAAATCGCATTTACCACTTGTGGTGGCATCCCCATAATTTCTTACTTCATCCCGATCAAAATTTTGATCAGTTAGAGCAATTATTTAAATATGTGGATGAATTAAGAAAAAATTATGGTTTTAAAAGCTTAAATATGAACGATATAACCCAAATAATTGACTAAAAAAACTGCCATAATTATCGCAACCAAGGGAATTACCACAAATTTACTCTTTGAAACCCTTTCTGAACAGTTAGATGTTAAATCCGTATTGATAGAGCAAAAAATTTCTAAATCAATAATTCTGAAAGGGCGAATAAAAAAAGTTGGACTCTCAAAAGTATTGGGTCAATTAATGTTCGTTGCTTTAGTGTTGCCAATTTTGAAAATCAATTCCAATAAAAAAATTTCAAAAATACTTACCCGCTATCATTTGTCGAACAAATCAGTACCACAGCAAAAAATTAAAGAAATAAGCTCAGTAAACGATAGGAGCATAATCGACATAGTTAGCAAATTAAATCCCGACCTTATATTCATTAATGGCACTCGAATTATTTCAGGAAGTATTCTAGCTAAACTGCCTGTTAAACCTATCAATATCCATGTTGGAATTACGCCTAAATATCGCGGAATACATGGAGGATATTGGGCAAAATTTTACGGCGACCATCATCTTTTTGGCACAACACTTCACCATGTAGACAGTGGTATTGATTCGGGTAAAATAATAGACCAGTCCATTATAAAATCTACAGTAAAAGACAATTTTATCACCTATCCAATTTTGCAGTATTGCGAGGGGCTACAAATGATAAAAAGTAACATAAAAACCATTGAAAATCCCAATTATAAAACTCCGTTAACTAAAGAAAGTATATTGTTTTTCCACCCAACTATTTGGCAGTACTTACAAAAGCGATTTACTATTGGGATTCGATAGTTTCTTCAAATGAAACCATAGATAGCACAACGTGAATGAAAACAAGGGTAAAATTGGAATTTTATATCGTCCTAAAGCGCCAAAATTATAGGAGGTAAAGCCTATTGCCACTCCGAAAACTAAAATAAAAATCAGCATACCCTTTAATAAAAATTGATTTTTCAAAGCTTTCATCAATTTGAACCTGCCTAAATAGAGAACAATTAAAAATAATATGAATAGAGCTAAACTTTCTAGTGCTCCTAACAATACAACTGGATTGCGTGCTTCCCATATGTAAGGTCTAAAAAATGTTACATTTAATGAGGCTGGCACCTTCATTAAAACTCCTTGAGCAGTATAATCAACTTCACCTAGGTTATAAGACGAGCCTCCAACATCTGTATGCCACGAATGAAATCCTTTCACTTTCCATTCTAACTGACTTAATTTATATTTTTCGCTAGACTCACTTAAATATGAAAGACCAAAAAAGCTAGCTCCTATCAACAGCATTAGCAAAAGCGGGCCAGATATCATTCGAATTAAATCTGATTTAATTCTAGACCTATAACAATAGTAAGTAGTTAAAAGAATTCCCGGAAGAAGGGCCATTATAATGTAAGACTTAAGCTGAAAAGTGATTAAAAACCAAATTAAAAATGTAATGCTATCGTGCCACCTAAATTGGCCTTTAACTATTCCAAAATATAATATATTTAGAAGGAAATGAACACCTGTTAGTGTTAGCGTATCTTTCATTATTCCGCTGCCCCAAAAAACAACAGATGGAATTAAAAAAGAGCAGATAAATGCTATGTTTTTCCGCTCAGGCAATATATCGATAAACACTTGCAGTAGTTTCCAACTTCCTATAAATGAAATTAGCCCCATAAACAGGTTTAAAACTAAATACGAATTAAAAGATAACAGAGACAGGGGAGACAGTAGTTTGACCATAAACCACTCTTCTGGTGTGTCAGAATAAGCCAATGAATTGGCATAATCTCCCATTTTTCCGTGAAAAACACTTGATGGTTCAGATAGTAATAAATCCAGATAAGTAGATGGTGACTCTACCATAGCTGCAGATAAAGACGCTGCACCTTTATAGTACTCAAAAGAATCTCCAAATTTATAATAGAAAACGTAGACTAAGGCAAAAGCTAAACTACCCAAAACTTTTGCACCAAATCCGTACCAATAATATTTCTGAATTTCTTTAGCTTGTTTTAAGCGTAAAAACCATATTATAATGGCAATAACAGATAAATAAATACCCCACAATAGCCAATCCGTCCAATTAATCATTCGTGGTGGTAAGGTTCGTTATTTAAAATTGAAAATGCACGATAAATCTGCTCAAAAAATATCATTCTAATCATTTGATGACTGAATGTTAGTTTGGAAACCGACAGCTTTTCTTGTCCTCTTTGATAGACCTTTTCTGAAAAGCCATATGCACCACCGATCACAAATACAATGCTTTTAGTGCTGATGTTCATTTTGTTTTGAAACCAATTTGCAAAGCCTACTGACGTTGGTATTTTACCCTTATCATCCAACAAAACTACATAATCCGAACTCTTAACTTTCGCTAACAACAAAGCTCCTTCTTTTTCTTTAATTTCAGACTTACTCATTTTTTTTGCTCCTTTAATATCAGGAATTTCTATCTTTTCTAACGAAATATACTTTTGAAGCCTTTTTAAATACTCTTGTTCTCCTTCAACCAAGTACGATTTATTGGTTTTTCCAACAGAAATTACTTTAACATTCATTTACCGGCAATTAATGGCTCAATTTTTGTAAGTTTGACTACCAGTAAAATTAATGTAAATAATGAGATGAAAAATTTAATTGGACTGTTTTTTCTTATAGGATCGCTATCTGCTTACGCTCAAAATACTAATAAAGATGTTGTTGCGGAAAACAGACCTGTATTAATTAAAACAAAGAATAGACTGCCTGAGGACATGAAAAATAGTTCTAAAGACGAAAAAATTCAGGTAGTCACAAATATCAAAACGGATATATTGGCGGGATTCCAATCGGGGAAGGCGGATTTACTGGCTAAATATTTTCCAGCAAATATTGATATCAATGTATTAGGTAAATCTAACTTGTACAGTAAATCTCAAGCCAAGCAAGTGCTAACTACATTTTTCACTAAAAACAGTCCAAGCAACTTTAAAGTTGTTCATGAAGGCCAATCGAATGGTACAAAATATTTTATAGGCACGTATACTTCATCTGGTAAAGATTACAGAGTAACGGTGAATGTAAAAACTGTTGCTGGGGTCGAAAAAATATCAAGTATTTCAATAGAACGATAATGCATTAAGGTTATTGAGACTGAAACACTGCACCTTCATAAATCATTCTTTCTATCCCATTCATTTCTCTGAAGCTGTGGTAGACCCACAATTTTGCGCCTTTAAAGGTGTCGGGATTTTCATATAATCGATTTAATACTGAATCGCCTTCAATAATGTACAAAGCTGCATTAATCGTTTTATCACTATTTTCAACAATTAAGTATGATTGTGGATCAATGAGTAAGAATTGGTCAAAGAACATTTCGAACTCCCCCTTCTGCTGTAATGCTCGCGCTGGCTTTTCAAAGTCAATTTGGTTGACATCAAAATTTGTAACCTCAAATAAGCTATCATCAAACATATTGTCCTCAGTAAACTGATTTTTCGAATAGGCTTTGTAAAGTTCACCTTCTTGAAAGTAAAATAATTTTTCAGTGTACACCTCAACCGCATTCTCAAAAACTGATCCTTCTTCTTTTAAAAAAATTAGCTCACTATTATTATAGTAATAATCTCTTCCAACAATTACTGTGTTTGAGATTTGCTCTTCTCTAATCAGCTTTGTTTCTTGATTCTTACCATACATTTTTGCAGTATATGTCTCATCCTCTCCTTTGGCAAACCGCATACTTGGCACAACTGCTAAGCTGTCTTTGTTAGCAATAATGTCATTCACAATATTCTCAATATTTAACTCTATAGAGTCGACAAGAGTCATATCATCAGACTCAGAATTTGCTGAGTTTTTGCAGCTTTGAAAAATGAGAACAACAAGACAGGCACCTACAAAATATTTCATATCTACGATTTAAAGTGCTAAATCTAATAAATTGTCAAACATTATTCAAACATAATATTTAATTCAACCCTTCTGTTAGCTTGTCTGCCTTCGAGTGTACTATTATCTGCAATAGGCTTATCTTCCCCAAAATAACCAACCTGAAGCCTTTCAGCATCTATTATTCCATTTGATAAAAGATATTTTTTGACTGCTTCAGCTCGTTTTTTCGATAAAATTAAATTGTTTTGTTCTCCGCCCTGACTATCTGTATGTCCCTCAATTTTCAACTTCCAATTCGGTTTACTGCCCATTAGTGCAGCCAAATCGTCAAGCGACTGATATGAACTTTCTTTGATAGTAGCTTCTGCAACTTCAAATTCAAGATTGTTAAATGCTGTTTTAAGAATTTCTTTTTCCTTTTCTTCAATTTCCGGACATCCCGAATTATTTATTGTCCCTGCCACATTTACACAATCATCATCCTTATCTAAAATACCATCTCCGTCAGTGTCTATGTATGGGCATCCGCCATTTGCAACAGGCCCGGTATTGAGCGGACACTTATCATCTTTGTCTAAAATACCATCATTATCAGTATCAGGCCAAGGGCAACCTTTGTTTTCTTTTGGTCCACTGACTTCAGGGCATTCGTCTAAATAGTCAAATAATCCGTCAGCGTCAGTATCAGGACAACCATTGTTGGCCATAGGCCCCATTGCATTAGGACAAAGATCATCTGTATCTTTAATACCATCTCCATCACTATCAGGGCAGCCTTTAAACTCAATTAAACCCGGAATATTAGGGCATTCATCATTACTATCAATAATTTTATCGCCATCAGTATCAGGGCAACCATTAAATTCAGGCAGTCCGGCAATGTCCGGGCAATCATCTTCTCGGTCAATAATTTGATCATCATCTCTGTCAGGACAACCTGAAAATTGAGTTTTTCCAGGTTCAGATGGACATCTATCTTCAGAATCTTGAACTCCATCATTATCTGAATCGGGACAGCCTCTGAATGCCCATACTCCGGGTGTTTTTACACATAAGTCAAGCTTATCAGATACTAAATCGCCATCAGTGTCTTTTTTTGTTCTCTTCAAAATAGGTACCTTAAGTGTTAAAAAAAAATCTGCTCCGGCAACTTCTACATCTTTACCAGAGCTAAAAAAAGGCAACAAATTACTGGTACCTAGTACTACATAAGGAGTAATTCGAGCACTAACTCCCACCCGCATTTTGTATATTCGTGAATAACTAACAGGAACAGCAAGAGAAAAATATCGGTGCTCGTATCTTGGGGAAAAGGAAAAATTACTGTAGTATATAGACCTGCTTCCATTTTTTGAAAAAGGAGTACTCAAAAAAACATTTCCATTTAAATAAAAATTCTTAAACACTAGAAAATCAACACTGGCATTAATATGCGTTGGCAGGTTCATAAAAAACGACTGCTCGTTTCCTATGTATGTAACTTTGTCTTCAAGTTCCAGTGCGGCTATGTTATTATTAAAACCGCCCAAACTGTCTGCTTTAAGTTGATTTAAATCAAAATTGGTGAGATTATCAGCAAAACTAAACTTTCTAGATTCATTTGATCTGTTATAATTAATTCCACCAATATCATTTACAGCTAAAGCTAATCTGATTCGATACTTATTTTCATTTGGGCGTTCCAGCCCTTTTTGTCCATCCATCTCATATTGAAAGTCCTCATAATTCGGCCTCCATTCATACACAACACCAATATCAATCCCAAAACCTCTCCCTCCGCCTGAAAATGGATTTCTGAAATCAATTCCAAAATCCTCTGCAGATATATCACCATTAAAAAACTGCGAACTTTGCAGATTTTCGGACGTGCCATAATCAATTTCACCTGAAATACTAGCTGCCGTATCGGCATTTGACAAAAAATACGAAATATCATTGGAACCAATATAAGCTCCAGCTATGCCCTGTAGATATTTTAGATTAAGGCCCGTTTTGATAAAATGTTTCTTTTTATTGTACACAACTGCAGCTAAACCCAAAGCATATTCATTCCAACTATTAAAAGAAATATTAACATTTTGCTGTGTTTGAGTAACATTCCAGTATGCTGAATCTTGGAGTGTTGTTCTACCCAAGCTCAATAAATCGTATGACACATCCTGAAAATTGATAAAGGTCCTTTGTTTGACTCCAAAACTAAATGCCACATCCTGGTCGAAACTCACCATTAGGTTTAGGATAGCAAGCTCGTGATTATAAAAAGCAGTGCGTGGGATATTTGAAATATTTTCAAACTCAAATAAATTCCCACTATTTAAGGTATTTCTATAATTCGGCACTTGCCCAAACGGAACAATAACATTGTTTAAAGTATCACCTCTGTAATCCATTGATTTTGAGTCGGACCCTACAAAAGTTTTTACAAAGCCATATGGCATATTCCTAGGACTAAAGTAGGCATAATCATTATAAGCATTCACAGATAAACTGATCGCGCTTACGTCAACCAGCAATCTATTATCAGCTAAAAAAGCTGGATTACTATACCCTGCATGCACGCCCGAATAATTATCCTCAGAATACCCAAGGTGGTTTTGGGTAAACCCCAAATAACTCACCAGTAAAAAATGAACCAGAAGTAGTAAATGTTTCATCAGTAGTTTAGTTTATAAATGTGAATTCTATTATTAAATTTATTAATTAAGAAAGGCTTATGTGGAAAGGTTTTTCCGTCAGAACTAATCGGGTTATTAATCATTAAATTACCATATTTGTCAGTAAAATACAATTGATTATTGGTCGTGTTTTTAAAAGCAAAGATGTTATTTTTCAGGTAATTTTCAACTATAAACATTGTGTTCAATTCAGGTTTTGATATTTCCGCTTCTACCAAACCTAAAATATTGTATATTAACAATCTATCATAATACTCAAGCGCCAGCATCCAACTGTCTTCAAAATTTATCCAATGCGTTTTATCAGGACTTGTATTTAAATTTAGTTTGATAGAATCAACCAAAGGATTATTCAAGTACTTAATTTTTAAAAAGTCATTTTCATAGGCTATCAAACGTAAGTCTTGTTTAGAAGAAAAATTACCTTGTATTGACGGTAGTAATTTGCCTGTCACTCCATTTGCAGAGGTTGCAAGCAGTTCAACTTTAGACTGTAAGTCAAATATTTTTAGCGAGTCATTTTGGTACATTACATTTAAAGTTTCCATTGCTCCTGTCTGCTCAATCTGTGCTGATTGAATAGCGTTTTGACCCGAAACTGAAAGTATTTTTTTACCATCAGGCATTCTATAAACGGTTACAGAATATGATGATTTTGCTAAAAAAAACTCGCTAGTGTTCCCACTCAATATATTAAGTTCCGTTATCTTATTTTTAAACTGGCTATCAATAGTTTTAACCAAAGATCCCTGATCATTGATAATAGTAATATTCTTGTTTGTTGGAATAATAATAAGTGTTTCTGATTGATCATCAGACATATATTGCTTCGGCTGGGTACTTATTGGCGACTTTAATGAGTATGTCCACAGTTCTTCTCCTTTAAAATTATGCGCAAGCACTTCATTTTCAGAAACAACTAGCACATTTTTTTGCTCCATTGTGTTTGTAAGTAATAAAAAATTGCAACTTCCAATATAACTAAAATCCTGTAAATGCTGACTGGCATTAGACTGCACTACTGAATTTGACATAGCAGAAAGATTGATACAGCGATTTTTACTAATCCATGTTTTTGACGAAATAGCGGTGCTATTGTCGATTTTTTGCAAAGTTAAATTATGCACTCTTGCAGGAATTTTGCGTGATAAATGGAATGCTTCATATGTTTTTCCTAACTGATTACTCCTAATTAGCCAGTACATGCTTTGTAAATTATTGGTCAGAAATATGAAATTATTGTAAGTTGCAAAATAGTGCAATTCTCCTTCAATATTTTTACACAATTCCTGCCAATTCCAATCGATATCAAATGGTAAAATTTCAATACTATTATAGTAAATAGACTCCGTTATTGCCGTGTCTCCATTTTTTTCGGCAATGGCTTCAAGCAGCATATTTTTTAATTGAATTCCATCACTTTGAACACTTGCAAGCGCTTCAAAACTATCTTTTTGCATATAAATTAGCTCGCTTTTAATCCACGATAAATCACTCACTGAATCTTGACCTAGTAAAACTGGTGAATCACTTAAGAACCGACTGCTACCAAAATATTTTATATGGGTAGAAGAGATTGGACAAATGCCTAGCATTTGATGCGCACTTAATGGTTTACCTTTAATCGAAGACTCTTCAGACAAAAAAGAGCTAAACTTTATATTTTCATTCAATTTTATTGTTTCTAATATTCGGTCTTGTCCAATAAAAAAGAAATCTGCATTGCCTTTTCTTTCTTGCTCAACAGCTTTGGTAATTGCGGGGTTAATTTCAGAATTTGAAAGTGCCAACATTTTTTTGCTAGCCCAGAAGTAATAAGTAGAATCACCAATTTCAATAGTATTTTGTCCTTTCGATATTTCGTTATTCGCGATTCTTTTTAAATCAATTAATCCAAACCCTTCAAAGCTGATGGTTTTTATGTTATTATGCCATGATATATTAGCAGACACTCCTCTTTTTCTATTGTCAACTAAACTTTCCATCACCTCATTCCAGGTATCATCAGCATAAGATTCCACCACGGCCAGTCCGTTTTCTTTTTTTGATAAGCTTAGTAAATCTGGAATGAAAATTTGCGAGCATTCAGCACTGGCAAAGGAATAGTGACTTACAGGAAAGTATTGTTTTTGAAACAAATAATAGCTCCCATACCCTATACCTACTAACCCAATAAGCAGCCAAAAAACACGGATTAATCCTTTTGCCATTTTTATTATTTAACTAACAACAAAAGTACGATTGTTTGCTATGTCACCTGCAATTCAGTAGGCTTTATATGCACACCTTATTGTGAATCAAAGTTTTTTAAGTAACTGGTCGTCTGACAGTAATTTAAACGTTTTTCTGTGGTGTATGGTTGTACCAAAATCGAAGATAGCTTGGCGGTGGGCTTTGGTAGGATAGCCATTGTTCTTTTTCCACCCGTACTCAGGGTGAGCGAGATCAAGCTCCTCCATTAATTTATCTCTATGGACTTTTGCAAGTACAGATGCTGCTGCAATTGCAAGAAATTTCGCATCCCCTTTTATAATGCAATGGTGCTCTATATTTTTATATTTTGTAAATCTGTTCCCATCAATCAAAAGTCTTTGAGGGCTTTTATGCATTTGGTCTAATGCACGGTGCATAGCCAAAAATGAAGCATTAAGAATGTTAATTTCATCAATTTCAAGAGAACTAACAACGCCTATCCCAAACGCTAAAGCTTCTTCTTTGATTAACGGAAACAGTAGGTTTCGCTTAGTTAAACTGAGTTGTTTTGAGTCGTTTAAAATTTTATTTTTAAAATTTCTGGGTAAAATAACTGCCGCCGCAACAACAGGTCCGGCCAAACAACCTCTTCCAGCTTCGTCGCACCCTGCTTCCAGTTTAGAATCGTTTATAAAACTTAATGTTAGCGCCATGGGTTACAAAGTTATTAGAAATTAGCAAAGTAGATACTAAGGTGCCAATTGCAGTTATTTCATACTTTTTTTGTACTTTTATACAACTATATAGGGTCGAATGTCGTTCTATTAAAAAGTAATAAAAATGAAAAAAATATTCTCAGCAATTTTACTCGTACTTATTTCAGCATCTGTTATCGGACAGTCGGTTGAATACAAAGACATAACAACGGCCAATGAAGCTAAACTTAATGGTGTATTCCATTTTGATTTTGATTCCTACTTTACTTCAGATGCCTTAAAAAAGGCAAGTGGTTTTTACACAGAACAATTTAAAGTTGATTATATCAAAACAGCAACAGGCCATACTGCTACTATTACAATTTTAACGGACGACAATTTGTCGAGAAAAGTGATAGAAAGGTATTTTGCAACTCTAGGCGTGCAGAAAATAAATGTTGATGGCGCCGAAGTGGACGTGCGTCCATTCTTATTTAAGTTTGTAATGTTGCCAAGAGAGTAATTGACCAATATTAAAAGTAATAATTTTCGAAAGCATCTTTTTTTAGATGCTTTTTTTGTGTTTAATTGTTATTTTTAGTAACTTACTCATCCGCTAAATAGCATTTGTAATTTTTCACAAACAATTTAACAATTATGAACGAAGTGATTTCTCCAGAACTGATTGAAAAAGAATTAATTCCTAAGTTAAAATTTAAAGGGAAAGTTGAATTACAACAATCTCCAGAACTGATGTCGAAATTAAAAAAGGCCACTCGCTTAGGCAATATCCATCATGGTAAAATACGGATTGACTTTTTAGATGATGATGGATTAAAATCTGTTGAAACAACGATTTGGGCAACTGGTGCAAAATACATCTGTTTAAAAGGCGGTATTTGGCTACCAATTTCAAGAATAAGAGATATACAGTACAAATAAAACACCTATACATCAGATGTTTAAAAAACGGCAATGCCGTTTTTTTTTATTTAGGAATTCAATAATATTTTTATAAGAATGCAACATATCTTATTCTTTATTTTACATTTGTATTTAGGTCTAAACCCACTCAACATGTTAAACAAAATCATTTTATTTAGTTTCATATTATTAACTCAACTGGGCTTTTCTCAAGATGAAATGCCAGATGATTTACATGACGTAATCAACTGGTCTCAGAAAGTAGAGTATAACAAAGATGAAGCTACAATTGTTTTTACTGTTGACCAAAAAGATGGTTGGCATGTTTATTCTCAGGTTCAGCCTGAAGGAGCAGTAGCGTATCCTACTGAGTTCTTTTTTAAAGAATCTCCCGATTATCAATTAGTAGGAAAAGTGAAAGAATATGGAGCAGAATCTCACGGAGGCAAATACCCGGAGAAATCTTTTCCAGGCAATAAAGCTGTTTTCAAACAAAAAATTAAAATTTTATCTGAAAAAGATTTCACCTTGAGAGTGGACTATGTGTTTATGGCTTGTAAAGAAGCCTGTTTTCCCCCAACGGATGAAGCGTTTGACATAAAAATAAAGGGATATAAGCAAAAAGAAGAAGTTGCTGCCCCTGATCCTATTGATGAGATAAATAATACGACAGCATCAGATGATTTGATAACCGCACCAATTGACACTACGTTCATGCTAGGTGGTGCCTGCGAAGGACTTCTTTACACAAATGCGACTAGTTTTCAACCTGTAAAAATTAATATTTTTAAGCCAACTAGAACAGACCTAAAATCTTATTCAGTTACCATTGACTTTGAGGTTGATTCTGTTTTTGGCATGTATTCATTCACAAATCCAACAGGATATAAATCAGCTTTAACTCTAGAAAATGGCGGCGAATTTACCTTAGATGGAGAGCCTGAAATTGAAGCTACAAAAGTAGTAGAGAATAATAATGGTGACATTACAGGGTACAAGTACAAAGTCAAATATATTCAGAAAATAATTTTTAAGGATACAACTGGTATTGCGCCGATCGATTTTAAATTGGATGTTTATTTATTTGGTTGCGAAAACGATTTTGTAAACAATTCAGAAGTAACAGGAACGATTGATATATTTGGAGCCGTTGACAATGGTGAAAGATCTTCTGATAGTTCATTATGGCTCTTGTTCTTATTTGCATTTCTAGGCGGATTTTTAGCACTACTCACCCCGTGTGTTTTTCCAATGATTCCAATGACAGTGTCATTCTTTACAAAGCAATCTAAAACAAAAGCCGAAGGCATAAGAAAAGCCATTTTATATGCTGTTTCAATCATTGTCATCTATGTCATTTTGGGCGTTCTTGTCTCTTCAATATTCGGAGAAACTGCCTTGAACGAAATGGCCACTCACCCATGGGTCAATATTGGTTTCTTTGTGTTATTTGTTGTTTTTGCGATTTCATTCTTTGGTGCATTTGAAATTCAATTACCTGCTTCGTGGGTTAATAAAGCAGATAAAAACGCGGATAAAGGTGGTTTAATCGGTATTTTCTTTATGGCCTTTACACTTGCGTTGGTTTCTTTTTCTTGTACCGGACCAATTGTAGGTAGCGTATTGGTTCAATCGGCGCAAGGCGGATTTACAGGACCAATAGTTGCCATGCTTGGTTTTTCAACAGCACTAGCCTTGCCATTTGGTTTATTTGCTGCTTTTCCTGGCTGGCTAAATTCACTGCCTTCATCAGGAGGGTGGCTGAATACTGTAAAGGTTGTTTTAGGATTTTTAGAATTAGCACTAGCACTTAAGTTCTTGTCGAATGCAGATTTAGTGAAACAGTGGCATTTACTAGAAAGAGAAGTATTTTTAGCCATTTGGATTGGAATTTTTATCATGCTATTTATTTACCTCATTGGTAAAATACAATTACCTCACGACAGTAAAATGGAAAAATTATCAGTAGGGAGAATGCTATTTGCCCTCATTAATTTCTGCTTTATCATATACTTAATCCCTGGCCTTTTTGGAGCACCTTTGAAATTAATCTCTGGTTTTCCACCTCCAATGACATATAGCGAATCGCCATTTGGTTTTCATGGACAAGCTCCCGAAGTGGCAGACGGTTGGCCAGAAAGCACGCATGCACATGGACATGGAATTAATACAATTAGAGACTATTATGAAGCTTTAGAATACGCCAAACAAGTTGACAAGCCTCTATTGATTGACTTTACGGGTTGGGCTTGTGTGAATTGCAGAAAAATGGAAGAACAAGTGTGGGCTGATGAATCGGTTTCTCCATTAATGGCAAATGATTTTGTAATTGCATCACTATATGTTGATGACAGGGAAGAATTGACAGGGGAACTCTTGGGCAAACCTATGGTGAATGGAAAAAAAATGAAAACGGTTGGCGACCGTTGGATGAATTTACAAATTGAAAAATACCAAGAAGTAACTCAACCACTATATGTAGTCGTTGACCATAATGCCAACAATATTTCTGGTAAAGCAACATTCTCTAGTCACGGCACACCAGAAGAGTTTAAGAAATGGCTGGAATTTGCTAAAGATCAATTTAAATCAGCTGAAGATGCTGTTGCACTCAAACCTGTATTTAAAATTATAAAGTAAGAATCCTTCTAAATTTTTCAAAAAGCAGCAAGGGCATCACTTCAGCACTTTTATTTTTTATTAGGGTTTTTTGGAACTTCATCCATCCCTTGACCTCCCCATGGATGACAAGTACTCATTCGTTTAATTCCTAACCACGAACCCCTTAGTGGACCCCACTCCTGAATGGCTTGTATAGTATAGTTCGAACACGTTGGATGGTACCGGCATGAGCCCGGTAGGATAGGTGAAATAAGATATTGATAAATTTTTACTAGAAAAATAAAAATGGCTTGAAAAAATGGCTTGATCATTTAACGTAATCTTGACGTATTACTAGCGCAACCCATCCCTCATCTAACTTAATGAAACCCTGATCGTAACAAAAGTAATATCTTCCGCCTTTTTTGGTATTATAAACATTGGTGTGAAAGCCAAAATTATACCCGTCTTCTAACAAAATGGCTTCCCTTATTTTAGCCTTTCCTTTTGGATTAAACTTGGCTAAAATTCTTCTATTCTTCCTCAAAATATTGTTAACTTTTCTGACATACGAGCTTGAATCTTTATTATTGTCGTTGTGATGAATATTTCTGCAATAGCTATTACAGAACTTTTTATCAGCTCTGCCAATTACTTCGCCTTTGCAATTTAAGCACAATCTTTTTAAGCTTCTAGTGGTCATCAGGTCTAAACTTAGCTCTATAAATGTAGTATAATTTTGAGAACTATCCCTATCTTCGTTTAAAAGAAACCACATTGAGCCAAAAAATTGACATCCAAGACATCCCTAAATTTGGGAATTTAGAATTACTGGCAAAACAAGTAGTTGAAGGATTTATTACCGGTTTGCACCGCTCTCCATTTCACGGTTTTTCAGTTGAATTTGCTGAACATAGACTATACAATCCTGGTGAATCTACCAAAAATATTGACTGGAAATTATATGGCAGAACCGATAAGTTATTTGTAAAACGTTACGAAGAAGAAACTAATTTAAGATGTCGTTTTGTATTGGATGTGTCATCCTCAATGTACTTTCCTGAACTAACTAATAATCAAACTTTCAATAAATTAACCTTTAGTATTTATGCCATTGCTGCATTAATAGAACTTTTAAAAAAGCAAAGGGATGCAGCCGGGGTGAGCTTATTTAATCATCAAGTGATTGCTGAAACTGGAATAAAATCATCTAACAAACATCATCAATTAATTTACAATGCTTTAGAGGAAGTGATGGTATTACAAAACCAAGCCCTAAATCAGCCTACCAAATTAATTGAAACCCTTCATCAAATTGCTGAAAGCACTCATAAACGGTCTTTAATTGTTATTTTTTCTGATTTATTTTCAAGCGAATCTGTTGAGGATTTAACGCAGGCTTTTTTGCATTTAAAACATAATAAGCACGAGGTGATTTTATTTCATGTGTTAGATAAAAATAAAGAGGTAGAATTTGACTTTTCAAATAAGCCCACTGAATTTGTTGATTTAGAAAGTGGACAAAAAGTAAAAGTGCACCCAAATGAAGTAAAGGCTCACTATAAAAAAATGGTTAATGAGCGGTTAGCGGCTATTAAATTAAAATGCTTTCAATTTAAAATTGATTATGTTGAAACAGATATAAATGAAGGCCTTGACTTTACTTTGCAGCAATATTTAATTAAGCGCAGCAAGATGATTTAAGGTTCAACTGAAAAAAAATATTTTTTTTCTTTATTTTTATGGTTGAAATAAAAAAAATACATACTTTTGCCCCTCTTTCAACGGAAAGATTGATCGGCCGGAAGGTCTTGAAAATATTAAAAAACGGTCTGGTAGTTCAGTTGGTTAGAATATCGCCCTGTCACGGCGAGGGTCGCGGGTTCGAGTCCCGTCCAGACCGCTTTTTTACAATATAGCTTATATGGCTGTAAGCTTAGAAACCCTAAAGAGTATCAAATTCTTTAGGGTTTTGTTTTTTATAAACTTTTTTTACGAAATTCGCATTAAAAGGAGTTCACGGCACTACGGCCGTAATGCAGACAAACAAAGTTTCGTCTGCATATCAATTTCTTGGATTTTGCTTTTTTACTGACAGTTCCCTACCCTAATCAATACTACTCTCGAAAGCATCATACCACCTAATATATTGATTATAAATTCACAATAAAAACAGGCAGGACATTGCTTTTTTGATTTATGTCGCTTACATTTGAAAAAACAAGCTAGCAATAATGCGTTTTTAAGTATTTGTTAAGCGTTTATTTTTTAACAAACGGCTATATTGTGTCATGGTTTTTATCCACAGATAAAATGAAATAAAACGAGATAAAACCCATTAATACAGTAAACTAAAACTAAAATACTATAAGGTAGATAAAGTGCACTAGGTGTTTATACCCGCATGTTATAACGAATTGCAATTTGACTTGAAAAATAAATTAACCATACTATTGTTATTTTTGACTTGTGCCGTTTCAGGGCAAAATGGAATTGAGTTATGTGCATATGAAGAATATAGAATATTCGAATTTGATCAAAAATTTCAATTGTTTCAAAATGATGTTTTACTGGTTGAGCAGTCGAATGATTCTGAATTTTCTCTTAAAATAAATGAAAGAAAAAATCTTCTTTTTCTAAACAATGAATGCTTAAATTGTTCATTAGAAAAGTTGACTTATAGCGAATGGGATTTAAATGCTGTTGACAATGTTCTTCTTGAAATAATTCCTATAAACGATTCGATAAGAATAACTAATGTTCTTCGATTTTCTAGGACACACTACAATGAACCGTTAAAGTCTGTATTATATCCAGATGAAGATTCACTTATTAATGGAATGACTTTGTATCCCCCTTTTGATTATGGATTCTCAAGGTCATGCTTGAAATCGAATACAGGAAAAAAAACAAGTGAGATAACTCCTGCGTATAAGTACTATAAATTTTGCGACCTTATTATTGGTACGGAATACAAGTTTAATCGTAGAGGAGAAATAAAATCCACCATTCTCAACTTTCACAAATTCGAAAATGGAAAGTACATTTCTGTAAGAAAACGGGAAGTACCTTATAACATTACTAGTGAGAACATCCCATTTTTTGCAATAGAGGAAGTGTCCGAGGAAATTTCAGACTTTAAGTATGTGAATTCAAATGTATTTGGAATCAAAAAAGGTGAAAAATGGCTATTATGTAAATATGAAAATAATGGATTTCAAAAGCAAAACATAATAATAGACACGAACAGGCTTGATTCCATTCAAAGTATACCATTTTTTTCACCGGCATATATTTTGCATTATCCTGATTCTTCAGTTTTGCATATTTCCCATAGCAGAATTAGTGGGAGAGCTGAATTTGATACTTTAACAATTACCAACTACTATGCGGAGGGCATAGATCCATATATTGATAAAGAAATAATTGTATTTTCAATTGGTGAGGATAAACATATTATTATATCTCACGATAATGGTTACCCAAGGTATGGGAGATTTAGTACTTATCACGGAGAAGATCCTATTAAATTTTTTGATCTAGAAGTACACAGGTTAGACGGCATACCTAGAAATAAAATGATAATTAAAACTCGTTATAACAAAAAGTAAAATTTACAGCAAAGCTGTTCGCCATAAATGGCTAATTTTACTCAAGCGTTGTAGGGCATTTGAAAAAACACAATGAAGTACAAGAAATATAAATCGGCTGTTCACAATTTTACTCACTCTTTCATGAGCATTGACTATATGAAAAGTGGACGACTTTCTGTGAACGTACTGATCGACTTGTACAACCTTGGACTTGAAACTAAGACAACGTTTGACTTTATCAACAAGACCATTCAACCCGACAAAGCTTCATCAAAGGAGAGTAAACAGTTACTAAATGATTATTTGGATTGGCTGCCAGAACACTTTTCAAATCACAACTGCGCCTTGACCAAATTGGAAAAATTGGAAACAACCATTTGGACTGACTTTGAAAAAGCCTTTTCACCACCAAGAATGAATGACACGATTGAATTTACTGTTAATGCGGTGACAAAATGGAAAGCGGACAAAAAAGACGAACAGACTCTAGAGATTTCGCAGACTGAGTTGATAAAGAAGAATTTTTTGAAACTGAGAATACCAGAAATGAAATGAAAACTGAATTCATTAAGGAAATAGGGGTTAATGATAAAAATGAATTGCTTTTAAAATTAATTGGAGAAGGCAATCCAATGTATCATTACGTTTATAGAGAAGCCGCAGGTGTATATTGGGACGAAAACCAAAAAGCCTTTAAGTCAACTCCTTTAAATGAATGGACTGAATCCAAATGGTTTATTCAAATAAAGGAAATTGTGAAGTCGGGATTAAACGTAGAATTGTCAGTTGACAAAAATGTGAAATGGAATAATATAGCTGACGGTGAAATAAATAAAATAAAAAACGCCCTACAACAAGGTGTATAGCCAATAGGGCATTAGAGATAAATTGAAAGTCTTGTTCTTTGAGCAGGCAACGCCAAAACAAAGTTTTGACGTTTAAACAAAAAGAAAATTAAAAGTAAAAACGTTTGTTTTGGCTTAGTGGTAAATCGAAAGTGAAGTGCTTTGAATCTGCCCTACTGTCCATACACAACCGTTGGCGGTAATAGCAGAATAGTAATATTAGCATGGGGACACATCAATTAACAACCTTAAATAATAGCGATACTTTTGAAGATTCTGTCTGCGATTTATTTAATCTTGTTGATTCAACAATTACTTATAAACGGTTTGGTAAAAATGGACATAACCAAAAGGGAATTGATATTTTTTCAACTGAAAAAGATTGCGCAATTCAATGTAAAAAGAAGGATTTAAGTAGGAATGAAATACTCTTAAAAAAGGAGCTTCTTAATGATATTGAAAAAGATGTAAAAAAAGTTATTTCGGATAAATTGAAAATTAAGATTAACAGATTGATCTTTGTATCAACTTACAGAGACCATCCTGAAATTGATGAGTTTTGTGAAATTCTAAAAGATGAATTGAATACAGATTTTGAAATTATGTATTGGGGATGGGATACATTGGAAAAAAGATTTATAAATCATCATCAGTTGCTTGAAAAATATTGGTCTAATTTTATAGTGAAATCTAATTCAATTGAAACTAATTTTAAACGTAATCTCACATTAAAAAAACAAATTTCAAAGGACTTTGGAGACTGGTTGAACTACTCGATTGAAAATAGAAATTTACGGTCAAGAATGCTTTTAAGAGCTTATGATGGTGAGCAATATCCGCATGAAAATGAGCCTGATAAAAACGGACAGTACTCATGGTTTCGCGCGGAAATAAACACTCTGTATCACAAAGGGATGGAGTTTATAATTGGGATTGAACAAATTCAAGTATTTGAAGACGGTACATGGCGTTTTACAAAAAAGACTGGAAGGAAACCAGGAGGTGTTTTATTAAACGTTGCGGAAGTAGGTCAAGTGAATTTTGCTGACATTATTGATTACGACGTAGAAGGAGATGAATATTATTGTTTTCCTCATGTGTTTTGCAGATTTAAATATAACGGCACCCCTTTTGAAAATATTTACTACTACAATGTCAAAAAAACATACGAATATTTTAATCTTGATAGCAAAATTGAATAACATGAAAAATATATCAACAGTAGCATTAATTTCATTTACATTATTAGCAACGGCATGTGTTTCACACAAAAAACAGTTTGAAGGTTATATAGATTACGATTTAACGTTAACAGTTATGGATTCTACTTTGGTTACTCATGATCAGTTGGTGAGTAACTTTGGTACTAAAACTACTGCTTATCATAAGAATGGCAAATTTAAAGATTTAGGAGATGCTGCTAATAATCCAATTCAGCTTTATTTGCCAGAAGATCAATTGCTTTATTCTTACAGTCTGTCAAAAGATGATTCAATTGAGGCATATAACATATCTAATGAAAGCGGTAAGTATAATTTTGAAGTTATTGAAAACGCAGACACAATTTTGGGCTACCCCTGCAATCTTTTGATTGCTAGTAAAGAAAATGTAGAAAAGCGATATTTTTTTAGCCCAACATTATACATTAACCCAAAGTATTACAAGAACTACAAAATGGGGAATAGAGATGAACTGATGGTAATAATGGAAGCGCCAGTTCTTAAATTAATTATTGTTTCCAAAACTTTGAAACTAGTTTCCGAAGCTACTAATGTCAATGTTCAGGAATTGAATAATTCTGTTTTTATGTTACCAGAAAATAGAATAATAAAAAATATGTAGTAAAATAAAACTCCCGCCAACAATATGTATATTGCATAGCTGCCCTTCGGGCTAGCAACGGCAACATACACAAACGTTAGCCACAAGTAAAAATTAAGAATAAATGACCACAGCAGAAATAAAAAGGATAATCGCAGACTCTACTGACCCAAGTTGGTTTAACTCGATTGAATCTACGATCACTTTTTCAAAAGTCGGTTTTTCACAAATATTTACTGGAGTTAGTACTATACATAGATTTTTAAGTCAACAGATTAGAGGATATGAAAAATATGAAGATATTCCAGGTGTGTTAGATGCATCAAAGCAACATTTTGCAAATGTTCGAACACAACTTGAGAACTTTGTAAATAGTTATAAAACGCATGCAGCACATCAATTGAATAACGGTTGGAGAAATATCCAAAGTAATATTCAGTCTGACGGTAACCGATTAACTTATAATTCTCCTCAAGCAATATTTTTAATTGATTTGAATAAAGTTTTTCCAAACTATGTTCAGGGGGCTTACAATTACATAATTGGTTCAATTAATTTTAATTCCAGAGACAATTTTAATGGAGGTGTGCTAGCTTATGAATTCGAATTGAAAGACTATTCTAATATCTCCAAACGAAGAGACAAAGAAAAAGCATCATTAACCAAATTAAAAAACGATTTTATTGGACAACTTAATGATTCTGAAAATCAACTAACAGAACACTTAAATAATTCTAAAAAAGACTATAAAGAGTACCTTAAAAAAATAGATGGTTTTAAGGCTGAAAAGGAAAAAATTTTCCAAGATTGGTTTGAAGGTGATAAGGACACTGAGGCAATTGGTGTTAAAGAAATGTTTGACAATTTCAAGGCGGAAAAAGAAAGGGTTTTTTCTAATTGGTTTACAGGCAATTCAGAAAATGAAATTATTGGCGTTAAAGATGAATTCAATAATTTCAAACAAGAACAAAAGGATGCATTCAATCTTTGGTTTGAAGGAAGTGACGCAAATGTAGGGGCAAAGAAGAAGGTTGATGACCTCGAGCACACCTATGAAGAACTTTTAAGACTAAAGAAACCTGCTGAATACTGGCGAACACGAGCTGTGGAATTAAAATCTGAAGGATGGAAAGCAATTAAATGGTTGGTGATGCTTGTGATTTTTGCTTGTGTAACATTGTATTTATTACTGTGGTTAACACCAGAAGGAATGCTCTTGAGCTTTGTTAAGGGAAACGCACAAGCAATAAAATGGTCAATTGTTTATGTAACTTTTATTTCATTTTTAGCTTACGGCATTAGAGCTTTAAATAAAGTAGCTTTTAGTTCATTTCATTTGGCACGAGATGCTGAAGAAAAAGAACAATTAACCTATGTGTATTTAGCTCTAATAAAGGAAAGTGCCGTTGATATTAAAGACAAAAATTTAATCCTTCAATCTCTGTTTAGTAGGGCTGATACAGGTCTTTTAAAAGATGATTCTGGACCGACAATGCCCAATGATATTAGTGGCAAGTTTTTTGGAAAATAAAACCAATGGCTAACAACAAGCAAATTTCATTGCTGTTTCGTACCTTACAGCAACGAAAATTTGCTCAAACGTTAGGTTTCATAAACAAGATGACTTTTAAGATTTTAATATATTTAAGTGTTACACTTTTTGCTTGTATGGGTTGCAAAACTGATAAAGAAAAACTGAATACATTAATTAATTCATCTGAACTATATATTCAACAGAATACATATGGGGGGCTATTTGGCTACAGTGAAATTTTGCATCACATCTACATTTCCGAAAACGAGCTTGTACTTGTTGTTAATGAAGGTATGGAATCAAAACAAAGAGTAATTATTACGCCCAATAAGAAATCACAACTTGACCTTTTCATAAGGAGTAGTTTTATTTCAAATGAACCAGAAAAAAAAATGTCTAATTCCTGTATGGGCTTAGATCAGGAATATGTAATTTCATCAGGATTCACAAAGTTGACATTTAGGCCGGACTACAAATGTGATTCGATATTTAATGAAATAGTTTATAACTAGCTATGAGGATTAATGAAAATACTGGTAAAAACCATCCTTACAAAAGAAGAACTTGGTTTCGCAGCAGGTTGCCGTGGTTTATAACTAAACTAGGAATTGCGGCCAAAGGGAACGACTGTGAAATCGTTCAGGCGGAACACCATTGGTATAATATCGACGGAAAAACTAATGGCTGTTACCACTGTGAAAAAGTTCAGGAAAGAAGACAGGAATAAATTTAAAACGAAAACCTAACAACAAGCAAAATTTACAGCAAAGCTGTTCGGCATAAATGCCTAATTTTGCTCAAACGTTACCAGCAATTAATCCCATTAGGGTAAAATACAATTGAAACAGAAATACTAACTCCTGTTTTTGAAGCGATAGAAAACCGTTAGTGAGAATAGACAGATATGATTGAAGATAAAATACAAGAATTCAAATCTGAACTTAGGTTAAAAAAAGATGTAGATGTTGTGAGAAAATTCATCACGTCTGGTGACAGTTATGTTTTAGATTCGGATAAGTATTTGGATTTGAAAGGCTCTATTGCTGACCATTTTAAAATTCATCCAAATGAAGTTCTTATAGTTGGCTCGGGTAAACTCGGTTTCTCAATTTCGGAAAACATAAAAAAAGGAAAAAAAAGATTTAGAAGTTTTGGCGACGATTCAGATATTGATGTTGCAATAATTTCTCAAACTCTATTTGATGATATTTGGAAGCTTCTTTATGATTATATAGAGGACAAAGGTTTTTGGAACAAACAACAGGAATTTACAACATATCATTTCCAAGGCTGGATGAGACCTGATATGTTACCTACATCACCAAAATTTGATTTTACTCAAAGTCAGTGGTGGGACTTTTTTAATGAAATAACATCAAGCAATAATTTTGGACCTTACAAAATCAGAGGTGGACTTTATAGGAGTTGGCATTTTTTAGAGAAATATCAATTAAAATCCATTTCAGAATGTAAATTAGCAATTAGATAAAAATGAAAACATCAGGAACAAACATTAGATTAAGAAAATTACTTTCAGGTCTCAAAAATGGGACATTAATTCCACGACCCGAATTTCAGAGAAGACTGGTATGGGCAAATAAACATAAAATAGCATTTATTCAAACGGTTCTAGAAGGTCTACCTTTTCCGGAAATTTACATTGCCGCAGGTGACGTAAATCTCACTAGTGGAGAAGGAAACGAAATGATAGTTGATGGCCAACAAAGGATTTCAACTTTGTTTCAATATTTTACTGGTTCAGATGAAATTAAATATCCTGCTAACGTTTTGCCGTATGAAAAACTTACTCCACAAGAACAAGAATATTTTCTTGAATATGAAGTCGTTATAAGAGATTTAGGAAAGCAAACAATAGCGAATATTAAAACTATTTTTCAGCGAATCAACTCAACAAATTACTCTTTAAATGCAGTTGAAATTCATAATTCAAGATTTGATGGAGCATTAAAAATGTTCGCTGAAGAATTATCTGAAAATTCATTCTTCGAAGATAATTCAGTCTTTAAGAACAACGATATAAAGAGAATGAGAGACCTCGGTTTTTCTTTATTAACTTCTATTACAGTATTATCAAGTTATTTTAATCTTGAAACAGAGTTTGAGAAATTCCTAGAAAAATATAATGATGAATTCCCTTATTCTGAAAAGCTTAAAACAGAAATTGAGTTTGTACTAAAGAAAATTGAGTCTTTAAATTTTGATAAAAAGTCAAGAGTTTATAAAAAAAATGATTTATTTACGCTAATCGTTGAACTCCATAGAGCACTATTTAAGGAATCAAAAAAATATGACAATAAAAGAATTGAAGCTAATTTGAAAAGTTTCTACGCAAATGTAGATGCCGAAGATATGTCACCTGATGTGCAAGAATATATTAAAAATGTTATTCAAGGTACTAATAGTAGAAGTGCAAGAATTACTAGAGGTCGTATTATCGCAAAAGTGATAAA
>JBGCGA010000100.1:0-8465 GCA_045110285.1 Crocinitomicaceae bacterium | reverse complement strand
AAAACAAAACAGCCACTCTGCTTACCAAGTGGCTGTTTCCTAATTTACACCTATGAAAAAACAAATACAAATACAGTGTAAAAAAATGTTGATTGCTTTTAGTCGTTGTCGCAGTCTGAATGATTATAATATTGGTTTCCTGAATGATTGTGACTACTGCCACTTGAGCATTCCTCACTTGTGTTAAACTTTACTGCTTCACCTTCTGCATTTTCGTACCAAATAATATTATGTGCAAAGCTTTCGTTACGCTTTACCTTTCTTATATTAATATGAGTGGTTTGTTTACTGTCATCATTTTCGAGTGTTAATTTCATATTTAACGATCTTATTTTACTCGACCATACTTTACAAGAATAATTAAGATCCATACCAGCAGCTGTGGCTTGTTTATTAAATTCTTCCAAATCTAAGTCTGTGGTTTCGTTTGTGATAGTAAAAACACGTCTGGTCAGTCCTGAATTGCCTGAGCTTCTATTTGCCCTTTGAACGACCATGACCCTGCTGTTACCTGAACTTATTTGACTAGCACTTTCAGCCAATTCAGAACTGACTAATTCAATTTCTTTAATCATGTGCCTTATTTCTGATAATTGAGCTGAATCTGCTGACATATCTGAGAGTAACTGCTTTATTTCAAGCCATTCCTCCTGATCAAAGTCAATTTCAAATTCCTCAAAACTCTCTGCTAAATCCTCCATTGATTCCATGAAATCCTCAGAATGAACATCAATATCCACCTCTGAAATGGTTTCTAGCATGTCTTCGATTGTCCCTTCAATATTTTCAATGTCAATACTTTCAATTATCTCTCTCACTATTTCTTCTACATTTTCAATACTATCCTTTTCAACCACAATAACAGTGTCTTCCGGCTCCACTTCTGCGGCAATAAATAAATTGTCGGGTAATTCATTTGGTTCTGGTGCTACCACAGCGTATGTAGTAGGAGTTGGAACCGCAGCTTCTGACATGGATTCTGTTGGTTTTAAACCGGCCGTATACACTAAAGCAGCACTTGTAATAATGGCAACTGTTGAAATACTCATAATAAAAAATTTAGTTTTTAAAATTGAACTTGCAATTAATTTGGCGCCTATTAATCCGGCACCTCCAATGGCTAAACCAGCCAACAATGCTTTTCGGGTACTGGCATATGAATGCACTGGAGCTTCAGTTCTTGCTTCATCAAATAAATCATCTAAAAATGGATTCAAATCGTCTGCTTTCATATATTTACCTCCCCTCTTTGATGCGCTGACTCATGAGTCAGAATGGCTTTTAACCGCTCGCGCCCTCTTTTTAATCGTTGTTTTACTGCCGATTCACTGGCATTTTGAATGGTCATAATATCTTTAATACTAAAGCCTGAAATTTCAAATAAAATAATGGCTTCCTTTTGTAATTCAGGTAATAAAGCCAATGCCTGGTGCAATAAATACACTTTGGCATTTTTGTCTGCATTGGTCGACGAGTCTGTAATAGCTGTTATGTCCACCCCATCATCAGTCTTGGTTTTGGCTTCTTGTTTTGCATTGCTTGCTAAAAACCGAACTGCTATTGTAAACAAAAACGATAAAAATGCTTTCTCCGATCTCAAGCTTTCAAATTTTGTGTAGGCTATTAACAAAGTTTCATTCATTAAGTCTTTATAGTCCATGCTACCATACACTCTGGCCCTACAAAAACGTTCAAACCTATCGTGGATGGGTTCATATAATGCTAAAAACGTTTTTTGCTTACTAGCCATGTATTGGGTTCAATTTATTGCGGAAAACAAAAAACAGAATAAAGCCTTTTTTGTATCTCCTATAGGTAAGAGGTAAAACCCATCATAAAAGTTACATCTTGTAGAGAAAAAGTTTTTTATACCGCAACCATATATGTTATGATGTATTATATACCAATGGATTAACTACTAGATGTATTTAATTTATTTTTGGCACAATTAATGCTATGCATGCATAGTAAATGAATTGAAGCAGATGCAAAATCAAATAAACCATCCCTCTTTCACCGCGGGACTAAATTCAAAAGGTATTGTAAGTATTTATTATAAAGCTCAGTCAACCTCTTTAAAAGAAGATTTAAAGGCCAGCTACCAAGCCTATTTGAAGCTCGGAAAAGGTTCTCCACTAAAAGTGTTATATGAAATAGGACCTCGTGCTTATTTTGATATGGAGGCAAAAAACTGCTTAAACAATCGTGCTATTATTCCTGTAGCAGAAGCCATTGTGTCTGATAGTCTAGCCATTCGGTTAGTAGTTGATGAGTATCTGAGAGATAGAAAAGACGGCAGCACCACCATTCGTCTATTTAGAGAAAAGGAAGCCGCATTGGCTTGGTTAAATACAATTGAAAAGAAAAGTAGACTGATATTATGAAGTTAGCAGCAAAATTGAAAAAAGTCAACCGTGCAAAATTTAGAGCGTCAAAGAAAGCGCCAAATCTAGTTCACATTCAGTACAAAAAAAACACAGTATCTACTATAGAAGATATTGGGCATTGCTATCAAGCCTTTAAAGAATTAGGAAATGGGCTGCCAGTTAAAGTACTTACTGAAATTAAAGATTCAGCCTATTTTGATATCAATGAAAGTCATTGCTTAACCGAATCAGACCTCTGGCCTGCCAAAGAAGCCATACTGACAAAAAGTTTAGCAGCTAGGTTATCTATGAACTGTCTCTATGGTCATAAAACCTATCATGAACTCAAAGTTTTTCGAACTAAAAAAAGTGCTCTGAAATGGCTACTGACAGATTCCTAAGAGTATACTATTAAATCAATATATTTGCGCTATGTCAAGCAGTATTGATGTTGTGTATGAAGATGAATGGTTAAAAATAGTTAGTAAACCGTCAAACTTAATTGTGCACCATTCACGCTATGCTCGAAATTTGGATGAGAGGTCTTTATGTCAGCTGATCAATGAAACCAGCATTGAGGCTACCCTCCATCCTATTCACAGGCTAGATCGTAAAACTTCAGGCCTGATCATTTTTGCGAAGTTGAAGCACATTATCCCAAAGTTTCAAAAACTGTTTGATACTAACGCTATTGAAAAAAGCTATTTGGCATTAGTTCGTGGTCATATTCATGACAATGGAAAATTGGAATACCCTATCAGAGCTGATGAAGAGACGACATATAAAGATGCCGAAACGCACTATAAACCATTGCAATTAATAGATGTCGATATTCCAGTAGTTCCTTATCCTTCTTCGCGCTACACCATTCTTGAATTGACTCCAAAAACTGGTCGAATGCATCAATTACGCAAGCATATGAACAAATTTAGTCACCCAATTATAGGAGATCCAAAGTATGGCAATCGGCACCACAACCATATGTTTATTGAAGAATTAGACATAGGTAATTTGTTCTTACACGCCTATAAACTCAGGTTTAACCATCCCGAAACAGATGAATTAATCACTATTTCTGCAGAATTACCTGATTTTTGGAACAAAGCGCTAAACAGGTTTAAGGTTAATTTTGAAGTGTCTTAATATTCCGATTTGGAATGCAGGCTAATGCCCACCATAAAAAATGGACTACTAAAGCTAGTTTTGGTAAAGTCTTTCACTTTTTCGTCAATTTTCCAGTATTTACCTGACACATCAAACGCATAACCAGCTTTAGCATTTAAACTAATAACAGGAAGGGTTAGTCTCACTTCAGCATATGGTTCAATATAAAAAATATCATTGGTATAAGCCGTAATATTCTCATTATCCACTTGAATAAGGTTTGGCACTGTTGCTACTTTACTTTCTTTTAAGGTGACGTTTCCGAATCTTAAATTATTACCAATTGCTCCCAATATCCATTTATTACCCGTAGCATAAGAACTGCCAATTGAAAACAGTGAATGCTTCATGGTAAATCGGTCTCCATTGCTCACTTCAGGCGAAAAGCTATACCCAAAATGCATGCCACTGAATCCTAAATCATAATAATCGAATGCAAATTCATAAAACGTATTTGGGTATGAAAAAGAACTGGCGCCGAGCTGGTTGAGCTCAAAATTAAGCGTATTTAATTTATTGAAATACCTTTGGCCAATGGCTCCTCCCAAATGAAATTCCTCAATTCCACTAGTAAACTGGTACTCTACATCAAATCCTGCAGCTTCATATGTATTCACAATCATATACGGTAAAGAGTTTGAAAAGCCAACTAGAGGATTGTCTCCGTTCAAATAACCAATATCAATTAAATACACTTTATTTTCTTCTTCAAATCTATAATCTAAATTTAAGGTGGCAATCATAGAACGCTCGCGATTACCTGCTGTTTGATACAGTACAGGAATTGCCAACACCTTATCTTTGTAAAACGGATCGTCAAGTTCCCCTATTCTCTTAGCTATTGAGGACATATCATAAGAATAGCAAGTTTTTGCTTTTTGATCAGAATGCAAATGACACCGACCAAACTGTCCGTAAAATTTTGCTTGATCATATCGCTTTGTCAACCTTTCAAATTGGTCGAGCATAAATCGCTCCCGAGTTATTGGTCCGGCTAAATTGCCGTCAATTTCTTCGTGATACCATTGATGGCCTTTTTCAATACTTTCAATGATGTCTCTAAATATGGGATAGTCATCCCCTAAATCTGCCTTTAAGGAGTCCTCGAGCCTTTTTACGTCATATATTATTGTGTTAAAAGTAGACCAAGCGTCTATTACATTTCCGTTTAAATTAAACCTAGTTCCACCTGCATTGTATATTTTTTCAGGTGAAGCATCTGTGAATTCAGACGAACCCAACGCCTTTATCGATTCATAAATTCGTCCGGTTTCTCCCTTGGTTTCTAAAGTATCAATCATTTCATTTAAAGCGAAAATGGCATAAGCCGGAAAACGTTCTACATCAATTCCATGGGTTTGTATTTTTAAGCTATCGGGCTGAAATTCATTATACTTTCTTATTTTTTTTACCATTTCAAAAAATGGCTTATAAAAATGGTCTTCCAGATAAAAGGCATAATCTAAATCTTCTTCAATTGTAATTTTATTGATGATGTATCCAATTGCCGGGCCTTGTTCAAATAAAAAGTGGTTCACACCAAAAGTTTCATGCAAATAAATGAGGAAGCGAAATTCAGTTTTAGAATTTGTCACTGCATATTGATGATTTTCACCGGTCATAAAAACAGAAATATCTTTCAATGTAGAATCCGTGAAAAATTCTGTCAACTCTTCATAGCCTTTTTCTTCTTCAATTTGCACTTTTGCAAAATGGTCTTGTCCATAGCTTAAATGGCCCATTATCAAAATACATCCTACCCACCAATATTTCATATAAAATTGTCTTAAAAAAAAGTCCGCAGTTAAGTATTAACTGCGGACTTTGAATACTGTAATTAATTTTGAAGGAAGGGCATTAGCTCATTCCCATTTTTTCTTTTAAAGCTTTTAAACTGTCAGATGCTTTTACTTCAGCTGTTCCAGAATTAATGGCTTTGTTAATTTCATCATCAATTGAATGGCTTTCAGAAGCAATATCAGCATATGATTCAGCCAAAGCTTCCTCTTGCGCTACTTTTTCTTTCATTCTTTCTAGCATTGACACAGTGCTATCAGAATCCACATCAGCTAATTGTTTGTTAATGTTTTTAGTCGCTGTTGACACTTTCGCTCTTGCTTTCAATGTTTTTAACTCATGCTCAAACTTTTTAATGTTTGATTTTAAGCCATCAATATTGTTATCTAATTTATCAACATGCGCATCAAACTTTACTTGATCAGCTTTATGCACTGCAGCTGCTTCAGTTAATGCTTCTTTTTGAACCAGACACTCACTAGCTAATCTATCTGCTTCCTCAGGAGTGATTTCACCAGAATCTGCTCTTTTTAATAATAGTACTGCTTTCTTTTCATATTCTTCAGCTTTTGCAGTTGCTGTTTCTGCATCATTTTTTGAACGAATTGCTAAAGCTTTTACTTCAGCTAAAGCAGTTAATGCCGAACTCATATTAGACTTTAAATCTCTAATTCCCTCTTCTGTCATTTTGATTGGATCCTCTAATTTATCTACTAGGGAATTTGCTTCGGCTGAACCGATTCTGAACAATCTTTTGATTAGGGCTATTAATTTTTTCATAGTTTTTATTTAATGTAATATAAAATTACGCTGTGATTAAAGAGTTCCAAATATACTATATCTCCGATAAATTTATAGTAAAACTAATTTTTTGTTAGCATTTTTCGCAGTTTTACCGCCTCAACAATCAAAAACCGATACATTTGCAAGAAATTTTTTAAGTGGATAAGTTTAAAAATAGAATTAAATACTACTTGGTCGGTTTCTTAATTGGTGTAGTAGCGGTAGCCTTCTTTTTTGGACAAAGAGGCTGCACATGGCTACCGGGTAATCGTGTTAAAGCTGTTATTGCCGAAAATACCATTGTAATTGGAGATAGTATTTTGCAGATATTATATTGTTTAGCAGACGACTCTCAACCTGTTTTTGATATTTTAAATACTACAGGAGATGTTGATTTTGGTGGTAGCGAAACACGCAGCGATCCTAAAATTTATAAAATTGATGGAGATGATGGATTATCGGTGTACTTTAAATTGTTTGAAGACGATAACTTCGATTCGTATTCTGAGATTATAAACATTACTTCTCCGGCATTGTCATGCGATATTTCAGTTCCAAATAGAAATAAGCAACCATTGGTATTGCCCCGTAAATTAATCATGCAGATCATAGAGTCGCGAAGCTTTACATACTACCCTATTGTTAATTGTCAGATTGACTGTTATAGTATAAACGAAGACAGCCTGACGACAATGCATAGAAATGCTACTAATATTACGACTTCTGAAAGACCAGATATGATTAATAGAGTGTATGATATTTCCACTACATCAAACGATATTAGTTATCTGATCCAATATGAGATAGGAGAAAACAGAACCCGAATTAAAAATATTCAATTGGCTAACGACGAAGTCAATAAAATTTGTGATTGCGAATAAATGCTGAATTGCTTGTTTCTATTTCAGAAATTAACTTTATCTTTGCGCACTTAAATAAATTATTAACCGGGGTTTCGTACCCCAACTATAATCCATTATGGCAACAAAAATTAGATTACAAAGACACGGTAAAAAAAGAAAACCTTTTTACCACATAGTGATTGCAGATGCAAGAGCTAAAAGAGACGGACGTTACATTTCTAAAATTGGAACGTACAACCCAGTAACAAACCCAGCAACTATCGATTTAGATGTTGATAAAGCTGTGGAGTGGTTACAAACAGGTGCGCAACCAACTGATACGGTAAAGTCTATTCTTTCTTACACAGGTGCTTTGTACAAAAATCACTTATTAAAAGGTGTGCAAAAAGGAGCATTAACTGAAGCACAAGCTGAAAAGAAATTTGAAGCATGGACGGCAGAAAAAGCTGCTCAAATCCAAGCGAAAAAAGACGGCTTAGTGAAAGGTGCTGATGACGCAAAAGCAAAAGCTTTAGCAGCAGAAAAAGCAGTTAGCGACAAGCGTGCAGCAGAAATTGCTGAAAAAAACACTCCTCCTGCAGAGGAAGTAGCTGAAGAAGAAGCTCCAGCAGCAGAAGCAGCAACGGAAGAAGCACCAGCAGCAGAAGCAGCAACTGAAGAGGCTCCAGCAGCAGAAGCAGCAACGGAAGAAGCTCCAGTAGCAGAAGCAGCAGCTGAAGAGGCACCTGCAAAAGAAGAAGAATAAAAAATGTTTGAAAAAGAGGATTGCTTCAATTTAGGTAGCATTGCTCGATTACATAGTTTTAAAGGAGAGTTATCTATATTTTTAGATGTAGACGATCCCAAAGAATTCAAAGGATTGGAATCAGTATTTGTCGAAATTGACAATATATTGGTTCCTTTTTTTATTGAGCATATTTTAATTCGCAATAAAGGATTTGCAGTTGTCAAATTTGAAGACATCAATACAGAAACCAAAGCCAAACGATTACTCAAAAAGAAACTCTATCTCCCACTCGACTTTTTGGACGATTTAGGAGATGATGAATTCTACCAATTCGAGATTGAAGGCTTTAAAGTAATTGATGCAGTACATGGTGATATTGGCACAATAATCAAAATATTAGACTACAAAACAAACCCAATGTATGAAATTAATTTCAATGGAATTGAAGTCTTAATCCCAAAACAAGATCAGTTCTTCGATCGTATAGACTGGGACAATGAAACCATCTATCTTAAGGCTCCTGAGGGATTAATTGAAATGTATTTGGAGGGGTAATCCCATCAGGCCGTTGGCCACCTTCCCCCAAGGGAAGAGATATAAATATTGAGTACCGAGTGTAGAGTAGTTTGTGCAGAGTTTCCGGTCACTTTCAAATGTAATAGAATGTCACTTCGTTCCGATAGCTATATGGAGGTTTAAATGAAGCGCTAGCGGAATTGAAATGGTATCAAGAGGCCTCCCATCTCGACGGTTTCAAAATAGCAA
>JBGCGA010000099.1:0-5058 GCA_045110285.1 Crocinitomicaceae bacterium | reverse complement strand
CGATTTGATTTAAATAAAATTACAATCCCTTCTCAGTTTTTATGGGGGAAGTATGATTTTGTAGTGCCGCCAGCTGTTGGTGTTGATGCATATAATCGTGTGAGTTCGGTTAATAAGGAAATTATTATTTTCGAAAAATCTGGGCATTCGCCAATGAGTAATGAGCCTGTGAAATTTGCCAATTCCATTATTGATTTTGTTGAACTTTATAAATAGCTACCTAATCTATAGATTCAAATAATCGGTAAGATTTTAACAATTCTTTTGTTGAAGTTTCGTCGTCAAAAAAACCTCTTTGTTTAGCCATCAATTTAGCTTGATTAAGAATAGCTTGATTGGGGAATTGCTTATCCCTTAAATAATGAACCAATTTTAAGACTCTAAAAGCATTGAACCAAGCATAAAAGCGTTTGGTGAAAGTTTCTAAACTTGTAGAATTTGATCTAATTTCTTTTAATCCCTTTTCAAATTCATTTAAATCTAAAAAATCTAAAAACTGTTTGTTAATCGGGTTCTTTGAAAAATCTAGATCAATTAGATCGGTAGTATGTAATGTTGAAATTTGTGATTGAAAATCTCTTAGTATTTCCCAAATTCTGACATCATACGTTAGGTATTCTGTCGTTTCATCTTCAATCCAATCCGAAATAGCCTTTCCTGTTCCAAAAGGTACTCTATCAGACGTTCGAGGGGATGGAATCACTTTAGTTGTATTTATTTCAGTAAAACCTCCTAACGAAATAATTTTATGTAAAAAGTAAAAATCCTCACCTGCTTTTCTTTTGTTCATACCACCTTGCTTTTGATAGGCAGAAGAACGAACCACCATACTCGACCCAACAGTATGAAAAGCAAAAGGTAGATTAGCATGTTTTAGGCCTTGATTATAATATCGTAAAAATAATTCGTAATTAATTATGCCCTCATAAATCGATTCATCAAAATCGGTCCCTTCAATAGGGTGTTCAAATTTGATAGCTGCACCTGCTGATTTAGAATGTTTTTTAAAATGATTTTCTATGGCGATAAAGTAATTAGAATCGCAAGTGGAGTCGGCATCAAAGCAAACGATTAGTCCATCATTTTCATTTATTTCAAATCTAGCAACTGCCTCATCCATGCCAATTTTTCTTGCTAATCCAACACCAGCATGTTTTTTAGGCAAATCTAATGCTTCTATAATGTGAAGTTTGAAAAGTGGGCTACTTTCAATTTTATGATTTTTCAGGTCTGCTATTGATTTTAAGTTTTGATTTTTAATTGCGTCTGAATGGTGATTTCCATTGTTAACAACAACAATTACTTCAACACTTGTTTTGGGTTTTACTGCAGTCTGTAAACTGTTTATTGATCCAATAATATCAGGCTCATTAAAGCAAGGGATTACTACTATTAGTCCTAGATTAATGTCGGGAGATTCTATAATAGTAGACGATTGGAAGCCATATTTTGCCAAATATTGATTCATTGCAGCGAAGATAGTATGAAAAAATAAAAGTCACATGTTAATAACTCACAGCTTGTATGCTAAGAAAAATACATTGTGTTTGTTAATTTTGTTAGCATTCAAAAAAGATTATGGCAGAGGACGAAGTAGACGATTTAAATGATGATGATGCTTTAGATGAAGCTGATTCGGGATCGGATGGTGGTGATGCCAATGTGATTCCGCTATCAGGTATGTATGAAGAGTGGTTTTTGGACTATGCTTCGTATGTGATTTTAGAAAGAGCCGTTCCTGCATTATTGGATGGTTTCAAGCCTGTTCAAAGACGGATTATGCATTCAATGAAAGAATTGGATGATGGTCGTTATAACAAAGTAGCCAACATTATTGGTAATACTATGAAGTACCATCCACATGGAGATGCTTCTATTGGAGATGCCATGGTACAGCTGGGGCAAAAGGAATTATTGATTGATATGCAAGGGAACTGGGGGAATACCTTAACTGGAGATTCTGCAGCAGCGCCGAGATACATTGAGGCAAGGGTTTCGAAATTTGCTAAGCATGTGGTTTTTAATCCAAAAACAACTGAATGGATTCCGTCTTATGACGGCAGAAATAATGAACCAGTTTTACTACCTGTTAAATTTCCATTATTATTAGCACAAGGTGCTGAAGGAATTGCAGTTGGTATGGCTTGTAAAGTTATGCCTCACAATTTTGTAGAATTAATTGATGCATCAATTGATGTGTTGAGGGGAAAGAAAACTACTATTTTACCCGACTTCCAAAACGGAGGAATGGCTGATTTTTCGAATTATAGCGAAGGTCAACGAGGAGGTAAAATTAGAGTTAGAGCGAAGATTAGAAAGGAAGATTCTAAAACAATAGTAATTGATGAATTGCCATTTGGAACAAACACAGGTTCTTTAATTGATTCAATTTTAAAAGCCAATGATAAAGGCAAGATAAAAATCAAAAAAATTGAAGATAATACAGCTAGTAAAGTTGAAATCCTGATCCATCTAGCAACTGGAGTGTCGCCTGATAAGACGATTGATGCATTATACGCTTTCACGAATTGTGAAATGTCTATTTCGCCCAATACATCTGTTATTTGGGACGGAAAACCTCATTTTTTAGGTGTTAATGAAATATTAAGAGTGTCCACAAATAATACTGTTGGTCTTCTTAAAAAAGAGCTTGAAATAAGAAAAGCTGAATTGCTTGAGATGTGGCACTTTGCCAGTCTTGAAAAAATATTTATTGAGCAGAAAATTTATATCGATTTTGATGGTAAAACTTATGACGAAGCCATTGAAATTACTCATAAGTTATTGAAGCCACACATTAAACATTTGGCTCGGAAGGTAACAGATGATGATGTGAAAAGACTTCTAGAACTCAGAATGCGTAGAATAACTAAGCATGATGCAGACAAAGCTGACACTTATATCTTATCATTAGAAGATGAATTAAAAGAAGTGGAAGCTAACCTCGCAAACTTAATTGAATACGCTATTGCTTATTTTAAGGATGTAAAAGCACAATTTGGTGAAGGTAAAGAGCGTAAAACGGAGATTAAAACATTCGACAATATAGCTGCCCGTAAGGTAATTATTGCCAACAAAAAATTATATGTTAACAAGGAAGAAGGGTTTATTGGATTCAGTTTACGTAAAGATGAATATGTACAAGACTGCAGTGATATAGACGATATTATTGTCTTTTTTGCTTCTGGACGAATGATGGTGACCAAAATTAGCGACAAGAAATTTGTTGGTAAAGGAATCATTCACACCGCTGTATTTAAAAAGAAAGATGCTAGAACCATTTATCATTTGATATATAGAGATGGTACAAACGGACCAACAATGATGAAGCGTTTTAATGTTAAGTCAGTTACTCGCGACAAAGAGTATGATCTAACCAAAGGAACCAAAGGTTCAAAGGTTTACTATTTCTCTTTTCATCCAAATGGTCAGCAAGAGATTGTTACAGTTCATTTAAGACCACGTCCGCACCTAAAACGTATTAAGTTCGAAATTGATTTTGGTAGTTTGTTGATTAAGGGAAGAGGCTCAGCTGGAAATAGAGTAACTAAAGAAATTGTTTCTAAAATTGTTCAGAAAGAAGTTGGAGGATCAACATTAGCGGCTCGCAAAATTTGGTTCGACCCAACTGTCACACGTCTGAATACCGATAAAAGAGGTGATTATTTAGGGGCATTTAAAGGAGATGATAAGATTTTGAGTTTATATGCTTCTGGAGCATATCGTTTAACCAATTTTGATATTTCAAACCATTTTGATGATGATTTGATTCATGTTGAAAAATGGCATCCGGACAGACCGTTAAGTGTTGTGTATTTTGACGGTGACAAAGAATTACATTATGTGAAACGTTTTTTAATTGAAACCAGATCGGATAAAAAAGTATCATTTATTTCAGAACATGAAAACTCAAGTTTAGATGCTGTTAGCACGGGGTTTGAGCCGGTAATAAAAGTGATTTACAATAAGCGTTTAAAAGAAACCAAAGACTTACCTGATAAAGAAATTAATTTAGCAGAGTTTATTGATGTAAAGGGAATGAAGAGCCTAGGTAATCAGTTAACTAAATTAAAAGTTAAAGAAATTCAATTAACTCACGAAGTAAACGGTGGGAAGCCATGGCCGGAAGATGAAAAAGCAGCAGAAGAAGCGGCAGAAAATGAAAATTCTGAGGAGAGTCCTGTAACAGATAATTCGGATGAAGGACCTATTGAAATGGAATGGGATTTAACCGGTCAAAAAAAGTCGAATCCAATTAAAGATATTGAAGACGATAGCCAGGGGAAGTTATTTGGGGAGCAAGAGTAGGATTAGAGCTTAGATTTCTAGATTCTAGACTTTTTTTATGGAGTGAGATTGCTTTCTGATAGTAGATTTTCAAGGCTTATTTTTATTCTTTATTTCAATTTAATATTTCGAATGGCAAAAGTAAAAGCGTTGAGATTTTTATTGATATTAGCTATAGCATCACTTTTAGTTGGCTCTCTATTTATGATAATGCATTGGCCATATTCACGCGGAATTCTATTTGTTGGTTACTGTGGTCTTTTTCTTGTTTACCCTAGATATGCTTTGTTCAAAGCTAGAAAAAAAGTATTTACACTAATAAAAGTTAGTGGTGTTTTGCTTTTCACGGGTTTTAAAACGTTAAGTTTCTTATATCCAGATTATCAAGAAATTTTTAAATTGTTTTCAAGTTTTGGTATTTTGCTTTTTCTAGTTATATGGCTTTATCAATACATGGGGTTTGAAAATTTTCAAAGTACTATGGGAGAAAGATTGGTTGCTTTGGCGTTTTTGGTAGGTAGCTCGATTTTAGCAGTGGGGCTTTTATTTAAAATAATTCATTGGCCACCTGCTACTATAATAATTGTGATTGGCTTAGTAATAGCTGCCGTATCATTCTTTTTGACTTTGTTTACCGGAGAAGAGGAATAGTGGTTTAGTATTGGGACTAGTTACCGTAACTTTTTATCTCTTGTTAAAAACCTGTTAAATCGAATTCACTCAGATTCGTTTTCATTTAAATTTGATCAAAAAAAATGAAAACTGGTCGAA
>JBGCGA010000098.1:0-55405 GCA_045110285.1 Crocinitomicaceae bacterium | reverse complement strand
TAGAGTTTAATATGGCTGGTTTTCCTGTAAAATACATTTATTATCAAGAGTTTGGTCTTAGAAGTGATTATCGATACAACCCGATTTGGAGATCTTTTAATGATTTTCCTGTTTACTACATTTATGAGTACGACTTTTTTTATGACAAAAATCAATTGTTGATTAAAGTTACAGAATCAACAAAAAGGACAAATTCAGACTGTATAAGTTATCGCAAAATTGATTTTTACTACGACTCCTTAAATCGGATGAATGGTCAGAGTGAAAGTCAGTTTTCTTATTTGGAATGGCAAGGCAAAGACACAATATTTATTCTTAGTGCTGATACCGTATTGATTGATTACAAAACAGACACTGTCGGGTTGTTGATAAATCTAAATAAAAAGAGAAAAGCGGATACGCTGATATGGGAAGGTAGCCCCTATGTTTTAGTTCCGTTTTATTTTGGTGATTCTTTGGTGCCGCAATATAAGAATTGGCCTCAAGATATAAATACAGGATTATTTTCTGCTAGTGGTACTAAGCTCCTAATTACCTACTATTCTAATGGCTTAATTTCTGAAAAGGAGGATGCTCCGGACATAGCATCTGAGCAAGAAAAGAAAAGTAAATGGAAGTTTTCAGACAGAAGATATTATGAGTTCTTCAAATGACAAATAGAATCGTAACTTAAATGTTTAGCATTATTCCCATTAGTTTGTTGACCCAGTTGTAGGGATTTAAGATAGATATGCTATTTGATGATTAATTAAATTGTAATTAAATAACAGCATTAAAGTCCTCATAATAATCCCTATTTTATTTCCTATATTTGCCCTTCGAAATTTTGCACATGAAGAAGATTTACAAATTCCTTTTAAATACCTTGCCACGGCCAATGTTAATTCGTTTAAGCTATGTATTTAAGCGTTTTGCACCATTGCTTTATAAGGGTGATAAGGTAGAATGTCCGGTTTGTGAAAAGAAATTTCGAAAGTTTTTGTCGTACGGTTCAAAGGTGGTTCACCGCGACAATGTTTTATGTCCGTACGATTTAACCCTTGAGCGCCACCGTGTGATGTGGTTATACCTTAAAAATAAGTCAGACTTTTTTACGAAGCCAAACTTAAAAGTAATGCATATTGCGCCAGAGCAATGCTTCCACAGCTTATTTAAAAAGCAAAAAAACTTAGATTATACCACAGGCGATTTACTGTCGCCCATAGCGGATTTACATTTCGATTTACACGATATTCCATTAGAGGATAACCAATACGAAGTTATTTTCTGTAACCACGTGATGGAGCATGTAAAAGACGATTTACAGTGCATGAAGGAATTGTACAGAATTATGAAACCAGGTGGTTGGGGCATTATGCAAGTGCCAATTGATGTCAGCCGAACAGAAACTTATGAAGATTGGTCGATTACAACACCCGAAGAGCGCGAAAAACACTTTTGGCAGTACGACCATGTGAGGCTGTATGGGTTAAACTATCCAGAAAGACTAAAAGAAACTGGTTTCAATGTTGAAGCTGTTGATTTTTCAAAGGAATTACCAACCGAAGTATTTGAGCGATATAGAATTCCAAAATCAGAAATTCTTTACATAGTTAGCAAGTCAGTTTAATTTAATAGACTAAAATTCCTATTCAGGAAAAGTTTGCAAGCCCATTGTTCTGTTGTAAAACATATTTAAGGCGTAATCCATTCTTCGAACTACTTTGGTGTGACTTCTGCGTACAATTGGAATGGTAGAGAGCGTTCGCATATAGTAGGGAAAAGGACGCGGTAATTGCACTAATTGAGGACTTTTGATAATTAAGGCTCCAAAACTCATATTAGCTGTTCCGCTATATTGTTTGTTTTTGTAAAGTGTACCTGTAGAATCTTTTTCATAGTCTGCAGCAGAGCCATTGTAGTATTTGGCCGTATCTTCTTTTATAATTCCAAATTCACCAATTAGGAATTGTCCAGTTGGCCTAATTTGGCTATTGTAGTTTAGTTTATCGTCTAAAAACTGGACACTATCTATGTTAGATTTTAAGATATGCTTAGAATCGTCGGTGTAAAAAAAGTAAACCGGACAAAATTTAAAAGAGCCTCTAAAGGCAGCTACAATACTAGAATTTATTCGTAGCTGATCTTCCTGCACTTTTTTTGCAGCCGATAAGTGGCCTGCTTTTTTTAGAATCGCAATTTTTTTGCTTTTGGTCTGAAGCCTTACAAACAATGAGCCTGCCTTTAAATATTGAATATAATAAGACGCAATTTGATTATAGTCTAACCCTTGAAGCTCTAACGGCTGTGCTTTTGCCTGCATGCAAACTGAAAAGGAGAATAAAAGGAAAATAAGGCGCATAGTAACTATTGTATTAATGTTTCAAAATTATAAGCAATTTTTAAACCAAATTTCTACCAACAGCTTTACCAATTGGTGCCAGTGTTTTGAGAAGCCCTTCAAATTCCGCATGGTTTAATTGCTGCGAAGCATCCGATTTCGCTACTGCAGGGTCAGGGTGTACTTCAATAATTAATCCGTCAACTCCCATAGCCATGCAAGCTCTTGTTAAGTCCGGCACACCATAAGCGTGTCCCATAGCATGACTTGGGTCTAATATCACTGGTAGGTTGGTGTATTCCTTTAAATAAGCAACACCACACAAATCCAAGGTAAAACGAGTTTTAGTTTCAAATGTTCTAAGCCCCCGTTCACAAATGGCAACATTATCGTTTCCGCCCGACAAAACAAATTCTGCACATTGCACTGTTTCTTGAAGTGTTGATCCAAATCCACGCTTAATCATTACGGGTTTTGTGGTTTTGGCACAGGCACGTAAAATACCTTGATCGTACATGGCTTTTGCGCCAATTTGAATGATGTCAGAATGCTCAATCACTTCGTGCACATGCGTTGCATCCCTAACCTCAGTTATCACTGCTAAACCATGTTGTTCGCGCATTTTAGCCAATAATTGCAGTCCGCTAAAGCCCATGCCTTGAAAACTGTATGGAGAAGTACGGGGTTTATAGCAGCCACCACGCAACATGGTTAAATTATGACTTTTTAATAAAGCACTCGATTCTTGAATTTGCGTTTCAGACTCTACTGAACATGGCCCAGCAATCATAATGGTATTATTGGTATTTCCACCAATTTTCACATTTCCAAACTGAATTTCACGTGTTGTGTTCATGTATTGGCGCGACGATAATTGCATATCGTCTGGAAAAACATGACTTTCAATCACAAGGTCTTTAATATCTGCTGGTACTTCTTTGGTTGAAGAGCTAGAAATTAAAACATAGTGGTCTTTTCTATCGACCACAAAAGCATTAGTTTTTGCTGCTATTTCATTCGCTTTTGTATTGCCAATGTCCTTTTTTAAATGGATTATCATATTTCTCCTTTAATTAAATTCATGAAATTAAGTGTACCTACCAATTCGTTATTGTTGTTTACAACTGGTAGGTATAATATTGTTTTACTTTCGTTTTTTACAAATCGAATCATTTCTACTACTGTGGCACTTTCATTGATAGTTAACGGTTTAGCATTAATCATGTCCGCTGTATTTAAATCATTCAACGAATCGATATTATTTAAAAGGCCTTGTCTTAAATCAGCATTGCCAATTATACCTTTCAGTAAATTGCTTTTATTTATAACAGCTGTAAAGCCTAGTTTGCCAATATTCATGGCTTCAATGGTGTTTTTGAGTGTTAAATCAGCCTCATAAATATAGGGCGATTCATCCAAGTCTAGCATAAAATCCTTCACCAAAAAATGCGATTCTACTTCGTTTAGCTTTAGATTCAATAAAGCAGAACCAATGGTGCTCGCATTAAATAAGTATGAACCCGAAACAGAGGCAAAAACACCCATATTTCTAAGTATAAAAGATACTTCGCCGTTCACACCGCCATCTACATGAATCCGCTTGCCAGGAAATCGTTTTTTAAAATCTCTTATTCTTCTAAAATTTTTACGGTCGAATACACCACCGCTTTCCCCAGGTATGGTGGCCATAAACAAAATAAAGTCAAACCGATTGGCGTAAGGTTCGAATACATCAATAGGTGTATTACTGGTAATGGATAAGCCTAATTTGCCTGTAAATTCATTTGGCACATCAAGCGTTTTATCTATTAAGTCTTCGTACTGAAATGTAACAAAATCAACTTGGTGCTCAATCATTGGTTTGTAATATCTATCGGCTTGGTCGGTGATGATATGAAGATCGAGCGGAATGGCAGATTTTGCTTTCATTACCACAATGTCATCAAAAACAGCTAAATTGTCTTTGCAGTCAACATGAATCAAATCAATATTATTGGCGTTTAACAGCTCAATAGTGGTTTCTAATTGGTTAACTTTGTCGGAATATATTGAGGCTGAAACTTTCAATTTTCTGAAGTGCTAAGCGGTTTAAAATACGCGTCGGTAATAACTATTGCAAAATTAGCATTTTTAAAAACGGTTTCACCAATGGCAGCCTCTAAATATTCAATTTCTTTTAACAGGTCTACTGGAACTTTTTCAAGTGAATCGTTTAAGATCATTTTTAAAACAAATTCATTGGGAGTAGAGGTGAGTTTAACGGAATGTTTTTGGTTGGGGTGAACCAGTCCATTGTCTTTAAAAAAAGCACCTAATGGCTTTACAAAATCAGCTGTTCCTTTATTTTCGTCGTAATAAATTTCCAAATTATCAATTTGGTAGAGCTTTCCCCTTGGACTACCGCAGCTTGATATAAGAAGTGTTAAAATAAGCGCTTTTAGCCAATTAGCCTTCATGGTTTTCCAATTAATTGTAACTTAGACTGCTTTATCAGTCTAGTTTGGATAAATATAGTGTATATGATTGAATTGATTAATAAAAAATACATTGGGAGCGACGGTAGAATTGCTTTGTATGACATTTATTTGCCAGACAAACCAACTGGTTTTATAGTGTTTGCGCACGGTTATAAAGGGTTTAAAGATTGGGGTGCTTGGAGTTTAGTAGCAAAGTATTTTGCCAAGAATAAAATTGCTTTTATTAAGTTTAATTTTTCTCATAATGGCGGAACAGAGGCTGAACCAATAGATTTTGCTGATTTAGATGCTTTTGGGAGAAATTCCTATTCTAAAGAGCTATTTGATCTTGATAAAATGGTGACAATAGCAGAAAAAATCTGTCTAGAAAAAGAATGGCAAATTCCGTTTTATGTCATTGGGCATAGTAGAGGAGGAGGAATTGCTATTTTACATGGAGCAAAGGACCAGAGAATTGCCAAAATAGTGTCTTGGGCAGGGGTATCTGATTTTAAAATGCGTTTTCCGTCAGGAGATGAATTAGATGACTGGAAATTGGCTGGAGTGATGTATGTTCAGAATGGACGAACGAAACAAAATATGCCACATTTTTACAGTTTTTACGAAGACTTTGAATTGAATTCGGGTGCATTAAATATTAAGAATGCTTGTGAATCCATCACTAAACCTTTTATTCAAATACATGGAGATATGGATTTGGTTGTCAGTATTTCAGAAGGAATAAATGTTTCAAGATGGACAGAAACTAGAGTTGAAATTATTAAAGGAGCGGGACATACTTTTCAAATGGTTCATCCTTGGCAATCGGATGAATTGCCAGACGATATGCAAGAGGTTTTAAGTCGGACTATGACCTTTTTAAATGCGGATTAATTTAGCTTTTATTGTTTTTTGCAATATTTAACGACTAATGACAAGGGTTAAAAGAATAATGGTTTAACTTTGGGCTTTTCAAAATTATAGCATGGAATACGTTGTTCAAGGCGGTCAATTACTTTTAAGTCTTTCATTATTAATTGTTTTACATGAATTCGGTCATTACTTGCCAGCCAAATGGTTTAAGGTAAGGGTTGAAAAATTCTATCTGTTTTTCGATTATAAATTTTCTATTTTCAAAAAGAAAATTAATGGTACTGAATGGGGGATTGGTTGGATTCCATTAGGAGGCTATGTTAAAATTTCAGGAATGATTGACGAGTCCATGGATAAGGAGCAAATGGCTAAGCCACCTGAAGACTGGGAATTTAGATCCAAGCCAGCATGGCAACGTTTAATTGTAATGATTGGAGGTGTAACGGTTAATTTAATTGTTGGCTGCATCATTTATATCGGTTTAATGTTCGCTTATGGTGAGGAGTTAATCGAAGCGGATAAAGCAGAATATGGTTTTTCAGTTGAAAAACACTTTGAACAATTTGGCTTCCAGGATGGTGACAAAATATTAACTATTAATGGGGAAGTACCGAAAGACATTGCCCGACTAGGGTTAAAAATTGCTTTGAACGGTGCAAGAGAATTTAAGGTAGAGCATCCAAATGGTGAAATAGAGACCATTCCATTACCAGAAGATATTGATATGACTATGTTTAAAGAAGGTGCCATGCGTGCTTTCGATATTAGATTTATTGCAGAAATTGATTCAGTGGTACCACGGGCAATGAGCTCTGGATTAGAAAAAGGCGATATAGTTACTTCAATAAATAATAAAGACATTAAGTATTGGGATGAGTTTAGAACTGAAGTGTCTGAAAATAAAGGTAAAAACCTGTCTGCCGTCATTGAGCGGAATGGCATAACGCAAAACTTAACCCTCAGTGTGGACTCATCAGGTACTGTAGGCGTTTTCCCAAATTCTCGCCTTGACGAAAAAATTACCAAAATTGAGTACAGCTTTTTTGAAAGTATTCCAAGAGGAATTGAGGCGGGGGTAACCACCTTAACCAATTATGTGAAACAATTTAAATATGTTTTTACAACTAAAGGCGCCACTAGTGTTGGTGGTTTTGGAGCCATTGGTGGGTTGTTTGACAAACAATGGAACTGGCAATCGTTCTGGGAAAATACAGCTTTAATATCAATTATACTCGCCTTCATGAATTTCTTACCTATTCCGGCATTAGACGGTGGTCACATCATGTTCTTACTATACGAAATGATTAGTGGCAGAAAGCCAAACGAAAAGTTAATGGAATATGCGCAAGTGGCTGGTATGATATTTTTACTAGCACTTTTGCTATATGCCAATGGAAATGATGTTTTGAAGTTGTTTACTGGTGGTTAATCGCCTAGTTAGTGTAAAAAGCTTTCCGGGCGACAAAATTCACCCAATGGAAATCACTAATTCCGAAAACAGTTGCTATGTATTTGCTATTTGGTTGAAGCTCTGCAGTGCTAATAGCTAAACTTTCGATTACAGAAGACGAGTCGTAGAATTCGAAATTTTTGTTGGTGGTGTAAATGCCAGATATTAGGTTTTCTATTGAGTCAGAAATAACAAGAAAATACCTTTGATTCAAAACTTCAGAGCCCCCATCTTGCCATTCGAAATATGGAGTGATTCCCGACTCCTTTACAATAAGTAAATCATCATTGTATTCAGTAGGCGCAGTACTTTGTTTAACAAGAACAGGTTCCGAAATATGAATTTTACCAGCAGTTTTATAAGTTAATACTACTTTTTTTTCAATAGAAGCATCACCAACCCCCGTCCTTCTTAACCCTCCATTAAAAGCGGGAGAGTCACCCATTGGGAGTTTATTAACTGGTTTGTAATATTTCAAAGCATCCGTTTTTTTGACGTCTTTTGTCGCAAAATAACGTAAGTCGAAAGCATCACTAGGTTTTTCAAAATAGAATTCAGAAAAGGGGCCTCCATTACCACTAGGACTGAGTTGGTTAATGTCTGACAGTACGAACGCAGTTAGGGAGACTTGTTCGAGGTCCGAATTGTCTTCAATATACTCCTCTAAGTTCATGTTTTTCTCTTTTTTCTGACAACTAAGAACAAAAAGTAAACTGAGGGCAAACCAATACATTTTCATAAGCATGTTTTAGAATTAATTGTAGATAGATTAATTGCTAAACGATAAGTTGATTTGAATATTGCTCTGAAACACAAATAATCATCAACCTTTAGTGCTCACAAAGCAGATTTAAAAACTGATAATAATGTGTAAATAGTTAGATAAGACCCAAGGTATTATCAATTGGTGTAAAACGTCCGTTCAGCAACCAAATTTACCCAATTGTCTTCGCTAACTGCCATTAAAGTTACATTGTATCGGCTATTTGGTTCTAATTCGGGTGTACCTTTGGTAATGTTGAGTACCACATTGGATAAGTCGTAAAAAGTGAATGTTTTCTCCAATGTATAGGTTCCTGAAATTAGATTGCCTAAGGTGTCTGAAACCACTTGAAAGTAGATAACATTGTCCTTATAAATTCCATCCTCCCAAGTAAATGTTGGATTGATACTGTCTTCTTGCACAGAAAATAAACCAGTATTAAATTCAGTTGGTTTTGCATTTGTTTTTAATCGAATGGGGTCACAAATATGAAGTGTCTCACCGACTTTGTATGTGACAATGCCGTAACGCTCATCTTCAAATTCTGAATTTCTGAAACGTGATAGATATCCTCCAAATACTGGTGCTTGTGGTAGTACTTTTTCAAAATATTTAGAAAAATCGTCAGAATTTTTAGGTTTTTCACATTCAAAATATTTGAATTCAGTTGCACCTTCCAAGGGATAAAAGAAAACATCTGTTGGATAAGATAAATCACTAGAATACGGAGACTGACTTGCAGCACAGGCTATTAATTCGTCTTGTGCAAGTGAAATATTTTGCTCAATATAATACTCAAGGGAGTTTTTGGCGTTCTTTTTGCTACAGCCTACTAATAAAACAAGAATGACAAGACTGGTAATTCGCATATTTCAGTTTTATCAAATTTACAATTTTTGAATTCATTCTTATTTACAAATTTGTGATAATTAATTGTTAAATTGGATGCCTAAAGGCTCAAAAAGGATAGCATATGAAAAAATCAAACTTATTTTTAATTGTGGTAATTGCAATTGGTGTTGTAGCATGTAAACAATCTGTTTTCTTAACCATTACTCAGCCACCTGCAATTTATTTAACTCCTGAGTATACTATTGCTTCTGTAGTCAACCGATCTACTAAAACTGGTAATTCGAAAATAGTTGATATATTAGAAAATGGAGTGACTTTAGAAGGTGATTTAGATAAAAAAGCTGCTGAAAAAACCATTCAAGGTTTGTTTGATCGTTTAAAGAATAATCCTCAGTTTTCAAATGTATTATTACTTGATAGTATGAGTGTGGATGGAGGACCAATTAATGAATTTCCTGTGCAATTGCAGTGGGATCAGATCAAATCTATTTGTCGACCACAAAGTTCGAAACTATTGTTTTCGTTAGAAGTTTTTGATACTGATACAAAAGTGAATTACTCAACGCAAAATACCAGCCAAAACACACCATTAGGTAAAGTGCCTTTAATTAGACATACTGCAACGGTTACTACCATTATAAAAACGGGGTGGAGAATATATGACGCTCAGCAAATGCTTATTTTAGATGAGTTTAGAATGACCAATCAAGTGAGAAACACAGGATCTGGCTTAACGCCGATTAATGCATTAGCTGCAGTTTTAAATAGAGAACAAACCGTTTTGAACTTGAGTCAGAAAATAGGGCAGGCCTATGCAGAAAGATTGCTAGAACATCAAATAAGAGTGAATAGAACTTATTACAGAAGCGGTAGCCCTAATTTAAAGATTGCGAGAAGAAGGGCCATGGTAAACGACTGGCAAGGTGCTTCTACATTGTGGGCAAAGGATATGGCATCTGCAACAAAGCGAAAGGTGATAGGAAGAGCAACTTATAATATGGCCATCTATCACGAAATAAACGGAAACTTAAATAAAGCTTTAGAATTGGCAAAACAGGCCTACGGCGATCATAATATAAAAATTGCTAGAGATTATGTCATTAGATTAGAGCGAAGACTAAACGACCAACAGTATATAAAATAGGCTGGAGGTTTAGTTAGTTTTAGAATCCCGATAAGAAACTGACTTTTCTTTGTTGTTTCGTTAGTGAAAAAAGTTACGGCGGTACTAACAAACAAAATCAATTCATCAAAAAAGCGCACACATAAGAAAAAAGGAGTCTCAACATAAAGTTGGACTCCTTTTTTTATATTTTGTCTAGTGTCTAGTGTTCTAAAATCTACGCCGTTACTCCTAAAACCTCTGCCATTTTCTTTCCAATATCTGCTGGAGAGTCAACAACATGCACACCACACGAACGTAAAATTCTTTTTTTGGCTTCAGCAGTGTCATCTTCACCACCAACAATTGCACCTGCATGTCCCATGGTACGTCCTGCTGGAGCTGTAACACCTGCAATAAAGCCAACTACTGGTTTTGTTCCGTTTTCTTTAATCCATTCAGCAGCTTGGGCCTCTAAGTTTCCTCCAATTTCTCCAATCATCACAATGCCTTCAGTTTCATCATCAGCCATTAGCAATTGAACTGCTTCTTTAGTTGTTGTTCCAATAATTGGATCTCCACCAATACCAATAGCAGTGGTAACTCCCATACCAGCTTTTACAACTTGATCTGCAGCTTCATATGTTAAAGTACCAGATTTTGATACAATTCCAATTTTACCTTTCTTAAAGATAAACCCTGGCATAATTCCAACCTTTGCACCATCTGCTGTAATAACACCTGGGCAATTTGGACCAATCAATGTTGTATCGTGCTGGCTGATGTATTCTTTAGCAATAATCATGTCTTTTACAGGGATTCCTTCCGTGATCGCAATAATAACTTTTATTCCCGCATTAGCAGCTTCCATAATGGCATCCGCAGCAAAAGCTGGAGGCACAAATAATATACTGACATCAGCACCAGTTTTAGCTACTGCATCAGCAACTGAATTAAAAACTGGACGATCGAGATGAGATTGACCACCTTTACCAGGTGTAACTCCACCAACTACATTCGTACCAAACTCAATCATCTGACTGGCATGAAAAGTACCTTCACCACCTGTAAAACCTTGAACAATTACTTTAGAATCTTTATTTACTAATACTGACATGTTTTTGTTTTGATTTATTCGAGTTCAAAAATATAGCTTTGATTTGTTTATAACAAGGTTTTTTCTTGATTTTAATTCACAATAAATTTTCTATATCTTGGGTCTGTTAAATTGATTTAATTTATATGCAGATAAAAAGTATCAATTTGATAGAGCCTCTAATCATTTGTATCTTTGTATCAAACCAATATTATGAAAAACAACATAGGATTAGATTTAGAAAAATCAAACAACTTAGTAGTACAACTCAACGACTTATTAGCTAATTATCAAGTGTTTTATCAAAACTTAAGGGGCTTCCATTGGAATATTAAAGGGAAAAAATTTTTCGAATTGCATTTAAAATTTGAAGAATTGTACAATGATGCAGTAATAAAAGTGGATGAAATCGCGGAACGTGTTCTGACCTTAGGTGGAACACCGAATCATACCTTAGAAGATTATATTGCCATGTCAGAAATCAAGTCGATTAAAAGTGATAATATTCAAACAGAGGCAGTGTCACATGTAATCGATAATTTTTCAGTGTTAATCGGCAAGGAACGTAAAATCCTGGCTTTATCAGCTGATGCCGAAGATGAAGGAACAAACAGTTTAATGAGTGATTACATTACGCAAACCGAAAAAACAGTATGGATGTTAACTTCTTTTATGAAGTAATTTATAAATTTAGTTTTAGTGTGTTTTTTTGTAAGTAGTTTATTTTAAAATTTTTAGCTTAATTACTACTCGTTATTTCAAATAGTAAATAATGCTAACTTTGTAGGAGAAGCGTTTGGCTCTATGACTAAATTATTTGCATTACTTTTCCTTGGCTTACCTTTTTTATTGGCCGGCCAGCTGACTGCAAACGAAAAGGTTAAAATTGACAGTTTACAGAAAATAATTAATTCTTCTGTTCATGATTCTTTAAAGGTTAATGCACTAAGGAGTTGGGATAATATAATATATGATATTGATCCAATTCAAGATTCTATTGTTGTTCAAGAGATTATTTCAATATCGCGGTCTAATCTAGCAAAAAGTCTGTCTCCTTTAGAGCAGGAGTTCTTTCATGAGTCACTAGGAATTGGGTTGCAATTTCTCGGCGAGTTTTGCACAAATTTTGGATACTATCACCTTGGAATTAAATCTCTTAAAGAGGTTGTTGGTATTTACCAAAAACTTGAGTTAAATGATTTACTAGAAGAGTGTATTGTAGATTTAGGTGATATCTATTTTGATTCTGGAAATTTAAGAGAGTCAATAATTCAATATGATAGGGCATTAAAACTGTCAGATAAGTCAGGTAATTTACCCTGTCAATCAAATGCGTTAATGTGTTTAGGTAGTGTGTATTTAAGCTTGAATCAAACAGAAAAATCTATTGTATATTTCAAGGAATCATGTGTGATAGCAGAAAGAATGGATAACCCTGATCTGTTAGCCAGTATCTACGTAAATATGGGTGGCGCATATTTGTCTAATGGAGATTTAGATTCTAGCTTAATTTGTTTTAGAAAGTCTTTAGGATATGATGCGCAGTTAGGAAATGACTTTAGTAAGGGGGCAGCAAACACAATTTCCACACTAGGTGCCGTACATTTTGAATTGAATAATTTAGATTCTTCTCTGTACTATTTATCTAGAAGCATGAAAATTAGAGAGGAACTTAATTTGAATAATGACCTAGTGATGTCTTACGCTGAATTAGGTAATTGGTATGCTGCAAAAGGAAATAGCAGAAAAGCGATACAATGGTCAGAAAAAGCTTATAATCTAGCTCAAGAATATGAGTCGATAGTACTTTTAGAGCCTGCTGCAGAGGCTCTTTATCAGGCCTATATTTTAAATGCTAACTATAAAAAAGGATTTGAGACCTACTTAGTTTGGCGGACTACATTAGATTCCATTCAGTCAGAATCAAATCAAAGAGAAATGATGAGTCAGGAAATTGGTTATGAATATGAAAAATCTAAAATAATTGACAGTCTAGCATTTGTAAAACAAAATGAAATAGCTGATTTAGCTAGAGCAAAAGATAAAGAAAAAGAAACAAAAGAAAAGTATATTTTATACAGTGGTCTGGGGTTTGCAACTTTGTTAATTGGTGTTGCTTTTATAGGATATAGAAGAAAAAGAAAGGATAATCGAATTATTCTAAAGCAAAAAGAAGAGACTGAAAAACAAAAGGAAGAAATAAAATTAGCACATCAAGAAATAACGGATTCTATTGCTTATGCGAAAAGAATTCAGAATGCAATTTTACCTTCAAATTCAACAGTAAAAACTTTGTTACCAAATGCATTTATATTTTTTAAGCCTAAAGATATAGTAGCAGGAGATTTTTATTGGATGGAACAAGTGGATGATGAAGTGATATTTGCAGCGGCTGATTGTACTGGACATGGTGTGCCAGGAGCAATGGTTTCAGTGGTTTGTAATGGGGCTCTGAATAGGTCTGTTCGAGAATTTAAAAACCGACTACCAAGTAAAATTTTGGATACAGCAAGAGAGATTGTTATTGAGGAATTTGGTAAATCTGATGAAGATGTTAATGATGGGATGGATATAGCCATTTGTTCTTTAAAAGGGAATTTGCTCAATTATGCAGGTGCAAATAATCCTTTATGGATAGTACGAGGTCAAGAAATTATTGAATTTAAAGCAAATAAACAACCAATTGGCGTATTTAGAGATCCGAAACCATTTGTTAATCATGAAATTATTGTTAAAAAAGGAGATTTGATTTATATATTTTCAGATGGATATGTTGATCAATTTGGTGGTGAAAAAGGGAAGAAATTTAAACCTTCTAATTTACGAGCTTTATTATTGTCTATTCAAAAGCAGTCAATGGAAAAACAAAAGGAAATTCTGAATAAAACCTTTGAAGACTGGCGAGGTCGATTAGATCAAGTAGATGATGTTTGTGTGATTGGCCTGAGAATTTGTTAGTTTGCGGAAACCAAGATAATTCTCTAGATTAATAAAAAGTAATAACTAGAAATGAAGATTTAATGAATTAGCGAATCTCCATTTTTTTTAAAAAATCCACAACTATTTCTCTTAAGCCACCGTATTTAGTAGCAGGGCATTCATGCTTAAATATGTTTGTTGCTTGCTAACTAAATAATTATGGAACATTTAGAATCTACCGATACCATTTGTGCACTGTCAACTGCTCCAGGAATGGGAGCAATTGCAATTATTAGGGTTTCTGGTTCTCAATCTTTCAGCATAGTTGAATCTGTATTTTCTAAAAAGCTAGCTGATAAAACTAGTCATACAGCCCATTTTGGGAGAATTGTAGACGACACAGATATAGTAGACGAAGTACTGGTCACTATTTTTAGAAATCCAGCCTCTTTTACAGGTGAAGACAGTGTAGAAGTGGCATGTCACGGTTCTGTTTACATACAAAAAAGTATTTTAGAGTTACTAATAAAAAATGGTGCGCGTTTAGCCAAGCCTGGCGAATTTTCTATGCGTGCATTTATGAATGGCAAAATGGATTTGAGCCAAACTGAAGCCATTGCTGACTTGATTTCATCCACCTCAAAATCTCAACACAACGTTGCTATTAATCAAATGCGTGGCGGATTTAGTGAAGATTTAAAAACACTAAGACAAAAACTAATGGACTTTGCTTCATTAGTAGAGTTGGAATTAGATTTTTCTGAAGAAGATGTTGAATTTGCTGATCGTTCACAATTAGAAAATTTAGTAACAGAAATTAAAATTGCCATTCAACAACTAATAGCATCTTTTAAGTTAGGAAATGTAATAAAAAATGGTGTTCCTGTGGCTATTGTGGGTACACCAAATTCTGGTAAATCTACATTACTGAATGCCATTTTGAATGAAGATAAAGCTATTGTGTCAAATATTGCTGGTACAACAAGAGATGTCATAGAAGATGAGATCATTATTGGAGATATTTCATACCGATTTATCGATACTGCTGGTATTCGCAGTACTGAAGATGAAATTGAAAGCATAGGTATTAAAAAAGCCTTTGAGCAAGTTAAAAAAGCGGACATTGTATTGCTAATGATTGATTTGGTGGATACGACCTCAGAGCAAATCATCAAAAATATTAATCACTTTAAGGGGTCAAATATTCAGTCTTACCAAACTTTAATCCCAGTATTTAATAAAATTGATCAAGTAGATTTAAATGATTTTAAAGATTTAGAGGGAAAAGGCGTCTTCTTAGCGGCTAAATTCAAAACAAACCAAAAAGACCTTGAAAATGCGCTCGAAGAAGCAGTTGGGAGTATTAGAGTAGAAGACCAAACCATTGTGACCAATACTAGACACTTTGAAGCGTTAACTAATGCCGGAGAGGCATTAACTAGAGTAGAGGAAGGACTAATAAACCAGATTCCCGGCGATCTACTGGCCATGGATATACGGCAGACTTTACATCACTTAGGCGAAATAACTGGTAACGTTAGTAATGATGAATTGTTGGGTAACATTTTTGCTAACTTTTGTATAGGAAAGTAAATTGGGCTTAATTGGTACTGTAAAAAGTTAGTACTTCCAAATTCTAAAATCAACTGCCTGATTTTCAATTCTCGAAGTTGGTTTTTGCATCCCATTTGACAATCTATTCACTTCTTTCCCAACATATTCTTGCACTTCTGAAAGCCAAATTTCGCCGTCGCTATTTAAATCAGCTTTTTTGGTCCTAATACCTTCAAGCATGCAATATGTAAACAGTCCGTTTTGCCATTCACTGCTTTCCATGGCATATTCCATTCCACCCGCTGATGAAATAATGGTTGCTCCTGTACCTTTGCGCAAATCTGTAAATAAAGATTTCATTAATTCAGTTATGTTTTCAGTGCCCAACTTTGGGGATACAGCTTTTCCTACCGCTCTGAATTGTATATCAGTACTTTCTGTGTTATTTTGTTCTACTAACGCTAAATCATCTTTATCAATTTCTCCACTATGGCATGCATCAATAATTAATGTCTTTTTTAATGGGGCAATGGCATCTAAAATATTTTCTAATGTTTCGTAAGCTAAACCATTTTCAGAAGGGTTGTTAAAGTCCATATCATATGTTGCTAAAAAGTAGTCTAAATTGGCATCCAGAACACCATGACCAGCCACAAATATTACGACTTGGTCATTGATATTGGCTTCTTTTAAAAACTCTCTCAACTGCAATATTTGTGACTTTGTAACCTGGTTATTAGTGAGTGTTTTGGTTTTGACATTTTCATAAACACTGCTTTCATTAAGCAGGTTGGCAATGTCATGCGCATCTTTTGCGGCATACGTTAAATTGAATTCTGATTGTTTAAATTCGCTTTCACCAATTGTTATTAAATAAAGATCAGGTTTAGTTTTACCATAAGAAGACTCCAGTTCTATAGTTTCTTTGTAGCTCTCGGCACCTGCCTGATTTAAAACGGAAACTTGTACTTTGTTTTTTCCTTTTGCTAGTTTTACAACAATAGATTTTTCGTGCTCATTGGTATTTAATTCTCTTAAGCTAATTCCATTTACACCATAAATTGCCACATCATTTACCCAAACATTACATCTATCAAGCTTGTATTTATTATCGTACATGTTTAGTTTGAGTTCAATGCTCCCTTGGTCCTCTATTGTTGGAATTTCTTCAAAATTTTTAATTTTTATTTTTGGTAAGTGGAAATCGTCTTCGAGCATTTCCTCTGTAAAATTCATTTTTTTTAAACGCTTTAAATAAGCCTGATGATAGGCTTGTATTAAAGTAGAATCGGCAAATCCGAGCCGTTCTAAAACTATATCTGGTCTATTATACTTGAGGTCAAATTGCTCAATGGGGTATGCTTTATTTTTATAAATAAAAGCGATATAATTAAGCGCATTTTGTTGCAAATAGTAGTTGTCATCAGTTTTTATAATATAACTGTTTTCACTTATAGGGATAATGTTAAATTGATAGCCATTTATTGTTCTTGAGCCTATATAGTTGCTACCAATTATCTTTTTTCTTAAATTTTGTTTTGAAGTACGTAAACTTCTGTTTTTATATGAAGATAAGTAGTTGGAAGATGACACTTTTCCGCTGGAAAACTCAATTTTTTTCCACGAGCCTTTAAATTCATTCATTAAAAGCGTATTGTTGTATACGCAGTATGTGTAATTGTTAGAGGTATTCTGGTCCACTACACTGATTCTTTCAGCCTTTGGATACCGATTGTTGATTTTGTATAACCTAAAGAGAAATGATGAATTACTATAATCAGTACAAACTACAGTTGAATCGTTAATAATTATTACATCTTTTAACGAACCCGTTGTAGAATATCCGTTTTTATCTGCCAACAATGGATAAAGATAGTTTAGCTGGATAGTATCATTTTCTATTACTCTTAAAACACTCAATTGAATAGACTCTTCTTCCGCAATTACGCATGATAAGTTGGGAGTCTGAAAAGTCCGGTAGTTATCATAAAAGAGAGAATACTTGTCATCCGACTCATCAATTTCAACCCAAACTTTTTCTTCTTCATCAGTTTCATCATTGTAATACAGTTCTGATCTATATCCTGAAGGTGCTGTATATTGAGTTGTGATGTCTCCATATTCATCAAACGTAAAGGTAGAATCGTAGGCTATTCTATCAAGGTAAACAGGTACATTTACATATTTACTTTCGGCACCATACCTATTTTTGACTTTCAGTTTTACCACAGAATCAAGCTGTGAAAGGTGAAAACTGAAAAGGCTATCAGATTTGCCAGTCAGCAAATTTATTTCACTCAACACCATTTCTCCCCAACCTTTTGCTGTGTAAAACATTGCCGTATTTTCCATTGATAAGTCGCTCAAAGATTCTTTGTCGGTTACTTTTCTAATTTCTTCCTTCTTGTGCTTAAAAGCTACTAATTCAATATTATAAAGCGATTTGTTATCTTGATCGAAGAGAACAGAGTACGAGTTTTCAATTTCAAGCAAAGGTTTTAAACTTTGATGATTGAAAATATAAGTTGTGCTATTTTTTTTCGCCGCAAATAATTCTGGTGACAGGGCTGTAAGTTCATCAAAAAGATATGATTTTTTTGTTTTATCAGAATTTGAGATGTATAGTTTTACAGCATCATGATCTGGTCTTAAACCTGCTGAATGCAGCAGCACTGTGCTATCATTTTCGAATTCTATACTTTGAATGTATTTCAACTTATGCAGCCAATAATCAGTTTCATTTAATTGTTTTGGACCGAGCTGAAGCAAGGTGTCTTTTGCTGCTAGATACAATTTACGGCTTACGGTATCGTAAGCAATGTCGCTGTATAGTGGCGATAATGCCGGTGATATTGCCCGAAAATATGAATGAGTGACAGAGTTTAAATTAATATTTATTAAACCCTTAGTAGTTAGGAAATAGTTATTTGCATCATTGAAAATGTATTTGTAATACAAATTATCGTGCCATTCCATTTCGGTTTCGGCTAAATTTCTTTTGTTTTTTATGTACAGGTTTTTTGCAGCGGTGGCTCCATCATCTCCAATAATTATCTTATCGTCAAAATAGCTAACTGAGGGAACTGAAATCTCCCCTGACTTTTTTCCATTATAAACGACTGTTTTGCTACCTTTTTTCAGGTCTACTAGGTATAAATTGTTGCTATACTCGTTGCCTTCAACATCAAAAATAAGTGCACTGCTTTTTCTAGGGTTAACACCAACTATTTTAGCTTCTTCACTTTGGCTTTTAAACTGAACCCATTTATCATAGCTAGTATGGTATATAAAGTAATTGCATTCACCAAACTTATCATAAGAATACAAGAATATGTGTTCACCATTTTCGGTAATGCTGGGGGTGTTTACATAGCCTTCATCTGGTGGGGTAATATCATAAATAATACCATTCGGATGTATTTTGCTGTAGCACTTTGCAGAAAACTCATATCCTTTTTTTAGGCTTTCGTTATAGGCTTCTCTAATCAAAAGTATATTGTTCGGATTATGATAAAAGGTGTTTACATTAATTTCAATATTTATGATGGTTTCAGATGGGTTTGATAGATTTGTTATTGCATTCACTCCCGAATACCGCCATACAGATTCGTTGAAATAGAAAGCAAAATTCTGAAGAGGTGAATTATACGAAGGTTGGCTATCGTTGGAGTAATTGGGAATGAGTTCAAATTCCTTCGATATAACGTTAAACTCCATCAAATAGTCCTCGCATGATAGTAATATTGTACTTGATGATTCAGTAGGGTGCCATTCGCCATAAACTATTGGCGAATTAAATGAAATCTCATCCACTTTTATCATTGTTCTAATGTCATATAAATTTAAGGTGTTTTTATCGAACATAGCAACGTATTTACTATTGATTCCATCTACTTTGCGTTCCAATTTAGTCCTTTTTCTAACGGCTACAACCGCATTATCAAAATTCATTTTAGACTGAACAACAATAGGGAATAGCATGTGGTGATGTGAAGTTGAGTTCAAAGGTATTAATGTACCATATGCAATGAGTTTCGTGAGGACTTTAAGTTCACTAATTTCGGTTGGCAGTACTTTTATTTTGTTAAAAGATATGTCTAGTGTTTTAAGATCGGATAAAAAGGCAATGTCAGATGGAATACTTTTTAAATTATTAGTGGAAAGGTACAACTCCGTCAGGCCCGACAGATTTCTGACTTTGGGCGAAATGGTTTTCAAATTATTTCCAGTAAGATTCAAATAGGTTAGATTTTCTAGGTTCCAAAATGAGTCTGGTAATTTTTTAATATGGCTACCATATAAGTTTAATGAATCAATATTAATCAGATTCCCTATACTTTTAGGGAGTTTTGACAATGGATTACTGATCAAATTTAAAGAAGTAAGTGAATCCATCTGTGATACTGATTCAGGAAGGTGTGCTAGTTTGTTTCTTGCTAAGTTAAGTGTGTTTAGTTGCGAAAGATTTCCAATGGAACTGGGCAATGCAGTCAAATTCTGATCAGATAAATCTAGATTTTTTAGATGAGTTAATTCTCCAATGCTTTCAGGCAATTCTACCAAGGAATTACCATGCAATGTAATTTCCTTTATTCGATTTGACTTACCAATATCTTCTGGTAATTCGGTTAAATTATTGCCTTCGAGATATAATAATTCTAAACTATCTAAATTGGCAAAGGAGAGGGGTAGAGTGCTTAGTCCCAACCCAGTTAAATTTAAAATTTTTAGTTGTGATAGCTTACTAATGGATGAGGGTACTTCTAATAAGGGATTGTACCTGAATTCTAACTTCTTTAATTTTAATAATTTACCTAAAGAATTTGGAAGATAGTTTAAGTTGTTAGAAGTCAAAATAAGCTCTTCTAAGCTTTCTAATTCTCCAATGAATTCAGGGATTTTGTCGAGCTTACAATGCTCTAAATCTAAAATTCTTAATTTTTGAAGGTTTGAAATTTTTTGAGAAACTCTTTCAAGTTTCATAAGTGACAGGTCTAACTGTTCTAAAGTTTTTAAATCATAAATAAAATCAGGTATAGACTTAAATGAATTCGCTGAAAAATTAAGACTCTTTATTTTTTTTAATGTCTCAATTCCAAGTGGAAACTCTTTAAGTTTATTGCCTGAAATATTTAACGATTCTAAGTTAACAAAAGAACTAAAATCTACATTTTCTTCTAAATTGGTCCAGCCAAGTGACAGATGGTAAACTAATAAGGGGGATTTTTGAGCTTCCCAAAGTGAGTAATAAATTTTATCCTCCTGGCTAAAGGCTGTCGTTAGAGATAGAAATGATATTAAAGTAGCGAGGGTTATTTTTTTCATATTTTCAAAATAGTTTTTTTTTATCGACTAATACTGGCTCTAACACTAATGAATTTCATGCTGCTCACAAATATATATCTTGTATTAGAGGAGCTAGTTGCAACTTAAACTGTTGTGCTAGAAAGTGCCTCAATTATCCCCATGGCAGCTTGTTGTCCCGAAATCATTGCAGCATTTAGCGAGCCGTTCAACTGAGTGTCACCTGCCAAAAAAATACTGTTTGACAACCTTGTTTCAAGCGGAAGCATTTCGTATTTTAGGTTGGAAAGATTAGGAAGCGCTTTTTGAATAGCAAAGTGTTTGAGAAATACTGTGTTTTCTATCGCGCAATATTGTTGCAGTTCCTTTTGAACGGCTTTTATGAATTCTTCAGTATCGAGTTGCACTGGTTTAACAACGGTCACTGATAGTAGTTCGTTTTTTCCAGCAGATTTAGTTTGAATACTTTTGTGATAAAATATATTATTGATGAGACTATCAGGATTTGCAATTAAACCAATTAATGGTTTTTTAATCTTCCTTGTTGGTGCCGTGAAATATAAAGTGTGGCAGGACTTCCATTTTATCTCTTGGTTTCTGAGGTTAGACACTAGTGAACTTGGTTCAGTTGCAATAATTGTATAATCACTTTTTAAGCTGCTACCATCATTTAAAACAATTTCTCCTTCTTTAATTGATTGCACCGGAGAATTAAAAGAAAAGTTTGTTTGGCTTAAATTTGATTTTAGTTGTTCTGGAATGGCTTGTATACCCGCTTTAGGCAGAGCGGCAGATCCTTCGCCAAACATTTTATACACAAATTCAAACATTCTACTTGAAGTTTGTAATTCTGTTTCTAAAAAAATACCGGCAAAAAAAGGCTTGAAAAATTGTTCAATTATTTCTTCAGAAAATCCAAAATCAGATAAATACTGTTGAGTAGGCTTTTCAGGTTTCTCAAAAATTTCAGTAATAGAACTATTTTTTAGCTGCTTATTTAGTTTAAGGATATTTAGTTTATCATTAAAATTTCCAATACCAGACATTAGAGTAGGAAAGAGTAAGGATATATTTCTTAATGGGTCACCAATGGTTTTTTGATGACCATCTTTAAAAATTGTAGCGCCAGGTAAAAATTGCTGTAAGTCAAGATCGTTATAGTTTAAATACTTTTTAGCCGCAGGGTAGGCAGTCAAAAGAACCTGAAATCCGCGATCTAGCTGATAGTCATTGACAAGATCTGTTTTTACTCTTCCACCAATAGAATCTGATGCTTCAATAATTGTGGGTTTAAATCCATTATCTTCTAATACTTTTGCCGCTACTAATCCGCTAATTCCAGCACCAACAATGTGTATTTTATATCCTTCTTTATTCATTTCTTTTTCTTAGCAGACCATATTAAAATTCTATTTTACATACACTGTTTTGCTATTCACAAACTCCATCATTCCGTCTTTAGCTAATTCTCGACCGTAACCAGATTTTTTTGTGCCCCCAAATGGCAATCTTGGATCAGATTTCACCAATTCATTAACAAAATAGGCACCATCACTTATGCTTCCAGCGTATGACACAGCTTTTTCAGTATTTGTCGTGCAAACGGTTACTCCCAATCCAAAAGAAGACATTTCAGACAATTCAAAAGCATGTTCAATACTTTCTGCTTTTATGATGGCAGCTAACGGACCGAAAGTTTCTTGATCAAAAGCTGGCATTCCTGGCTTAACATTTCCTAATATAGTGGGTTCGTGGAAGCAATCAATTTGTTTTCCACCTAATAATAATTCAGCTCCCGAATCTAGTGAGGCTTGGACTTGAGATTGTAATTCATTAGCTAAATCTATTCTAGCCATTGGGCCTATTTCTGTTAATTGATCTAATGTATCGCCAGCTTTTAAATCAGAAACTGCCTTAGTGTATTTACTCACAAATTCATCATAAATTCCTTTCAATAGAATAAAGCGTTTAGCTGCAATACAGCTTTGTCCTGCATTCATCATTCTGGAAGTTACGGCTGTTTGAATAATAGAGTCAATGTCGGCATCTTCCCACACTATAAAAGCATTGTTTCCGCCCAGTTCGAGTAATGATTTTTTGATATGTTTTCCCGCTAAAGCAGCTACTGCAGATCCTGCTCGCTCACTTCCGGTTAAAGACACTGCTGCCACATTTTTATGGGATAATATGCGTTCTGTTTGGTCATGATGAACTATTAAGTTTTGGAATACACCCTTTGGATAACCCGCTTTTGTGAAAACAGATTCAATCATTTCCGCACATCCAAATACATTCGGAGCATGCTTCAATAATGCTGTATTGCCTGATGTAAGCGTAGGTGCCGCAAACCTAAATACTTGCCAAAATGGAAAATTCCAAGGCATAATAGCCAGTACTGTGCCCATTGGATCATGTTGAACAAAGCTCAACTGTGCGTCAGTTTCAATGATTTGATTTGCTAAAAATGCTTTGGCGTTGTCTGCATAATAATCGCATACCCAGGCACATTTGTTAACTTCACCAATCGATTCTTTAATGGGCTTTCCCATTTCTAAGGTAATCATTTCTGCAAATACAGCAGTTTCAGTTCTCAGTATTTCAGCTGCATTTCTGAGTAATTTTATTCGATCCTCTAAATCTGTTTTTTTCCAGTCAGAAAATGCCGACGCGCTTAGATCAAGTTTTGAATCCAGTTCATTTTGCGAAATGTCGGTGAAAGAATGGACTTCTTCGCCGTTGTAAGGGTTAATACTTTTAAATTCCATAAGTTTATTTATCTTTTCTTGTCTCGTTTTTATTAAGATTTATCATCTGGCTGGTGCAGCATTAGCTCATTCTTAAGTTTATTTTTCGAAGTGCTAGATTCTTTTTTCTCCGTTTTTTAGGCATTTTATCTAAAGCCTCAGCTCTGGATGGAGCATCTATATCTTCAGTCTTCTTGAATTTTGCCAAGGCATCAACTGTTTTCTGATCCATTGCTTGATCTTTCACTTGCACAATTTGGCTATATTCAGTAAAATAATTGATTGATTGATGGATGGTTATGTTTGGCCAACGGTATTCTACCAGTCTGCTTTTTGGATGATAAATTGCAGTGTAAACTGTACCGAAGCCTTTGCTGAACAGATGGCTATATAATGGTTTCTTCTGAAAAAAATCAATTAATTCATCCTGAGTAATATCTGGATCGGCAAGCCTATCATTTAAGAATTCGTAACGCTTTTCTGTTTTATTAAAAACTGCATTTTCTTCCCAATCAATTTCCTCCTGATGGTTTGTCGTAAACATATGATCATTTACACTTGTATCTCTATCGGGCGATAGGAAAACAGTTTTATACGCTCCAGATTGATCTAACACGGTAACATTGTATGACATGTGGCATGGAACCCGCAGTAATATCTGTATTGCTTCATCCACTGTTGAGCAAAATTCCAAAATATACCTGAGAATAAAAGGAATTCCAAAACCTTTTCCCACAACGTTTCTTCCTCCAAAAGTTAAAGAGACTGATAATCCATCTTCATTTACACCATCCAGCACACCTGCCAAACAATCAGTAGTAGCAATGACCTGTTTGTTCTGCCATAAACTTTTTAAGATTGTTCCTTCTAGCAGTTGAGGATGATAATCATAATTTCTTACCAACTTCGTTTGTTCTCCCAATAAAACTGCTTGTGAACATGCTGCTAAATAGGGTGGCGGTTGAAAACCTGTTAAAAATTGTGCCGCTAGCTCATCTGCTTGAACAGCATGGCATAAATTGTGATAAATAGGAAGCATTTCTGGCATATATTGTTCCATTGCCGCAATTGATGTCTCCAAATCAGCTCTTTTTCGTGCTTTGTTCGGTTCTGATTCCAACCATTTTCTATAATCAGGCCAAAAAGAATCAAACAATGCTTTAAATTTAATGCCGGGAAAGCCGATTTCTGCAATAAAATTAAATTGTAGTTTCATCTATGCTTTTGCCATTTCATTGTTCTACATTATTTACTTCATTAAGCTGCCAATAAGAGGAACTTGTTCTCTCTTATCTTCAACCATATTAGCGCTATACTGTTTTTGAATTCCCTTAATCCATGATTTTGCTCGTGGAGTTAGTTTGAAATCATCCGTCATCATTCTCCCTCTTGAAACCAGTATTCCCATATCTGCGCCTTCATACAAATAATCATCCTCACGGGTAATTCTCATAAAAAATGCTTCATTTTCAGTTTCTACTGCACGTCTGTGTGTATCCATTCTATCAAACTGAATATGGCCGTTGTCAAACATTTTCCAAATGCCAGATTGCGGTGCTTTGGTTACGTATTCAACTGTGTCAGCTGTATGTTTAATAATTAATTGACTCCAGCTATCAATATTTTCCTGCTTAGCCCAGCGTTTGTTTAAGCTATTGATATTTAATTTATAGTCAATCCCCATCCATTCTAATATATGAAACATGAAAAGTGGAGCGTCTGCTAGTGCAAACACGGCATGATTAGTAATTGAACTTGCTCCAGTAACTCTTGGATTCAATTCACCTAAATAGATTTCACCGTTGTCTTGATCAATCAAGAAGTCTAATTCAAAATATCCTTTATATCCTTCTTTTCGTAATTGGTCTCCGAATAGCTGGGTATACTTTCTAGCTTTTGCACGAATAGAAGGCGTAAAAGCATCAGGGTAAATTTCATTACCACACCAGCCACCTTTGTATGGAGTCATCTCTTTGAAGCCAACTAATTCAGTCATTAATGGGGCAACAATTGTTCCATGTCGTGTCACACAAGCTTCAACTGCAGACCCTCTACAATTGATTCGTTTCATTATTTTTACCTCTTTTTCCGCTTCAATCTCTTTGCTGTATTTTTTATAGTCTGATTCGGTTTTAATGAAGAAAGTTGTATGTCCTGAGTCTCCAAATGGAGTTTGTATAACTAAGTCTTTACCTAATGATTTTGATACTTTTTGTAAATCTTTCCAGTTTTTAACTTTCGATAAAACATATGGTACACAGGCCACACCAGCTTTTTCCGCTAGTCGATTTGTATTAACTTTATTATCTAAAAAAGTTCTCATTTTAGCAGATGGAAACATCACCTCTAGACCTTGTTTTTTCGCTAATTTCTCAGTTTTTTCATCAAACATTAAAAACATGACCTTTCCAGCTTTTTTCCCTTTGGTTCTTGTCTTTAAATAGTCCTTTACTTCAGGATGTTGCAGTAAGTAATTATTAATGTCTTCAATGCTTTCAAATTCGTCATGAGGAATTTCTTCACGCGGCGAAAATACATTTGGATGTAAGCCATCAAAACATTCAATATAGCTAATATATTTAAAGCCTTTTATCCATTCGTCTGCGCCCAAAAGATTAAAATTTGTCGCACTAATAAAATAGATTGGCACCTCATTTTTGTAGAAGAATCTTCTGATGTCTGCTATACCATTTAGTACTGGTGTTTCACTTTTTTTCTTTGTCATTGAATTTTAATTTTTTGGTTAATAATTAAGTAGATCGATTTGCACCCATGGATGTCACAGTTTTTTGTCTATCTAATATTTTTTCTGTGAACACACGGAGTCCTAGGTCGGATCTGTACCCATGAATTTCAGCAACATCTAGGGCTAGCATAAATATGATGATTTCCTTACTCACCACTTGCCCGGGAACTAAAACGGGAAAACCAGGTGGGTAAGGGATAACGAATGTTGATGCAACAAGCATTCGTCCAGATTCCATTGTTGCCAAGCAATCAGTTAATTGGACATATTCGTAATTGTTTTCTTGGTAAGCTAAAAAGTAAGCTTCACGTAAATTTCCTCCAGGTACTCCAGGCACGGCTTGAAAAGAGGAATGAAAATAGCTAAAATCGGGTAGTGGTGGTACTTCCTTAGTTAGGGAATAGATTCTTTTTTCTCTAATTTCTTTTTCTCGTTCGTTTAATGAAATCAATTCCTGGTCCAGTTCGTCTGCAATTTTTAGTAAAGCAGTTGTTAAATAAGTGACGCTTCCTCTTGTTGTTCCTATATTGGTCATAAAAAGAACTGTATTTCTAGAAGTTTTGTTGATTTGGATGTTGAATTTATCCATTAAATATTTGTTCTTAAAAGTATCGCCATCAACACCAGTTTTACCTATATATAGTGTGATTTTGGTCGGGTCAAGCACAAATTCATCATCTTGCCAAGCTTTCTCCATTCTGTTCCAACCATTTTCACGGGTATAATACTCTGAAAAACCTGTTTTTCGGTACTCATCTGGAATAAAATTGGCCACAGTCAAAATGTCAAAATAGCGACTCAATTTTGGATTATCATTGATTTTAGCACGAAGAATCATAGCCAATTCAGTGCTTTTTTCAACCAATTCATATCCTTCTAACTGTACTTGTCGTCTTCCAACATCAAGCGAAGCTAACATTTGATAGTTAGGTGAAGTGGATGTATGGGTCATATAAGCCTCTAAAAAAGTGGTTTCACTTTTTCGTCTGAACTCTTCATCCCAAATATGAATCATTGACCCTTGCCGAAAACTACTTAGAGTTTTATGCGTACTTTGAGTGGCATATACTCTAATCTTAACTTTTGAAGGGTCAGGCAGACTTGGGTGTTCACCATTTTTGAGCGAGGAAATATGCTCTTTATATTGCTTTTTGTATGCAGTAGAATGATATTTACTATGTAACTTTTTAGCACAGTACATAGCGGTTCTCAGTTTATAATTATAACCAAAAGTGGCGAATGCAAACCACGCTTCATCCCATAAAAATATCATATCAGGCTTTATGGCTAAAACCTGTTCCATAACTTTTTCGACATTATATACCAAGCCATCAAATGTGCAATTAGTTAAAAGTAGCATTTTGACTTTATCCAGCCTACCAGCTTCTTTCAGTTCAAGTAACTTAGTAGTTATTTGAGACAATGGCACGGCCCCGTACATTGAATATTCTTCAATAGGATAGGAGTCTAAATAAACAGGGTAGGCACCTGCTAGCACCAATCCGTAGTGGTGAGATTTATGACAATCTCTATCAACCAAAACGACATCTTTAGGTTTAACCAAAGCTTGCATTACGATCTTGTTAGCGGTTGATGTACCGTTAGTTACAAAGTAAGTGTATTGAGATCCATACGCATCTTTAGCCATTTCTTGAGCCACTTTTAACGGACCTGTAGGTTGGAGCAATGAATCTAACCCTCCAGTAGTGGCAGAAGTTTCAGCTAAAAACATATTTCGACCATAAAACTCTCCAAAATCACTGATCCATTTGGACTTAAAAACAGAGTTACCTCTTGAAATTGGCATGGCATGAAATACACCTGTTGGCTTTTTACTGTAGTCAACCAATGCAGAAAAGAAAGGTGTTTTATATCGATCTGCTACCCCTTGCATAATGGTTAGGTGTAATTCCTGAATGTCCTCAGTTTGATAGAAAATTCGATTGAATCCTTTTATGGTGGAATCTTTTAAGTGAGCTAGTGAAGTGTCGGTGACGTAATAAGCGTCTAATTCAGGTCGAAATTTTTTAATTATGCTTCCAATAATAGGCCCCAAGTCAGTTTCTGCTGCGTGGGAAAAGTCGATATCTGAAAGTGCATCAATATATGGCTTGACTATCGGAGCAATTGACTTCGAATAGTATGGAGGCGCGTACCGAACTACCACTGCTTGAATGTTATGATTGAACAATAAAGCAATCATGGCATCTTGAAAAGATTTTTGGAACAATATGCCGTAGGTAAAATCATCATTATCAGACTGTAGATAGGTGATTTTTGACCTCAAGTCTACCTCTTCTGCTTCGGTAATATTGTCAATGAATAAGACTTCAAAATGATTTGTTCTTACCCTAACAAAATCTTCGTTAGTCACAAGTTCATCCGCATTTAACTCCAAAGTCGCTTTGTTTTCTGCCGGAATTTTATAACTATCACTTACCAACTGCTTGGTAGTATCAGCAGCAACTTGAGCGAGTTTCATATATTCATTTCCCGCTAAAGCGTTAATCAAAAACTTAATTTTGCTGACTCCTGGATAAGCAAAATACTTTTCCACACCCAGTAAATCATTCAGTAATTGTTTGCTATTTGCAATTCGCTGAAGCTGGTTTTCAGAATCTTTTCTACAGCGCTGCAATTCTGATGTTTCAATTTTCAGCCTATTCCAATAGTCAACCCTAAGTTGGCCAATATTAAAGTATGGTGTTGCGGTATTTTTTATTTTAATTGCCATTACTTTTTTGAATGAAGTGCTAGTTTATTTCCTTGGCAATCAATAAATATTGCGAAAAAACCGTCTGACTCACTAATTAGTGTTTTCTTCATAATTACCCTTCCACCGGCAGGTTCAATTTTATTCAAAACATCATTTAAGTCATTTCCTGCGTTTAAATAGATTAACGGTCCAGAATCGCTAGGAACGGAGCCAACTCCAGATATAACGGCGCCCCCAATTCCATTTTTAACTGGGAAAAATGCCATAGAATTTGAGTCAGTTACGTTTTGTTCCATCTCAATATCAAAAATAAAATTGTAAAAACTAACCGATTGTTGAAAGTTGAGTGAGGGGATTTCAAACCAACTTACAAAGTCTTTTTTTACTTTTGCTTTCTTTTTTGTTCCTGCCGTTGACCCCATAGTTATGTTTTATTTGATTATTTTATCGTTAGTCTGCCCTAAATTAGGGTTATTACTCAGCTTAACTTCTTCAATTTTCAATTCAGCTAATTTTTCCATTTTCGTTGGTTTAATTAGCGGTCCTAAAGATTCCAAATAAGGTAGTTCTGCATCTTTATTATAAATAGAAAAATTACCAATATGATCTCTAAAGCTCTTTAAAGGTTGGCCTAATCGCAATACTCCTAACTCTCTGCTTCTTCGTACACGTTCAATATTTAATTCTAGTGGAAATATTTCCTCTGTTTCACCCGATTCATGAATTACTCTTCCGTCTGGTCCACATACTATGGATCGGCCACTTCCGCCAGTGTCTAAGCCGTTTACATCAAAAAAGAAACATTGGTTAACAGCCGCCATAGTTCTCACCATTGATAATTCAATATCTCTGTCAATAGTTCCAGTCATAGTCGGGTGGATAATCACTTCAGCTCCTTTTACAGCGAGTGTTCTTATGGTTTCAGGAAACCACATATCATAACAGATAGAAACACCAAAACGACAAACATCTGGAACATCAAAAGTACAAAAGTGTTCACCTGCGGTTATGCCAACTTCGTAAGGGTAGAATGGAAACATTTTGCTGTATCTAGTCACCACTTCACCTTCTGGGTTGATTACGGAAGCAGTATTATAAACCTTACCATCTCGTTTTTCAAAGATTGAACCAGGTAAAATCCATACGCCATGTTTTTTTGCTTCTTTTTGCATTTCTTCTTCAAAACTACAAGGGAGTTCCCGAGCGGTATATGTTAGCGGCCCGTAAGCACATAATTCACTAAAAACAATCATATTGACCCATGGGTAAAGATTCATAGTAATGTTTATTTTTAGCTTCATTAAGTCTACGTTTGGCGTCACTGCCGAAACTTTCATTTGTACACCTGCTATTGCGAATGGCTTCATAATTACTTTTTACTAGCTTTAATTAACTGATTTTCTATAATGCTTAATCCTTTATCAAGCTCTTCATTTGTAATGGTTAGAGGGGATAATATTCTAATCACATTTTTGTAAATTCCTGCACTAATTATGATTAAACCTTCTTTTGCGCATCCTTTTACTATTTCAGAACATAATTCTGTATTAGGCTGATGACGGTCGTTATTTTTTATAAACTCGATACCAATCATTGCGCCAACACCTCTAACGTCACCAATTTCAGGATGCTCAGTTTTTAAAGCATTCATTTTGGCCATTATTCGGTCTCCGACATGAACTGCTTTCGCATTTAAGTCAATATCCTTCATGTATTGGATAGTTGCGTTTGCAGCCACACAGCAAATAGGAGATCCAATATAAGTGCCGCCTATTGAGCCACCTGCTGCAGCATCCATTAAATCAGCTTTACCTACAACTGCTGCAATAGGCAAACCTGAGCCCATTGACTTAGCGTATGTACTGATGTCGGGTTGAACTCCAAAGTATTGCCAACTGGCCCAATGTCCAGTTCTACAAAAACCACTTTGAATTTCATCTAATATCATCAATATACCATTTTCAGTACAATATTCGCGTAAACCCTCTAAATATTTTTTTGGAATTGGATTAAAACCTCCTTCACCTTGAATTGGTTCAACAATTACAGCAGCAACTTTCTTAGGATCTACTAAGTTAACTGAACTTTCTCTAAGGAATCGTAATTGTTCTTCAACAAATTCGTCTTCTGTTTTACCTTTTCCATTTCTATAAAAGTTTGGAAATGGTAGTCTGTAGACATCTGGAGCAAATGGTCCGCAGTCAGGCTTATAAGTAATTTTACTAGTTAAACTCATGGCCATCATTGTTCTTCCGTGGTAGGCATCCGAAAAGCAAATTATTGCCGAACGCTTAGTGGCTTGTCGAGCTATCTTAATGGCATTTTCGACTGCCTCAGCACCTGTGCTAATTAACATGGCTTTTGTTTTTTCACCATGTGGTAAAATTTCAGCCAAATTTTCGCATAGCTCGACATATGGTTCATAGGTCACCACATTAAAGCTTGTGTGCAGATACTTTTCTGCCTGACTCTTTATTGCATCCACAACTGGGGCAGGACAATGACCTGCATTTACAACTCCAATACCTCCAGCGAAGTCTATTAGTTCTTTTCCATCAATATCTGTAATGATGGCTCCTTTGGCATGTGACACCGTAGCGGTATTAAAAACTCCAACGCCATTTGCAACTGCCTTTTTTCTTCTTTCAAGAAGTTCTTCTGATTTTGTCATTTGGTTAATCATGAAAAAACACTGTATTATTATATATTTCTACTAAGATATTACATTAACAAACACTCTTAATAATGCTGATTGTAATCGAGATCAAATGTACTTATTTATTAGAAATAGCAGAACATTAAACAGCAAAAGTACAAGCTTGTATTCCTATATTTAAGATAACTTATCATTTACTGTAGCGTCATTCTAAAAATATATTTTTTTAGAAACAAAAAAACCGCCTTTGTGCAAAACAAAGACGGTTTTTTATTTCAAATAAAATACTTTATTCTTTTATAAATTTTTCAACTTTTATCGATTCTCCTCTTGTATTTAAAAAATTAAAAAAGTACAGACCGCTCTCATAAGCACTAGCGTTCACTTCAATTTGATTTGAATTTGTGATAAATCGTTCAATTGTTTTTCCGCTAACATCTGTAATAACTACACTGTTTACTGCGTCAGCATTTAATGCTATGGTTACATTTGAGTGACTTGGGTTTGGGAATATTGAAATCTCTGGAGCTTCATTTTCATCAACTCCCAAGCATGATTCAACAACTATATACTCAGTTACCGTTTTTTCGCAATTATTGCTTGCAGTATAGGATACCGCCCATGCTCCAATTCCTGCTTGATTTGGCTGAAATACACCAGTGTTGGCATCAATACAATTTGCACAATTAGCTGACCATTGTCCACTAGGGGTATTTGCTGATAGCTGAATAGCGGTTTGATAAGAACAGGCAATTGCTGGTACATTTGTGATTGACAAGTTAAAGTCTGGGAAAACTTCCGCTAAAATTGGTACTCTATCACTTTCACAACCTGGCGATTCAACGTCCCAATTATAAAAGAAATAGTAGTAACCCGAAGCGGTAGCTGTGGTTCCCGTTATTGAAATAATTCCGTTGGAAGATGTATAAGGGTAAGTGCCTCCTGAATTGTTTCTATATAAATCAGGATTTGATCCGTTTGCAGTTCCAAGTACTAAATTGTTTCCTACTGGAATTGGCATATCTAAAACAATAGTTTGAAACTGATTTGGCGTGTTTGGAATGTTTACTGTAACTGATTGTAAAACTGTTCCAGCACTGTTTCTCAATTCAATTGTTCTATTTCCCGCTGAACCAGCAACAACATCTACAGTTCTTAATGTGCAGGCTTGAGTACAGTTAAAAATTAAACCTTGGTCTCCATTAAAATATCCACCAGTACCTATTGCACTTGATGGTGCTCCAGCAGTGAAATTAGGACCGGCTTGATAATCTGATACGTAATATGTTGTGTTTGCTGTTAAAACAGGAGTAGTAAATGTATTTCCTTGGTCTAAAATACTACCACCTGCCATTGCAGCATACCAGTTTGGTACTCCAATTCCTGATGCGGTTAGTATGCCTGTTTGATTTTCGCAAACAGAATCACCAAAAACAGTTGGAGCATTTAGTAGGTCAACGTCAATATAGTTGGTATAAGTTATAGAGTCAGAGCCTTGAGTATTACTAGTTACAAGTTTAACAGTATAAATACCACTTGTTGAATAGGTATGAACAGGGTTTTGCATTGTGGATGTGTTGTTGTCTCCAAAACTCCATAACCAACTGGTTGGTCCGTTTGCGGATAAATCAGTAAATTGAACATTACCTGAACATGTACTCGTATCTTGCGATTCAAAATCTGCTATTGGAGGAGTGTTCGAAAGGTGACATTGCCAATCTAATTGAAATCCAGAATATGTTAAGCTTTGATCTGAGTGAAATACTATTGTCATGGCATTTCCAGTTGATGTAATTGAAGCAGGTGGTGGATTATTATCGCAATAAGTTGCTAAAAGAGGTGCAGCGCTTGAATTGCCGTCATAAACCTCTAAATAATCGTAATTACAAGTTGGACCATTGCCAGGTTCTATTGCAAAAGAAGTAAAAAACAGCTCAACTGAATCAGCCCCTAAAGGTGCAATTGTCATTTCTGCATCTTCCATATTTCCATAATTTCCGGTAATTCCTCCAGAGTCGTATATTGTCCCGTCACAAGCTGACTGAGTAGGGGCTATTCCACTTTGAGGGAAAGTGATGACACATGGAACCGAATTATCAATTGTAATGTGATTTGTTAGTATCAAAGTATCTATACCGCACGTTCCTCCATCAGCAATAAGACTGACGTCATATGTTCCAGTTGCAGAATATGTATGTGAAGGGTTAAGTGCACTTGAGGTACTGGTCCCATCACCAAAATCCCATGTAAATGATGTACCATTAATGCTTAAGTTTTGAAAGTTGACTGAAATAGGAGCACTGCAAAATAATGTATCACTTGTAAAATCAGCCAATGCATATGGAACATATGGATTGCCAACACCAACTGCATACCAAGCATTGGTGGTAGCTTCAACCTCAGGGCTGCATGATCCAAATAAATCTACTGCAGATTGAATGGCATAAAATCTAGCATCAGCAAATGTTGAACTAGGCGTTAAATACATGGTTAAATTTCTAAATGCAATTTCACTAGCGGTTGTAAATCCTTGGCCAGTCACAGTGTATGCGTCTCCATTATCATTCGTGCCTGATCCGCCGTCAGTTAATAGGTAAAACCAATAATTTTGAACACCACTATTACTATGAACACCACCATTGTCAGGTCCTCCTGCTGCTATCCAGTTTGTTCCCATGTAGGTGTCAGGGTCGCCATAAGTTCCCGGGTTTGACATTGATCGAATTGTAATGCCAATATCTTCACCGATTGTCCAGTTCCAATCTGTAGGTCGACCATAATTTTCGATACATGTTCCAAAAATATCACTGAAAGATTCATTTAACCCTCCTGATTCGTCTTGGTAAACAAGATTGGCGGTGAAAGTAGTTAAACCATGAGTTACCTCATGTCCAGAAATATCAAGAGCAACCAATGGAGTTGTTGTTGTTCCATTACCATCACCAAAAGTCATCCTCGAACCATCCCAAAACGCATTATTGTAATTGACGTCATAATGAATATAGTTTTTTAATGCAAATCCAGCATTATCGATACTGTTTCTACTGTGTTCTAAATTATAATAATCATAGGTCACTTCTGATCCCCAATGAGCGTCAGTTGCATACTGATCTAAATTTGTATTCACATTTGTCCAGTTGTTGTCTGTATCCGTAAAATCTACCGCAGAAGCATAGTTGGTTCCTTGTAGCATGTTGTATGTTTCAACTCCATTACCACGACCGCTCTCTCTGAGTCGGTAGTTTGTTGCAGAAGTGCTATCAGTAACAATTGTTCTGACGTTAGAGTAACCTGTAGTAGCTGTTCCAGGAACATCAATATGTTTAATTATTTTATTGACAAAAATAATTTCTCCATTCAGCGCATCAACATAAATCTCCTGTCTAGAAACAGGATGGTGTGCGTAGATGTTAAACTTGTAAGCTAGTCTTAAATTTTTATCACTTAGTTTTGGTTGCATATAAACTAAGTTTCCCTTAGGGAAGTATGAAGCGGTTATGTCATCTTGCTCTGCCTTGAGGTGATCTTCTTCTGCAGGGATTTCCCATTTATAGGTTTCTGCTCCAACGAAGTTTTTAGCTAAATTTAATGCTGAAGATTCGCTAATGCTTGCATTTGTAGCAGATGATATTGAATTAAAACCTAAGCCGTTTAATGAATAGACAATATCGTTTTTGACGTGCATTAATATTACACCAGTTTCTATGGGTTTACCATTAAATGTTTGTTGAAACCGATAATGTACATGATTCATTTTGTCAGTATGCTCGTTTAGTAAAATAAAACCATATTCACTATTTAGCTTATATTTTTTCTTTAATAGAGCAAAAACAGCTTCAACTGTTAATTGCTGACTATCGTCAAATTCAATATAAGAGGGAATATCTGTTAAAGGTGATGTTCTCACTGTTTTTGCAAATGAGATGATTTCACGCGCTTTTTCTCCTTTGAAAATCTGTTGACCGTTAACAAGGTTTGAAAAGAGCAAGATCGCAGCTAAAAGCGAGAGTGGTGGTTTTTTTAATGTCATTTTGGTAATTTCTTAGTATGATGTAAATATACAGGATATCTTTGAGACAAAAAAAACGCCTGAAAGTATCTTTCAAGCGTTTTTAGTTAATAATTGCAATCTTAACTAGGGGTTCTATGCTTTTTCCTCAGCTTCAGGCTTTGGCAAAAGTACTTTTCTTGATAGTTTATATTTCTTAGTTTTTGGATCAACTCCAATCACTTTGAATTTAAGAACATCACCTTCTTTACAAACATCCTCTACTTTTTCAACACGTCTGTGCTCTAATTCAGAGATGTGAATTAGGCCATCAGTACCAGGTAAAATTTCAACGAAGCATCCGTATGATTGAATAGATTTAACTTTTCCTTCGTAAATTTCATCAACTTCAACAGTAGGAGGGAAAGCAATCATTTTAATGCGCTTTACAGCTGCATCCATTGCATCACCACTAGTTGCTAAAATCTGAACAGAACCTTCACCAGATTCAATTTCTTCAATTGTAATTGTAGCGCCAGTTTCTTTCTGAATTTCTTGGATGATTTTTCCGCCAGGTCCTATAATTGCACCAATCATATCGTTTGGAACAATAAAGCCATTAATTCTAGGGGCATGAGATTTCATTTCTTCAGCTGGTGCAGAAATTGTTTTCATCATTTCACCTAAAATATGTGCTCTACCTTCTTTGGCTTGGTTTAATGCTTGAATTAAAACTTCGTATGGTAAACCATCTACTTTAATATCCATTTGACAAGCCGTAATTCCATTTTCAGTACCGGTTACTTTAAAATCCATATCACCTAAATGATCTTCATCTCCTAAAATATCAGATAATACTGCGAAAGTTCCTGTTTCGTCAATAATTAATCCCATGGCAATACCTGAAACTGGACGTTTCATTTTAATACCACCATCCAATAATGCCATTGTACCAGCACAAACAGTTGCCATTGAAGACGAACCATTTGATTCAAGTATTTCTGACACTAATCTAATTGTGTATGGATTATCATTTCCTTCTGGGAGCATGCTTTTTAACCCTCTTAATGCAAGGTTACCATGTCCAATCTCTCTTCTTGAAACGCCTCTAATAGGTCTAGCTTCACCAGTTGAGAATGGAGGGAAGTTATAGTGTAGCATGAACTTTTCAAAACGTTTGTCTTGAGCAGAATCAATCATTTGTTCATCTAATTTACCACCTAAAGTTAACGTTGTTAACGATTGAGTTTCACCTCTTGTAAACAATGCTGAACCGTGAGCTGCTGGTAAATAATCAACCTCTGACCAAATTGGTCTGATTTCTTCAAATTTACGCCCATCTAAACGAATTCGCTCGTGCAAAATAACTTGACGAACTGCTGCTTTCATAGACTCTTTGAAGTAAACACTGATAAAAGGCCCTTCAACTTCTAATTCTTCTTCAGATAAAGAATCGATATATTCTTGCTTCACAGCTCCAAACATTTCACTTCTTGCTTCTTTCGACGGATTTCCTTGACGAGCAACTGCCATACATTTTTCATATGTAGCAGCTTTTACTTTTGCTCTAATATCATCATCATGAGTTTCATGAGAGTATTCTCTTTTTACTTTCGATTTTTCAATTCCTGATGCTAAGTCTAATTGAAATGCACATTGCTTTTTAATTGCATCATGTGCCACTTTAATGATTTCAACCATTTCATCTTCTGAAATCTCCAGCATTTCACCCTCAACCATTACAATGTTTTCGGCAGTACCAGCGATCATACAATCTAAATCAGATGCTTCGTATTGCTCAAACGTTGGGTTAATGATAAATTTTCCATCAATTCTACCAACTCGTACTTCCGACATTGGTCCATTAAAAGGAATATCAGATACAGCTATACATGCTGATGCTGCAAAACCTGCTAATGCATCTGGCATATTTACACCATCAAAAGATATTAATTGCATCATTAATTGCGTGTCTGCATGATAGTCAGACGGGAATAGAGGTCTTAACGCTCTATCCACTAATCTCATTACTAAGATTTCGTCATCAGAAGGACGGGCTTCACGCTTTAAATATCCTCCTGGTATTTTTCCGTTTGAATAAAATTTCTCACGGTAATCAACTGTTAATGGTAAAAAATCTACACCATCTTTTGCGTCTTTATTAGACACTACAGTGGCTAAGATCATAGTACCTCCGGCTTTTACTACCACTGAACCATCAGCTTGTTTTGCTAATTTTCCAGTTTCTACAGAGATTTCAGTACCATTCCCTACGTCAATTGTTTTTGTTATTACATTCATAATTTGTGTTTTGTGAGTTGAGGGCTTCTTTTATCTCAACTCTGCTTTATATTTGTTTATTGTAAACTTTTCAATAAAAAAGGCAATCGAATATTATTCAATTGCCCCCTTTTATTAATGCTATGTTGTCAAGATTAACGTCTTAATCCTAATTCTTTAACAATCGCTCTATATCTTTCGATATCTTTCTTCTTTAAATAGTCAAGTAAACTTCTTCTTTTACCAACCATTAATTGCAGTGCTCTTTGAGTACCAAAATCTTTACGGTTATTTTTTAAGTGTTCAGTTAAGTGTGCAATTCTGTGAGAGAATAATGCAATTTGACCTTCAGCAGAACCAGTGTTTTTTTCGGAATTACCGTGCTTTTTGAAGATGTCTTGTTTAATTTTGTTAGTTAAATACATGCCAATATTAATTTTAATGATTCTTATGTAATTTATTTAATTGGGTGCAAAGATAGGTTTTTATTTCTTATTACCTCCTTATTTCTGTAATCTTTAAACAAGATTAGTTTTTAAACATTTGGAGTACTTGTGTTAATTTAGTTTTTAAATTTTTACGTTCCACAATAAAATCTAAAAATCCATGCTCTTTAACAAATTCTGCTCTTTGGAAACCTGGTGGTAAATCTCTACCAATTGTTTCTTTTACGACTCTTGGTCCTGCAAAAGCAATTAAAGCGTTTGGTTCAGAAATATTAATATCGCCAAGCATAGCAAATGATGCAGTAACTCCACCAGTTGTAGGATCAGTTAAAAAGGATACATAAGGTAATTTTGCATCACTTAATTGCGACAGTTTAGCTGAAACTTTTGCCATTTGCATCAATGATAAACCGGCTTCCATCATTCTAGCTCCACCAGATTTAGAAATAATCATAACTGGAGATTCAAGTGCGATAGCTTTATCAATTGCTCTTGCAATTTTTTCGCCCATTACGCTTCCCAATGATCCTCCAATAAATTTAAAATCCATAGCAGCTACAACTAATGTGTCACCATTCATTTTTCCATATGCTATTTTAATTGCATCTTTCAAGCCAGTTTTTTCCTGCGTGGCTTTCACTCTGTCTGGATATTTTTTGGTGTCTTCAAATTTTAAAGGGTCACCTGAAGTTAATCCTTTGGCAAATTCAGTGTATTTTCCTTCGTCAAACAATACCGAAAAATATTCTTCAGCGGTTAGTTTTTCGTGGTGGCTACAATTTGGACAAACCAATAAGTTTTCTTCGTGATCGTCTTTTGAAATCACGGTTTTACAGGTCGGACATTTATACCACAGTCCTTCAGGTGTCTCTTTTTTTTCAGCAGTAGAGGTGGTAATTCCATCTCTCGATCTTTTAAACCAAACCATAATAATATTTTTAAGTTTTAAGCAATGCTAATTGCTTTATCTGCGTACACGTTTTGTACAGCCTTAATAATTTCAATCCCTTCATTCATTGGTTTTTGAAATGCTTTTCGTCCTAAAATTAATCCTTGACCACCAGCTCTTTTATTTACAATGGCTGTTTTTATAGCTTCCTGCATGTCTGATTCGTCGTTACCAGTTGATGCTCCACCTGAATTAATAAGTCCGTTTCTTCCCATATAACAGTTCGCAACTTGGTATCTGCACAAATCAATCATATTATCTGATGATAGTTCTGAGTACATTTTTGGATGAGATTTTCCGAAGCCAATAGCAGGGTAGGCTCCATTAAGTGTAGGCAATTTTTGTTTTATAATATCTGCTTGTATCGTCACTCCAATATGGTTAGCTTGTGCAGTTATATCAGTTGATGTATGGTAATCAACGCCATCCTTCTTAAATCCGTCGTTTCTTACGTAACACCATAATATAGTAGCCATACCTAATTCATGAGCCCTTTCAAATGCTTGTGCTATTTCAGTAATTTGTCTTTCGCTTTCAGGCGACCCAAAATAAATAGTGGCACCTACAGCAGTGGCTCCCATGTTCCAGGCATCATCAACAGAACCAAATTCAATTTGATTAAAAGTATTTGGGTATGATAAAAATTCGTTGTGATTCAATTTAACAATGAAAGGAATTTTATGAGCATATTTTCTCGCGCTTGAAGCAAGTACGCCAAATGTTGAAGCGACGGCATTACAGCCCGATTCAATTGCTAGTTTTACAATGTTTTCTGGGTCGAAATAAATTGGATTAGGCGAAAAAGATGCACCAGCAGAGTGTTCAATTCCCTGATCAACTGGAAGAATGGATAGATACCCTGAATTTCCTAGTGATCCAGTAGAGTACAATGCTTGCAAACTTCTTAGAACTTGTGGGCTTCTGTTTGTTTGAGAAAAACATCTATCAACAAAATCATCACCTGGAAGGTGTATCATAGACTTTGGAATGGTTTTACATTCGTGGTTTAATAAATCTTCTCCTTCTTTACCAAGTAAATCAATAATTGTACTTACACTCATTTTAATTCCAGTTTATTATTTGGCGCAAAATTAGTAAAACTTTTTTTTAATCTACTTTTTTGCAGGTCATTTCTAATCTGTACGAGAAAGTCTACTATTGACAAGGGACAGAACTTTCTCTAATTGTTCCTCAGCAGATAGATTCGTATTGTCAATAACAATTGCATCATTTGCCTGCTTTAGAGGGCTAATATCTCTATTTTTATCTACATGATCTCGGTGTTGTAAATTTGCTTTTACTTCAGCAAAAGTGAGTAGTTGTCCTTTTTCCACTAATTCTTTCAGTCTTCTTTCTGCCCTTACATCAACATCAGCCGTCATAAATAATTTTAATTCAGCCATTGGAAAAACTACTGTGCCAATGTCCCTACCATCCATCACAACTCCACCTTGAATGCCCATTTTCTGTTGCATAGCAACTAGTTTTTTTCTAACACTACCAATGGTGCTTACTTGACTAACTAAATTTGAAACTTCAATTGTTCTAATTTCGTCTTCTACATTTTCACCATTTAAATATGTTTCACTTTGCCCAAAGTTATTGACTTTAAAGGTAATTGAGATTAACGGTAAAACAGATTGTACTTGTGATTCTAAGAATCTTTTGTCCTTTATGATGCCTTCGTTCATCAAGTATAAACACACAGAACGATACATGGCTCCAGAATCCACATAAATATAGTCTAATTTCTGAGCAATTTCTTTTGCTATTGTGCTTTTACCACAGGAAGAATAGCCATCAATTGCAATTGTTATTTTTTTTGCCATTGAAAATTAATTTTTAGGAAAAGTAAATATGTAAGTTGTTCCATTTTCAACTTGTCTTTCACATGTTCCGTCTAATTGTTCCGTTAACGTCTCTATCAATTCAAGTCCAAAAGAAAACTTCTTTTCTGAAACATTCCAAGCTCCATTGTCTTGGTACATTAATTTGATATTATTATCTTTTTCTGTCAGATGTATTTCAATTTTACCAACAGCGACATTAGAAAAACCGTGTTTTAATGAGTTTGAAGTTAATTCATTTAAGAGAAGAGCAAAGGGTACCATATGATCAGGTGTGATGGCGCTAATATTTGTACTTATGTTGGTTTCGATAGGAATGCCAACAGTGTAAGATCTAATCAGCTCTTTAGTTAAGGTTTCAAAGTAAGCAGAAATATCAATATCTGATAAATTATCGGTTTGGTATATTTTTTCATGTATCAAAGACATGGCTATTACTCTATTGGTTGCCTCGCTGAATTGTTTAATTACTTCAGGGTCATCTATGTCTTTTGACTGCAGTCGGAGGAGACTCGTTATCACCTGAAGGTTGTTCTTAACTCTATGATGAATTTCCTTTAGCATTACAGTTTTTTCAGCGTTTTGTTGCTTAACTATTTTATTATTTTCACGCAATTTTTTGTTTGCAGCCCTATATTTTAGGTTGGTGATACTTTGTGTTTTGCTGAAAAGTATCAGCAAATATCCTATCATAATACCACCAAATAGTACCGATAAATAGTAGTCTAATACAGTTTGCAACTGTAATTCGTTAATGTTTTTAAAATGTATATCTGATAATATTTTTTGATAAAATGTTATTCCCAAAAAATTAACTAAGAGTGTTAGCATTCCCCACAGTTGATTGATGGCATAAAAACTATAAAGCACGATAATGATAATCCATATCATATCAACAAAACGGTCTGGATTTAATAAGTTATAGATATTAAATTGCACAAAAAAAGTTCCTCCAATAGTTGTCAATTTCGCCGCTAGCTTATGATCACCGCACTTTCTCATATACCAAATTGAAAATATGCTCATTAGAAATACCATGACGCTAAGAGCCAAATTTGAATCAAATTCTTTGAGATGCAGAAAAATAAGAACTAGAAATAAAACGGCATTAACAGAATTGATTCTGTAAGAAAGCATAAACATTGATTGACTGTGGTAGTCGTCAAGTTTAGATTCGGGGATTTTGAATATGTTAAACATTAATAATCAAATATAGCAGTTAAATACATACTTTTGCTTGCAGTAAAGAGATTTTTCGATATGTCTGAAAAAAAAGTAGTTTGGGTTATTGGGGCTTCTTCTGGAATAGGAAAGGCATTTGTTGAACAGTACAATAAGAAAGGTTGTTTTGTCATACTGTCATCTAGGAAATCAGATGATTTAAAAGCTGTTGTTGCCGATCTAAAATTTCCGGAAATGACCTTTATCCAAACACTAGATTTACTAAAGCCTGACAGTTTTAAGCAAATTACTAAAGATTTAATAACAAAATTTCAGAAAGTAGATGTTTTAATCAATAATGGAGGCATTAGTCAGAGGGGGGAGGCAGCAGCAACAGCAATGGAGGTAGATCGGCAAATTATGGAGGTTAATTACTTTGGTAATATTGCGCTGACTAAAGCTGTTTTGCCTTACATGCAAGCTCAAAAAACTGGTCATATTATAGTAACCAGTAGCATTGCAGGTAAATTTGGTTTTTTCTTGCGTTCTGCTTACTCGGCTTCTAAGCACGCTTTGCAAGGGTTTTATGAAAGTTTATTACTTGAGGAAGAAAAAAATAAAATAAGAGTAACCATTGCGTATCCCGGCAAAATTAATACACCAATATCGGTTTCTGCCTTGACATCAACTGGAGAAAAACATGGTGTGATGGATCACAACCAAGAATCTGGCATGTCGGCTGAAAAATGTGTGTCCAAAATAATTAGAGCTGCTAACAAAGGAAAGAAATCAGTGATTGTTGGGGGGAAGGAAACCTACGCAGTATATATCAAACGGTATATTCCAGTATTATTTTGGAAAATAATTAAAAATCAAAAAGCTACTTAAACATGTCAAACGCACCAATTGCGTTTTATCAGTCGCAACTCAAAGACTGTAAAAATGAAATCAAACATTTCAAGAATCGTTCATTGCTACTTTCATTAAGTAGGTTGGTACTATTCCTAGGCTCCGTTTTTGGTGTTTATTTTTTGTCTTCAAAACCATACATTGCTTTGATAGTAGGGGTAGTGGGAGCAATTTGTTTTTTTTTAATACTCAATTGGTATCTAAAGGTTAAGAATAGCCAAAATTTTTGGCAGAAAAAAGCTGACATTATTAATGCAGAACTTTTGTTCTTACAAGGTGATTATTCTGTGTTTGAAAACGGAGAAGAGTTTAAGGATAAGGCTCATTTTTTTTCGACAGATATTGATGTTTTTGGAGAAGCTTCTTTCTTTCAGTACATTAATAGAACTTCAATAAAAGAATCTAAATCTCAATTGGCTGAAATTATATCCGCCAACAACATTTCAGATATAGAAAAAAAACAAAATGCCATTCAAGAATTATCAAGTGCGAAAGAGTGGCGTCTAAATTTTTCTACCAATGCTGGATTAGTGGAACAAACTATCAGTCATCAAGTTGTTTTCGATTGGTTAGCTAACTATCAATCATTCATACCAAAATATATTTTGGTTTTATCACGACTGTTTTCTTTGGCTAGTGTCGTAGCATTTGTTGCTTATGCATCAAACATCAGTTCATATATGCCTTTAGCAATTGTGTTTTTTTCTGGTCTATTTATCAGCTCATTTTTTGTCAAAAAAATCAATAAAGCCAGTGCTCATCTAACTGAACTAAAATCAGTTTTTTCCAATTATTCACGTTTAATTCAGTTAATTGAAGACAGACAATTTCAATCCGAAAATTGCAGAAATAAGAAGGCCAATATTGGTAATAATCATGAAGCCAGCAAGGCTGTTATTCGACTCTCAAAATATTTAAGTGCTTTAGATCAAAGAAATAATATTCTTTTTGCAGTGTTTGGCAATGCGTTTTTGCTTTGGGATTGCACACAGATCTATAAAATAGAAAACTGGATTGACTGCAATAGAGACTTTGTAAAAAATTGGTTTAAAACCATTACTTGGTTTGAAGCACAGAACAGTCTTGCTAATTTTCACTTTAATCATCCTACCTTTGTTTTTCCTGAAATAAGAACTGATTCAGATTCGCAAATGGATGCGAAACAGTTAGGCCATTTTTTTATCAAGGATGAAAAAAGAATTTGTAATGATTTTGAAATAAATGTTAATGGGTTTTCAATAATTACAGGGTCTAACATGGCAGGGAAGAGTACATTTTTGCGAACAGTTGCACTGGCAGTCGTTTCAGCAAATATTGGACTTCCTGTTTGCGCTAGCCATTTTAAATATAAGCCTATTAAATTAATTACCAGTATGAGGAATACTGATTCACTAAAAGATGATTCGTCATATTTTTTTGCTGAGTTAGTCAGACTAAAAGTAGTGGTAGATTCAGTAGAAAAAGAACCTCATTTTATAATCTTAGATGAAATCTTAAAAGGTACCAACAGTAAAGATAAAGAAGAAGGTTCTATTAAGCTAATGGAACGACTTTCAAAAACATCAGCTGGTGGATTGATTGCCACTCACGATTTGGCCCTTTGTGCCATAGAACAGGAAATTTCAAATATCAAAAATCAGTACTTTGATGCAGAAATTGAAAATAATGAGCTACGGTTTGATTATACTCTGAAAGAAGGTGTATGCAAGAATATGAACGCCTCATTTTTATTAAAGAAAATGCAAATTGTTTAGCTTTTATAAGACCAGTTTAAGAAGAGGAATCCAGTTCTTCAGTTAATTTTTGTTTGGCATAAATAGATGCGTATACTCCATTTTTAGCAAGCAAGGCTTCATGATTGTCCATTTCAACAATGGTTTGATTGTCTAATACTATTATCCGGTCTGCATATTTAATACTAGATATTCTGTGGCTAATGATAAAATTGGTGCTGTTTTTGAGCTCTTTCTGAATAGATTTAAGGATCAATTCTTCTGTTTCATTATCTACCGCAGATAAACAGTCATCAAAAATAATAATTGACGGTTTTTTCACAAGGGCTCGAGCAATGGCAATACGTTGTTTTTGGCCTCCCGACAAATTAATACCTCTTTCTCCAAGCTGCGTTTCATATTTTTTCGGAAATCCCATAATACTGTCATGGATTCCAGCTTGAGAAGCGGCATTTTCAATACTGAGTTCATTTTCTGACTCTTCAATCATCCCAAAACTAATATTATTAGCAATTGAATCGCTAAACAGAAAGTGTTCTTGTGGTACATAACCGATCATTCTTCTCCAAGTATCTATGTTTAAACATGTCAAATCTTTGCCATCAACTAATAACTTGCCACTAGTTGGGTCAATTAATCGCAGTAGGAGATAGGCCAAACTCGATTTTCCTGATCCAGTTTTTCCAATGACGCCTATAGTTTCTCCTTTCTTCAGCTTAAATTTAATGTTTGACAACGCAATCACTCCAGAATTTTCGTACTGTAAACCTATGTCTTGAAATTCAATTTCAGAGTTAAAAGTAACCTCCTCATCAGATTCATTCGTTATTTCCGGTACTTCTTGCAAAAATTCATTGATTCTTGCTTGAGAGGCTGCCGCTCTTTGGATTAACGAAGTAACCCATCCAACAGAAGCAAAAGGCCAAGTTAGCATATTTACAAAAATGACAAACTGCGCTATTTCTCCGCTATTAATTATTCCAGCTTGAGCTTGTCTGATTCCGAAATATATGGTAATGATATTACTTAAACCTATTAAAAAAATAATAGTTGGCATAAATAAGGCTGTTGTTTTTGCTAGAGATAAGGATGCTTCTTTATATTCATTGGCTTGAGCGTTAAAATTAACGATTGACTCTTGTTCTTTAATGTAAGATTTAATGACTCTTATGCCTGAAAAGTTTTCTTGAACAAAGGTGGATAGTTTGGACTGCTCTTTTTGAACTACAGTACTTTTTTTATTCAAGGTGAAGCTAACAAAGTAAATCAATACTGACATCACTGGAAGAGGAGCCAAAACGTATAGGGTTAAGGTAGGGCTTACTTGCACCATAACAGTGATGATGAGAATTGACATCAGCACCAGATTAATGGTGTACATTATTCCAGGTCCTAAGTACATTCTAACTTTAGAAACGTCTTCACTAATTCTATTCATTAAATCACCCGTAGCATTCTTCTTATAAAAATTGAAAGACAGCCTCTGATACTGCTCATAAATTTCATTTTTCATGTCGTATTCAATATACCTCGACATTTTAATAATGGTTTGACGGGTAAAAAAAAGGAAGACACCTTTCAACAAAGAGTATAGTATATAAAAACCAGCACTGATTAAAGCAATTTTTAAAACATCCGCTAAAATTATACTGTCTTTCGAAAGGTCGGTTGATACTAAATTGTTTACTGTGTCTCGGACCACTCCAGGCATCAAAACACCAAAAATATTCGACACTAAAATAAACAAAATTCCAAGCAATAAATACCGCTTATATTTTATTAAAAATTTGTTTAAATAATAGAGTGAAGACATTTAAATGTTTATTTTTGCATCAAAATTAATCAATTCTCATCACCCAATTATCAATAAAAAAATAAACTTCTAATTTATGTTCGAAGTCAAAGATATTAAAGATTCAGAATTCGCGACTAATCCAGTCATAGAGAGAATGTCGCAGTATAATCACGAGCAATTATTGTTTTGCAATGATAACGCTACAGGTTTAAAAGCAATCATTGCAGTTCACAATACAGTGCTTGGACCAGCTTTGGGTGGTACCAGAATGTGGCAGTACACCAACGAACTTGAAGCGTTAAATGATGTTCTTCGTTTGTCAAGAGGAATGACTTATAAGAATTCTATCTCTGGCCTAAATTTAGGAGGAGGAAAAGCGGTGATAATAGGTGATTCCCGGTCGCAAAAAAATGAAGCTTTATTCAGACGATTTGGAAAGTTTGTCCAGAGTTTAGGTGGCAAATATATCACAGCAGAAGATGTTGGGATTTCGCCTCAAGATATGACTTGGGTAAATATGGAAACCAACCATGTTGTTGGTTTACCAGGTAAAAGTGGAGATCCTTCACCGGTGACGGCTTATGGTGTATACATGGGAATGAAAGCTGCAGCTAAAGTTCAATTTGGCTCTGATTCTTTAGCGGGTAAGAAAATTGCTGTGCAGGGAGTAGGACATGTTGGAGAGTATTTAGTTGCAAGTTTAGCCAAAGAAAATGCTGATATTTACATCACCGATATTCATCAAGACACTTTGAATAGAGTCGCAAAAAAATATGGTGCCCATGTTGTTGGATTAGATGCCATTTACGATATTGATATGGATATTTATGCGCCTTGTGCGCTTGGAGCAACGGTTAACGACGAAACATTATCGCGATTAAAATGTAGTATTATTGCTGGAGCCGCAAATAATCAGCTACAATCAGAATCAGTTCATGGAGAAATAGTGAAATCAAAAGGAATGATTTATGTGCCTGATTATATGCTAAATGCTGGTGGAGTCATCAATTGCTTTGCTGAAGTAAAAGGTCTCAGTTCTGAATGGGCTATGAGTAAAGCTGAAGACATCTATCAAACCAGTCTCGACATTATTTCTCGATCAATTGACGGAGGATTGCCTACATACAAAATTGCAAATGCAATGGCAGAAGAAAGAATCAATGCAATTGGAAAAGTAAAATTACCACTATAATGTTAAATAGGAGACATTTAAGAATAAAAGCACTACAGATTCTGTATGCATTTTATCAGACTGAAGATGCGGAGTATGTGAAGTTTGAGAAAGAGCTTTTTGCATCAATGTCAAAAATGTACGATTTATATATCTACTTTTTGCTAGTTTTTGAACAATTACATGATTTTTCCAATGAACAAATTGAAGAGAGAAAAAGTCGTAAGCGAGCTACTGAAACAGATTTAAATCCTAATACCAAGTTTATTGATAATCCAATTCTTCAATTGATTAGATCTAGTGAAGAGTTGCGACAGAAATCTGAATCAAGAAAGATTAATTGGAATTCTGATTCTAAAAAAGACCTACTTAAAAAAATGCATGCTGCCATTTTAGAAAGTGAAGTGTATGAAGCATACATGGCAAAAGAAGATCAAGATTTTGCAAGTCACAAGGCTTTTTTAATGGAGTTATTTAAAACTGAAATAGCCAATTTTGGTTTATTGCATGATTTTCTTGAAAATGAGACAGTTTATTGGCAGGATGACATTGATTTAGTCTGTGCTATGCTGCTAAAAACCATTAGAAATGTTGAAAATGGTGACGATCTGAAATTGACGTTAATGCCATTATTTAAGGACGAAGAGGATGAAGTGAGATATGTGCAGTGTTTAATGAGAAACATTGTTGATAAAGACGAAGAAAACACAAAATTGATTTCACAATTGACAAAAAATTGGGACATTGAAAGAATTGCAAAAATGGATATCATTATTCTGAAAATGGCACTAACTGAATTGGTTGTTTTTCCGTCCATTCCAGTTAAAGTATCCTTGAACGAATATATTGAAATTGCTAAGTTTTATAGTAGCCCTCAAAGCAAAGTGTTTATTAATGGTGTTTTAGATAAGTCAATAATTGTTCTTGAAAAAAAGGGCAAAATAAATAAAAGTGGAAGGGGACTTCTAACATAAAATAATTATGACAAAGTTTTTTATAGTACTCAGTACGGTTTTAATTTTCACAGCTTGCACTAATACAACAGGTAGAGATGCGGCGGAACGAAAATCGAATTATGCGAATATGCTTGATAAGCCAACTTCTATGGAGTTTGAAGAAATGGCCTATGATTTTGGAAAAGTAAAAGATGGTGAACAGGTCAACTATGTATTTAAATTTAAAAATACGGGTACAGAAACATTAATTTTATTAGATGCCAAGGGGTCATGTGGTTGCACTGTTCCAGTTTGGCCAAAAGAACCAATTCCGCCAGGAGGAGCAGGTGAGATAGACGTCACATTTGATTCTGAAAATAGGGTGGGTATGGTCAGAAAAACAGTAAGAATACAAGCAAATACAGAACCTTCAACAACAACTCTTACTCTTACGGGAGAAGTTATTGAAAAACTTTAAAAATAAAATATGAAAATGACATTATTACAAGCAGCAGGTGGATTTGATTGGGGCTCATTGGCACCGTTATTAATGATTGCAGTGGTATTCTATTTCTTTATGATAAGACCACAAATGAAAAGATCGAAGGAAGCTAAGCAGTTTCGCGAAAATTTGGCGGTAGGCGATAAAGTAATCACAGCAGGTGGTATACATGGTAAAGTACTAGAGGTTAATGATACAAATGTTTTGATATCAGTAGATAGCGGAAAAATGAGAATTGAAAAAAACTCTGTAACTGGCAACGAACAAGAACAATTAGCGAATCAGGCTAAATAAAAAATTAGATTATTCTTTTAAAAGCTTTGACACACTGTCAAGGCTTTTTTTTGTAGGTAGACAACTATTTTTATCCCTATGTTGTACTTACCGTAAACGTGATGCAATGAAAAAAATTAGTATTTCAATTGTTTTTGTAGGCATTTTAATAGCCTCCTGCTGTAAAAAGGGACCATTGCAAGTTCCTTATTTTCGAATTGTCTATCCATCTCTTAAAATGAATTCTACAATAAAGCAAACCATCACCTATACTAATGAATCAATAAATGATTTTGAGATTGTTCTATTTGAGAAAGATGAAGTTGATTACGAACTATCTTTATCAACCAGTTCTACAATTTCAAAACAAATTATTAATGTGTATGAGCCTTCAACTGACTCTGCTATTGGGCCATTAATTTATTCTGATACAATTTCGAATGTAAATGTAGTATATGGAGGCAGATGTAAATTGGATATTTCAATTTTTGATTACAGACACAATGGTAAGGTGAAAACTGATTACACCATTACTAAGTAGTAATGCATAAAAAAAGTTTCAAGAATAAAATTGCTATCCCCTACTTCCAAAAATAGAACTACCAACCCTAATCATTGTGCTGCCTTCTTCAATGGCTATTTGATAGTCGCCACTCATCCCCATAGAAACTTCCGAAAAATGATTTTTATCCGAAAAATGGGTTTGTTTTAACTGTGTAAATATAGATTTCAATTTTTTAAATTCATTGCGCACAATAGCGTGGTCATCAGTGAATGTGGCCATTCCCATGACGCCAATAATTTCTATGTTTTCCAATAATTGAAATTCATCTAATTCTAACATTTCCTTAGCGGTTTCCAAATTAAAACCAAACTTACTAACTTCCTTCGCAATGTGGAACTGAAGCAAAACCTGAATTACTCGCTCATTTTTCTTGGCCTCCTTGTCTATTTTTTTCAAAATTTTAAAACTGTCTACCGAATGAATTACTGATACAGAAGATGCAATGTATTTGACTTTGTTGGATTGCAAATGTCCAATAAAATGCCACTGAATATCGTTGGGTAAAGCTATAGCTTTACCAGCCATTTCTTGAGCCTTATTTTCACCGAATACACGCTGGCCTGCGTCATAGGCTTCTTGTAACAAATTATTAGGTTTTGTCTTAGACACTGCAACTAATTTAACTGTGGCAGGAATGGTTGTTAAAATATTTGCAATTGCTCTTTTAATCATATCATTCGTCTAATGGGTAAATGGTTAAACCGCTCCTTAGCTTAGGTTCAATCCAAGTTGACTTTGGAGGCATAATCATATTAGCATCAGCTACTTCAATTAATTGCTGAGGGGAAATAGGGTAGAGTGCAAATGCCAATTCCCAGTCTCCTTTATCAACCAATTTTTTTAAGCCTTTCATCCCTTGATCACCGCTCACAAATTCAATTCTATTATCCGTTTTTATGTCATGTATGTTAAGCAAGGGCTTGAGTACTTTTTCAGTTAAAATATACGTGTCTAGTTTTTTTACAGGATGGTCAGAATTAATACCAGCAGACTTGGAAAGCAAACTGTACCAGTGTTTACCGATATACATACTGATTTCGCCCTCAGTGGTTGGAGCATAAAGTTTTAGATCTATTTTTTTTACTGTAAAGTCGCTTTTTAGTAGTTCGAGAAATTCTTTTTTACTATGCCCGTTTAAATCTTTGACTACTCTATTAAAATCGAGAATATTTAATCTCGATTCTGAAATAAAAAACGCTAATGTATGTTGATTTATGGCTGTCTTCGATTTTGCGTTTTGATAGTAACGGTATGAGGATGCAAACCTGTGGTGACCATCCGCAATATAGGTTTCGTCTAGTTTTAAAAATCCGTTTTGAATGCTTTGTACAGTATCAGGGTCACTAACTACCCATAATTCATGTTTCAATTTATCAGTTGTGGTGTACTCATATTCAGGTCTTACCTTCGTAATGTCTAGTAAAATAGTGTCTAAATCCGCTTGATTTTTATGAAACAGTAAAACGGGTTCAGCATTAAACCGAACTGTTTCTAAGTACTTAGTAAATGTCTTTTCCCTTTTTGTTAAAGTTTCTTCGTGTTTTTTTACCTTATTAGATTCATATTCATCTAAGTCCGCTCCTCCTATAAATCCTAGATATTCATGTGTTTCTGTTGTTTGTCTGTACACGTAAAAAGAATCTGTTTGTTCTTGGATGAATATTCCTTGGTCAAAGAATTCTGTAAAGCGTTCTCGGACTTTTTCAAAACGTCCAACAGTATTCGCTTTTGTACGATCTTTTTTATGAAATTCAGGGTTAATGATATGTATAAATGTGTAGGGATTTCCCTTTAATTTTGCTTCCAACATTTTTTTAGAATAGGCGTAATAGGGACGCGAAGCTACTAATTGGGCTTTGTCTCTAACAGGGCGAATTGCTTTGAAAGGAAGTATTTTTGTCACTGGCTAAAATTTTGACGAAGATAAAATAATTAATATTAAGATACAGGAAGATAGTATTTAAAAAAAATTAATAAATTTGAGGAACAACAAGTTAATAAACCTATGAATTTTAAAAAAGAATCGAAGAACAAATACACAATTATAAGTTCAAGTATTGACAAGTTAGATTCTAATAATTCTGCGGAATTAAAAAGTGAATTTGTTTTACTTAATAAAAATTCTGTCAATTCAATAGTGTTAGATTTACAGAAAACAAAATATTGTGATTCATCCGGGTTAAGTGCTATTTTGATAGGAAATCGATTGTGTAAAGATGCTGGTGGTTCTTTTGCTATTTGTGGTTTGCAGCCTAATGTAGCCAAGATGATTCAAATTTCACAATTAGATAAAGTTTTACATATTTATGATACTGTAAAAGAAGCTGGAAATTCTATAACTGATAATTAAGATAAAAGACAAGTTAAGAATTGAATAAATACGAAGGTCTTTTTTTGAAAGACCTTTTTTAATATGGAAAATTTAAATACGAATTTTAGTGATTTTGTTTCTAAACTAGCCATTATTCTAGATTCCGATTCAATTTTCCAGGATCATGCCGTTCTGAAAAGCTATGGTCATGATGAGACGGAAGACTTAGAATTCCTACCTCAAATAGTTTTGAAGCCAAAGTCAACTGAGGATGTTTCGGCCATTATGAAGCTATGCTCTGAATATCATATTCCTGTTACTCCTCAAGGTGCAAGAACAGGATTAAGTGGTGGTGCTTTGCCTCTTAAAGGTGGTGTTGCACTTTCGCTAGAAAAATTAAACCGGATTATTGAAATTGACAACGATAATTTGCAAGTGGTTGTTGAGCCCGGAGTTATCGTTCAAGAATTACAAGAAAAAGTAGCTGAACACGGTCTTTTCTATCCACCTGATCCATCCAGTAAGGGTTCTTGTTTTATTGGAGGAAATATTGCAGAGAATGCTGGAGGTCCTAAGGCGGTGAAATATGGAGTCACCAAAGATTATGTGCTCAATTTAGAAGTTGTGCTGGCTGATGGAAACATCATTTGGACAGGTGCCAATGTGCTTAAAAACGCAACTGGCTATAATCTAACACAGTTAATGGTTGGTTCCGAAGGAACTTTAGGAATTGTCACTAAAGCAGTCCTGAAGCTTATTCCGTATCCAAAATTTGACAGACTATTGCTTGTTCCTTTTACAGCAATTGAGAATGCGACCAAAGCTGTAGCGGCTATATTTAAAGCAGGAATCACTCCTTCTGGACTTGAATTTATGGAGAGAGATGCCATTTTATGGACCATTGACTTTATGGGAGGGAGTGATATCAATACCAATGATGATGTTGCCGCTCATTTATTAATAGAGGTGGATGGAAATAATGAGTCTGTATTAATGAATGATTTAGAATCGATACTAGAAGTTGTAGAGTCTTTTAATTGTGGCGAAGTACTTTTTGCTGAAGACCAATCGCAAAAAGATAAATTATGGCAAATTAGACGGAAAGTTGGTGAAGCTGTTAAATCGCAATCCATTTATAAAGAGGAGGACACCGTGGTGCCGAGATATAAGCTGCCGGAATTACTTTTAGGGGTAAAGCAAATAGGCAGAGAGTATAATTTCAAAACAGTTTGCTACGGCCATGCAGGAGATGGAAACCTGCACATTAATATTCTTAAAGGCAATTTATCAGATGAGTTTTGGAATGAAGGTTTAAAAGTGGCAATCACTAAGATATTTGATTTAACAGTAAGGCTTGGTGGTACAATTTCTGGAGAGCATGGAATAGGGTATGTACAAAAAGAATTTATGACCATTCCGTTTTCTAAGGTTCAATTGGGTTTGATGCGTCAAATAAAATCGGTTTTTGATCCAATTGGTATTTTGAATCCTAATAAAATATTTCCTTCATAGAAATAAAAAAAGTGCTATTATTTCTAATAGCACTTCTAATAATGTTCCAATTTTTATTTGTCTATCTAAATAGGTTTACCGTTCCTCTAAACTCATGCACTTTATCCGTTACCGCATCTTTTGTTTGAATAAACCATACAAAAGTTCCAGGTTCTAAGTGGTCTCCATTTGCAAAAGTTCCATCCCAAGTGGCTTCAGGGTCAAATGATTCAAAAACTACTTCTCCCCAACGGTTATAGATTTGTAAATGGTAATCATAAATATTGATTCCTTTAATGTACACTCGCCAAAATTCATTGTGGTCGTCGCCATCTGGTGTAAAGCTGTTTGGTGAATACACAACAATGTCATTTAAGACCACAGCAGTGCGTGTTATTGTGTCTCTACAACCTTGGTCACTAATGGCAATTAGTTGAATCGGGTAAACACCAGGCTCGCCTTCAGGGTAGCTTACACTTGTGTTTTCTTGAGTGCTCACTTGTGGTTCTCCACCAGGCATTTGCCAGATATAACTTAAATCTGGTGTTCGAGTAGTATTTGTCAAATCAAAGAATGGTAAGAAAATACTAGCTTCTTCAGGGTTTATTATAAAGTTTGGTTCAGGTACAGGAAAGGCAGTGAATTCGTTAAATGCAAAGGTATCGCTCTCACAACCATATTGTGAAATCACTTTCAAATAGACGTCAAAATCACCAGCAGAACTGTAGGTGTGTGTAACGGTTGATGGATCTGGACTTGCATTAACCACTGAATAATTGGTGTTTTCAGTGCCAACAACAGCAGTCGCAAATAAATAATCTGGTGTGGTTACCTCAATCTCAATCTCAGCTGGGTCGCATTTTTCAATAACTTTTGATGTAAATGTTGTGGTAGGTACGTCTCGCATAATAATGTTAGTGCATAACGATTTTGGTGTCGATTCACAGCCGTCAACTACAGTAGCACAATATTGCACCTGGGCGGTTGGGTTAGCTGAAAATTGCGAAGTCACATAATTAGCACCAGAACCATTTGCAGTCCATGTATAGTCGTATCCATCTAATCCTCCATTTGGAAACACTTCAACTGATGTAGGATCTCCAGGACAAATAGAATCATTTCCTGTTATGGAAATGGTTATTGGGTCGTACATTGAAAGGTTTATTGTAATGGTATCAGATGAACAGCCCACAATATTTGTAGCGTGAACAGTTATTGTAGAGTCAGTAGAAGGAAAAAGCGTTTGATTTGAAACCACACTGTTTGTATGACTCCAATTAAATGCAGAACCATTTGTTGAAGTGGCTATTAAAGTGGCAATTCCATTTTCACAAACTGTTGTATCACCAACGGTTGAAATGGTGATGACATCTGGGTCAGTTAAAGTAACGGTGGTTGCAAATGTGCACCCTATGATGTCTCGTGATATCACTTCATATATTCCAGCAGGCAAACCAGTATATGCTGAAGAGTTACTCCATGTTACACCATTGTCAAT
>JBGCGA010000097.1:0-15583 GCA_045110285.1 Crocinitomicaceae bacterium | reverse complement strand
AGATATGTCGCCGCTCTTTTGTCAATTAGTTTAATACTTCAGCTAATTTTTGATGTAAAGCTGGTCCTCTTAGGTTTTTTCCAATCACATTTCCTTCTTGATCGATTAAGATAGCAAAGGGAATGCTTGAAACTCCATAATCTTTTGCTGCTACAGAATTCAAAAATTTTAGATCACTAACTTGTGTCCAACTAAGGTTATCTTGAGCAATTGCATTTACCCATGCATCTTTGGTTCTATCCAAAGAAACACCATAAACTGTAAATCCTTTGTCTTTATACTTATTGAATGCAGCAACTACATTAGGATTCTCTCTTCTACATGGTTTACACCAAGATGCCCAAAAATCAATCAGCACAACTTTACCCTTCAGGTCTGACAACTTTAATGTATCGCCTTCTTCCCTTCCAGGTACAATAATTTCTGGAGCTGGTTGTCCTGCTGCTAACAATTGTTTTGTGGCGGCTTGCGCCTTTTCTTGCTGTTGCTGTTTTTGGATTAGTGATGCAATTCCTGAGCCAGAGAAGTTTTTTAAAAAGCTAGATACCACAGTATTGTACATATCTTTTTCTCTATTTTTATCAATAGCACTTAAAGTTGCCAATAAAGCAGGAGAATTAATATTTGTCTGAACAAATACATTTCTATAACCATAAAATACTTCAGCAATGGGCTTAAAATATTCATTAACCTCTTGCTGTTTCGAATTATCTACACTCAATACTTGTCTTAACGAATCTTCAACCCCTTTAAATTGTGTAAACTCTTTATAAAAATCCATCATCAGTTGAGAAGATGGAGATCCAATAATATTAGTGTTATTTAAAAGATCTTTAGCATCACCGTATATTTTTATTGAATCATTTCCTTGCAGCAATAAATTAATACTTTGTCCACTTGGAAGTGATGCCACAAAATAGTCTCTAAAAGGAATTGTAAAATCACTTACAAACTCTCCTTTTTCATTTAATTGAATGGTTTTATAAGGCTTTTTTGTGCCCCCTAAAACCTGACTAGTCACTAATAATTTCTGATTGGGCGCTCCCACAATCATCCCTTCAAGATGAACAGGCAAGCCATTCATGGCAGTTAATTGCTGCTGCGTAATTCCTAATTGTAAAACTGAAACTACTAATACTGTAAATACACTTTTTACATTCATAATTATTCTCCTAATACTTCTGTTAGCTTTTGCTCTAAAGCAGGTCCTCTCAAGTCAGTTGCAATTATTACGCCATCTTTGTCTAGTAAGAATGAAGCTGGTATTGTGGTTACACCATAAAGTGCTGCAGCTGAAGACGACCAACCTTTCAAATCTGAAACGTGATTAGGCCATGAAAGGTTGTCTGCAACTATAGCTTGTTCCCAAGCTTCCTTTTTGTTGTCAAGCGAAACATTCATGATAGTGAATCCTTTGTCTTTAAATTTTTCATAATTTGCTACAACGTTCGGATTCTCTTTTCTGCATGGTCCGCACCAAGATGCCCAAAAATCAAGTAAAACTACCTGCCCCCTTAAATCTGATAAAGACATCTCAGTTCCGTCAGGCTTTGACAGTGTAAAATCTGGAGCAGGATCAGTTCTGCTTGTTAACTCCGCTTTAGATTTAGCAGCTGCCAATTGCTGTTTGATGTTTTGAATGTCTTGCCCTACCATTGCACTGTACTCAGACTTAGGATAATTAGCATTCATGCTTCCAGATACTTTTTCGTAATATTTAAAATAGTCTTCATTAAATAATTCTCCTTGTTTTGTAGGCAGAAACTCTCTTAACATCAACCAACCTGCCGAAGCATTATCGTGAGACTCAATATAATCAATAGTATAATCTCTTGTTATTTTGACTAAAGAATCAAGTTCCACCTGATATTTAGCGGCCATTAGTGTATCAGTCTCTGAGAATGTTCGCACCCTATCAAATGCTTCCTTTTTTAGCGGGAATATTTCCTCCGACATCATTTGGTATGCTTTTAAATCAACAGAAAGTGCAGAACCTGAAATGATTGCATTCTCAGAAAAACCTGGATATTCTGACTTAATGTTAATATTTTCATCTGATGGGTCAGTTAATAAATATGATGGTTGACTTGTTTCATCTGAAGGATTTACAATCACAAAATACAATCTAAAATCTTTATTCTTTGTTTCCAAAACAAATTTACCTTTTTCAATGGTTGCAGTATCAATATTGACTTGTTTACCACCCTCTAGAACAGCGAGAACCACATCTTTTCCATCTGCTCCACTCACTTCGCCCTGAATGTACCTACCTTCAATATCAGCATCTGACAGTGAGGAGTTACATGATGACATTAGAGCTCCTGATAAAATTGCTAAACTTAAAATTATTTTTTTCATATTTCTTATTTCAAAATCATTTGACTAATTAATTTACTTGCTGTTTTAGGATCAGCCTTACCTTTACTTTTCTTCATTAGTTGTCCCATAAAAACGCCCATCAATTTTTTCTCCCCGTTTTTAAATCTTTCAATTTCTTGCGGGTTTTCAGAAATTATCTCCGCAATGTAAACTGACAAGCTATCTGCATCTGAATCTTGAACCCAGTTATTTTTTTCAGCTACCTGCCCTGCTTTAATATTTGGCTCGATAAGTAATTGTGGAAAGAGTTTCTGACTTGCCAAAGAATGCGACACTTTACCAGAATCAATCAGACTGATAATATCGGCAATTGTAGATCCAGCTATTGGAAAATCGGCAATTTTTATGGCTTTTAAATTTAGGAATGATTTTATTTCGCCCATCACCCAATTTGCTGCACTTTTATAATTATTTGTATGCTCTACTATACTCTCGAAATACAGAGCAATGTCTTTTGATTCAATGATATTATTTGCATCATATTCAGAAAGCCCCAATTTGCTGGTATACTTCTGAAATAAAGCATTGGGCAACGGTGGCATTTCTTGTTTGAGTTTACTAATATCATCTGCAGTCACAAAAATTGGTTGCAAATCTGGTTCAGGAAAAAACCGGTAGTCATTAGCAGCTTCCTTACTTCTCATTGAAGTGGTTATATTTTTTAAAGCATCATAGTTTCTTGTTTCAGAATATATTGTTTCACCCTTTTCGACTTCAATAATTTGCCTATTAATTTCAAATTCAATGGCATTTTTGACGTTTCGAATGGAATTCATATTTTTCACTTCCACTTTACTTCCAAATTCTGAGGCATCTTTTAACATTACCGAAATATTGGCATCACATCTTAAGCTACCTTCTTCCATATTGCCATCACAAATATCGAGATATCTCACCAATTTTCGAACCTCAGTTACATAGTTATAAGCTTCAACTGAATCTGCAATTTCTGGTTCAGATACAATCTCAATTAAAGGCACTCCTGCCCTATTAATATCAACAAGTGTATTAAATGGATCAATATCGTGTATGCTTTTACCGGCATCTTCTTCCATATGAATTCTGGTCAACCCAATAATTTTGGATTTTCCACTAGCTGTTTTAATTTCAACTCCTCCTTCTGAACATATAGGTGTAGTGTCCTGAGTAATTTGATATCCTTTAGGTAAATCTGGGTAAAAATAGTTTTTTCGGGCAAAATACTGCTTATCCGCTATTTTGCATTGACATGCTATCCCCATCTTAATAGCGTAGTCAATTGTAGATTGATTCATTTTTGGCAGTGTTCCTGGATGTCCAAGGGTAATTGGACTAACATTGGTATTGGGTACAGCACCATATTCATTGGCGTCACTAGAGTAGGCCTTAGATTTCGTTAGCATTTGTGCATGAACTTCTAGGCCAATGACAGCTTTATACTTACTTCTTATCGAATCTGAAATTTCCATATTAATTATGCTCTTTCAATTAAGGTTTTCATAATTTGAGTCATCAAGGGCTCCTTCTTATTTGCTACCTCAATAATTTCAGCAACATTCACTTTTTTTATCTTTCCTTCAACTCCTAAATCAGTAATAATGGAAATAGCAAAAACAGGAATATCCATATGTCTCGCAACAATTACCTCAGGAATAGTTGACATTCCTACTGTGTCACCACCAATGATTCTAATATATTTATATTCAGCTGGTGTTTCAAGACATGGACCAGTTAAACCTACATACACTCCTTCAGATACTTTAATCGTTTTTTCTTTTGCTATCTCTTTTGCTAAGTTAATTAAGCTTTTATCGTACACTTCGCTCATGTCTGGAAAGCGAGGACCTAGCTCATCAATATTTTTTCCACGAAGCGGGTGTTCAGGAAAAAGATTAATATGATCATTCACTATCATGATTTCACCCACCTCAAATTCAGGATTAACTCCACCACTAGCATTCGACACAAATAGTTTTTTAACTCCCAGCATTTTCATGATTCGAATTGGAAAAGTGATTTGCTCCATTGAATATCCCTCGTAATAATGAAAGCGGCCTTGCATTACCATGACATTTTTATCACCAAGAGTTCCAAAAATCAATCGTCCCGAATGACTTTCAACAGTTGATACTGGAAAGTTAGGGATATCTTGGTATGAAATAGTATATTTTATTTCTATTTCATTCACCAAGCCACCTAGACCTGTACCTAACACAATTCCATATTCTGGCTTGAACGGTGCTTTTTCATGAATGTATTCGGTAGTCTCTGCTATTTTCTTGAACATATTTTTCAATAATTTCCTTGAACTCTTTCGGTTTGTTAAATTCTACGCTTATTTCTTGATAAAACCAAGGCATTTCTACTAGACTTGCTAAAAGATCCTCATTAAGGAGCCTCATGGCGTCTTTTTCAGTCGTCACCACCACGGGATTATCATTGGCAAATTTAATTAATATATCGTGAATTTCTACTATGTCTTTTTTCTTAAATCTGTAATGATCTGCAAATTCGAAATGCTTGCATATATTATGGGTCTTCGCTAGGTGACAGCGAAGTGGCTCGGCCTTTGCAATACCTGTGACTAAAACTATGTTTTTTTTAGTTTTTGATAGGATATTAAAATTTGTTAAACTCTTGATTTCACCATAAACAATACGAGAATAAAATACTTTTTGATTCGCAGTTAATTTCAGAGTTTTTCGTGTTATGCTTCCTTCAGCTTTCTTAAAATCCGAAGGACATTTAGTGACTACAACAATATCCGCTCTGTTTTTACCAGTTTTAGCTTCTCTTAAATTTCCTACTGGCAATATATAATCAGTAAAAAAAGGATTTGAATAGTCTGTAAGCAAAATATTAAGTCCTGGTTTTATATTTCTGTGCTGATATGCATCATCAAGCAATACAACGTCTGTTTCAGGTTTTTGATAGCAGATTTCTGTCACACCATTCACTCTATCAGCATCCACTGCCACTATAATTTCTTTTCCAAATTTTCTAAAAAACTGAAACGGTTCATCACCAATTGAATGAGCAGAAGAGTTAGCATCAGCTATTTGAAAGCCATATACTTTTCGGCCATAACCTCGACTTAAAGTGGCAACATTATAATTATTTTTTAATAATTTGACTAGATATTCCGTATGCGGAGATTTGCCAGTACCGCCCATACTTAGGTTCCCAACATTAATAATTGGCAAACTAAAAGATAAACTTCTTTTTATTTTTGAATTGAAAAGGAAATTTCGAAACATTGTTACGCACCAATAAATTAAACTAAATGGAAATAAGAGAAATCTCAACCACTTCATATTACTGACTTTTTTGTGCCATTGTGGTTAATATATGATTCAATTTATTTTCCGTTGATTCTGATTCATTCAGCCAAACAATGTGATATCCTTGCTTCTCCATTCTCCTAAACCAGGTCATTTGCCGCTTCGAAAATTGATGTATGGCCGTATTTAAACCTTCAAACATCTCCTTTTTTGAAATTTTATCTTGTAAATAATCGCATGTCCATTTATACTCTAATCCATAGTATGCTAGATCTTCAATTGGCAAGCCATCATTAATAATTTGCTCAACTTCTTCTATTAATCCAGAATTCATTCTTTCACTTAATCGCTTTGTTATTTTTTCTCTTCTTCTTTCCCGCTCTATATCAATTCCAAAAATAGTATAATTGATTTTAGGATAAATTGGCTCAGTCCAGTTAGGATTATCCGTAATGAATTGATCTATTTCTATCGCTCTAATTGCCCGTGGCAGTGTATTTCTATCCAGTTTTACCTTTAAATCGTCTCTTATGGTTTCCCACTTCTCAAAAACGACATCTTTTGGTAAATCATTTAACTCTAACCTTAAATTAGTATTTGACTCAATACCTGTAAAAGAATTTCCTCTTAATGCTGTTTCAATATACAAACCGCTACCTCCGCATAAAATAGGCAGCCTATGTTTATCAGTGATATTATTAAAAGCTTTAATAAAATCAGATTGATACTCCCAAATGTTGTATTTATAGCCAGGCTCACGAATATCAATTAAATGGTAAGGGATTTGTTGACCATTGATATTAAACTCACTTAAATCCTTTCCAGTACCTATGTCCATTTTGCGGTAAATCTGACGAGAATCTGCCGAAATTATTTCACCACCAACAATTTGAGCTAACTGGCTTGCTAAATTTGTTTTGCCAGATGCTGTGGGACCTAATATAACAACTAATTCATTCAAAGCTATCTCTTGTCTATGATTTTGGCAGTTGTAATTAAAATTTCATATGCTGTTTCTGCCATGGTGTTTATTTTATTATCCAGACATGGGTTTATTTCAACAAACTCAATACAATTTACTTTTGAACAAGCAGCAAAGTAATTGACAAAGAAATTGGCTTCACTGGGAGTTAATCCATTTTCCACAGGTGTGCCTGTGCCTTTGGATACAAGAATAGAGTCCATTGAATCGACATCAAACGAGATATAAATAATATCACAATCTTCCAAACGATTTTCTATTTCGGCTGCAACGACTTCCTGAGTTTTCTCCCTAACTTCTTGAACAGTAAAATTTTTTATATTGTTTTTTTGAATAAACTTATCTTCTGGAGTTTCCGTATCTCTAACTGAGATAAAAATAAGATCTTCTGCATTAATTTTATGACTAATTCCCCCCATTGTTTTAAGAGTATCCCAATGCTTCGCGGTTTGGTCATCAACTTCATTAATTTTAAAATCCTCGTTATTCACACCTAATGCAGTTGCTAATGGCATTCCGTGAACATTGCCACTTGGAGTTGTATACGGAGTATGTAAATCGGCATGCGCATCTATCCAAACGACACCTAAACGCTTGTTCGGATATGCCTTTTTAATTCCAGCAATTGTTCCTCCTGCACATGAATGATCACCTGACAATACTAATGGAAAGTCACCAGTTTTTAAGACAGCAGATATCCTATCCATTGTTCTTTCATACACCTTAACGATTCCGTCAATTCTTTTTGCAAAAGGAAATACTGTTTTACTATCGAGTAAACTATTTTCATTTTGGATGTTAGTGCAGTCATACTTTCCAAAAAAATAGTCTTCATTTGTTTGAGAAACAACTTTCAGTGCTCCAATTCCTAAGCCTGCACCTCTTGTTCCTGCTCCAATTTCAGATTGATTTTGAATTATCTTTATCATATGACAAATCTATTAAAAACAAACTATTAATAACTATTCCAAACCATATTTTATAGACTTCCAAAATATATTCTATATTTGCTTTAATTACTTAACATTATGAAGAAGTTAATCCTATTTTTTACTGCTATTGCTCTAGTTTTAGTGGGTTGTGAAAAAGAACCAATTCAACAAGGCGAAATTGTATATGAAATTACATATCCTTATTCTGAATTAAATGGAATTATGGACGTTATGCTTCCAAAAAAAATGACTGCAGTTTTTAAAGGAGACAAAATGATAGCTTCAATTGAAAAATCAAAAGTATTTAGAACTGATATTGTTTCGGAAGGCTCAATTCAAGAAATAAAAATGAGACTTGATTTTGGGTCTGAGAATATTGAAGCAGTATTAACGCCTGAAGATCTCTCAACACTCCAGAATAATCAACCAAGCTATGAAGTAAGTTCATTGGTGAAAACCGACACTATTGCAGGACTGGAAGCCAACTTTTACACGGCTACAAGCAAAAATGAAAGTGTTGGAGAGTTTGCATGTGCATTTTCTAATAACCTTTCTCTTAAGAGTAGTGAATGGTTTTCTTCTTATACCGGAACTGAGGGTATTCCGTTAATGTATGTAATGGAAAGATATGGCATTATCATGCACTTGCGTGCGAAGAGCTTCAGATCTAGAGAAGTGAAAGACAGTGAATTTAATGCTGCCCAGAATTTCAAGAATGTTTCTTATAAAAAATATGAGAAAAAAGTGAACGAACTGTTTGAGCTAATTATTGAAGAATAACTACTTTCCAAATTGGTTTTTTCTATAGATCGCTGCATTTCGCAAATGCTTTGCATATGAGCTGGCAAAATTGTGTTTACTCGTACCGTCACCCACTGCACACATAAAAATATAATTGTGTTTTTGGTAGTTCAACACGGCATCAATGGCTTTTTTTGAGACAAGCATTATAGGTCCTGGTGGAAGTCCAGGATATATATATGTATTATATGGACAGTCTTTATCTCTGTGCTTGTACAATAGTCTTTCTACACCATTTAATTCTTCTCCCCAGCAGAATTTGAAAGTTGGATCGGATTCAAGTTTAATGCCTTGCTGTAATCTATTCAAATAAAGTCCTGCTATTGTTGGCCACTCACTTTCTAACTTACTTTGTTCCGACATGACAATTGAGGCCAATGTAGCCACATCAGATTGAGATAATTTAAGTTCATTTGCTTGCATTAGTCTATCTTCATTCCAAAAAGACTTGTATTGCTTTGCCATGAAGGCAACAAACTCCTCTTTTGTCATATCCCACTCTCCAATTTCATAGGTGTCGGGCAAAAAAAGCGACATTATTGTTTCTGACTGAAAGCCATATTTACTGATGACTTCTTCTGACATGATATAATTGACTAATTCAGCTGAATCTGCCTCAATACTTTTGTGAATTTTTGAAATCATTGATGGAATGTTTTGCGAATATGTAAAGACAATTTTAGCGTCTTTTACTTCTTGATTTCCATTTTTCAATCCATATAAGATATGTTTCAACTTTTGTCCAGCAGAAACAGTATATTTTCCTGGCTCTAGATTACTAGAATTATAACCAAACTCATTGGCAAATGAAACAAACTGAGTTGAGTCTTTGAAAACCCCATTTAAAACTAAAATATTATTAACATTTTTAATATTACTTCCTGTTGGGATAAAAATATCAATTGAATGAGTTGAAATATCTGTTTTGGTAAAATGAAAACTATATTTAGGAATAGCAAGAATTCCGCCACCAACTATGGCAATTATTACAGTAAATATAAGTCCTTTTTTCATCTATATTTTTTTAAGGTATGTTAATTGCCTGTAGGCCGATCCGTTATAATGATACCAGTTTGTTTTAGTTAGCTGATTTATAAATCCCACTTTTTCAAATAAATTTTGTGAAAGCTTGTTTTCTTGTAAAATTAAAGCTTTTAATTGTTTTAAATGATATGTTTTTGCAGCAATAGAAACAATAGAATTTAGCGTCTCACCACCATAACCCTTCCGTCGTTCTTCAGGCAAAATTAGTATTCCCACACTTGCTTCTTCAACCTCACTTTCGAAAGCAAATAAATCTACACATCCTATCACTTTTCCAGAATTTAACTCAACTATAAACCGGGTCTGCCCGTCAACCAACAAACTTTCACTTTTTGAAACATATTGTTTGATTTCATTAACGGTATAGGCTGATTTTACACCACTGTGCAACCAGTTTTCCTTATCATTTTCCCAGTTAAGGATAAAGCTATAATCAGAAGGAATGACATGCCTTAATTTCAACCTTTTTGAATAAAAACTATAACGCTCAGCCATCAATACTCCCTTTAAAAACCAATTTTGCAGGCCCTTCTAAAAACACATTAGAAAAAACATTATCATTGAAATCAAAATACACTTTTAACTGACCGCCAATAGCATTTACTTCTACAAAACCCAACTTAATTGAATGTCGGTAAGCATGCGATAAAGCGGCTGCAGTTGCACCAGTGCCGCAAGCTAAAGTTTCATTTTCAACTCCTCTTTCGTATGTTCTGATAGCAATAGAATTGGTATTTATTCGTTCTACAAAATTTACATTGGTGCCATGGGGTTCAAAGTCGGAATGATATCGGATTGATTTACCTCTATCAATCAAATCAATATCAGAAACATTTTCTACAGTTACAATATAATGCGGCGAGCCAGTATCCATATATATATCCTCTCCGATTTTTCTTATTTCAGAAACATTTTGCATCCCCACTTTAACAATTTCTCCGTCAATAGCAGCTGAATGAATCCCATCAATGGCTGAAAATTGTGTTTCATTTCCTTTAAAACAATTAAGAAAGTGAGCAAAAGCAACTGCACAACGACTTCCATTGCCACAAAACGATTGACTTCCATCTGGATTGTAAAAATCCATCTGAAAATCTACATCATCTGATCTTTCAATAAATATTAAACCGTCAGAACCTATCCCAAAATGTCGATCACATAGTTTTTGCGCCAAAGCTATTTTGTCACCTTCAAATAGCCCCTCTAGATTATTAATCATGACAAAGTCATTACCAGCGCCTTCATATTTGTAAAAATCAATCATTAATAAATTCTGGTTTTGATGAAGATAAAAGGGATTTAAAGCTTGAAGTCTCTTCAAGTTCATAAAAAAGATTGCCAACCTCCAAATAGAATATGTTTCCGTATTTGTATATCATACTTTCTTTTAACGGAGTAAGCCCATATATGATTAATTTAGTTTTTGATAACTTATAACCTTTAAAATTAATTGGTGACTCCCAGTATTCTACAAGGACTTGAGATAAATTCACTGGCTCAACATCTAGCAATATGCTTTGCAATGAATCTACACTACCAGACTTAAGCACTTTAATGTCTAAAGTTTCTGTATATAGCTTTTCATCTCTTTTTACGGTCAATGAATCAATATTGTTAGTATTGAGGACTTCAGGTACAGAATCATTTTCTTCAGACTCCCCTATTACGGCAGTGTCTAAAGAAGTTTCAATAAAGACGGTATCGATTGTTCTAATTTTAGTTTCGACTGGTACTTCAACTATTTGAGACTGATAGACAGTGTCCACTATTTGCTCCTTTACTATTTTAAGCCTTTCAATAGGAGCCATATTTTGAGCTAACAGAATTCCAACAAAGATTCCGATTAGTAAAACACCTGCAATGGTAAACGCTCTTTTCAAGTGAATAATGTTTGTACAAAGGTAAAATAATTACAAAAGCAGAGACATAGATTACAGGACTTTAAAATATTTGATGAAGTGTAATTCGTCTAGTGCTGAAGCTCAAATATAAGCTAAAGTAAACACAGATACTGCGCTTAAATAAAGAAAGTTAAATAGTCTTTCCTATTTAAAACTCTAGACCTCTTAAGATAATACGAATCAGGATAATAAATGAACAAACATGTGCCGTTTTTGATCCAATTTACAACCAGATCAAAATTTTTGTATGGCATTGCCGGACAACCATAAGACCTGCCTAACATTCCGTTTTGTTTTAAAAACTCATAAGTAGCATAATCCGCACCGTGCATCACAATACCTCTACTGCTAGCATTATTGTTGGTGTATTCCAATCCATCTAAACGCAGCGCTAGTTTATACTTACTGCTATGGTAGGTAGATGTTGTTTTAAAAAAACCAATACTGCTTTGATGTGATTCATCTACATTTGAAAATTTTTTAGCATAGAGACCTCCCGAGTTTTTTCCGTGAGATACGATTGATTTATAAATTATTTTGTTGTAACAAACATCAATAATAAAAAGTCTTTCTTCGTTTGAAGGCTTAGAGAAATCAATAACTGTGAAGAACCTTTCCTTTTGAACCTTGTTAGTTCTCAACAGATTAAAGTATCCCTTTGCAGCTGTTTCAAAAGCTTTATAACTTAATGTTGAATCATTTAGAGTAATATACAAACCTTGAGCAAAACGTTTAAAATCGTTTTTTGCTTGACTATATACCGTATCGTTTTCTAAGTTAGCTAACTTATGTGAAAACGAACTACCACTATTCGTCAACCCATAACTGCTAAGTGTTATAAAAAAGACGGCTACTGCTAGCATTCCTTTTTTGGTATTCCTTGCATTCATAAGCCAAATATACGGAAATAACACTATTTTTGTTGCGCTGAAAGTCAAGTTTATTAATGAACAAAGCTTTTAGGAAAACTATAATGTTTGTATGAGTATTGAAAAAGAAGTTAAAAAAAGAAGAACTTTTGCCATCATTTCGCATCCTGATGCGGGAAAAACAACTTTAACTGAAAAGCTATTGCTTTTTGGAGGAGCTATTCAAACTGCGGGTGCTGTTAAGAATAATAAAATTGAAAAAACAGCGACATCCGATTTTATGGAAATAGAGAAACAGAGAGGAATCTCTGTTGCTACATCAGTTATGGCTTTTCAATATGATGGAAAACAAATAAATATTTTAGACACACCAGGCCACAAAGATTTTGCCGAAGATACTTATAGAACTTTAACAGCAGTTGACAGTGTAATTTTGATTATTGACTGTGCCAATGGTGTTGAAGCGCAAACAGAGCGATTAATGGAGGTGTGCAGAATGCGAAACACACCAGTAATTGTGTTCATTAATAAAATGGACCGTGAGGGGCGCGACCCATTTGATTTACTAGATGAACTAGAGAGCAAACTCTCTATAAATGTCCGACCACTGTCTTGGCCAATAGGTATTGGGCATACTTTTCAAGGTGTCTATAATATTTTTAACAGCAGTTTAAATTTATTTGCTGCAAATAAAACAAAGATTAGTAAGGAAGTTATTTCAGTAGAGGATATCAATTCGCTTGACTTAAATGAAATTATTGGAGATGAAGGTTCGGAGACTTTAAGAGAAGAACTTGAATTAGTTAATGGTGTATACGACAAATTTGATCGGGAGGCATACCTAGCCGGTGATGTAGCTCCAGTGTTTTTCGGTAGCGCCATTAATAATTTTGGCGTAAAGGAATTATTGGAAGCGTTTTTAAGAATTTCTCCAGAACCTAGAGGGCGAGAATCCGACACTGGTTTTATTAAACCGTTAGACACTGATTTTTCAGGCTTTATTTTTAAAATACATGCAAACTTGGATCCTAAACATAGAGATCGAATTGCATTTTTAAGAATTGTTTCTGGCAAATTTGAACGAAATAAATTCTATCAACATTCCAGACATACGAAGAAAATGAGATTTTCAAATCCTACTTCGTTTATGGCACAAGATAAAAGTGTCATTGATGAAGCTTATCCCGGTGATGTGATTGGCCTTTATGACACAGGTACTTTTAAAATTGGAGATACCTTAACCGAAGGCGTGGCGTTTAGCTACAAAGGCATTCCAAGTTTTTCTCCAGAAATATTCATGGAGCTTGAAAATAGAGACCCAATGAAATCTAAGCAATTGGATAAAGGAATTAAGCAATTAACTGATGAAGGTGTTGCCCAATTATTTATTCAACAGCCAGGTAATAGAAAAATTGTAGGTACGGTTGGTCAACTTCAATTTGAAGTTATTTCTTATCGATTAGAGCATGAATATGGCGCCAAATGTTCCTTTTCACCAAAACGCTACTACAAGGCTTGCTGGATGACCACTGACAATCAAGACCAACTAAATAGTTTTTTGAAAGCTAAAACCATTCATATAGCAAAAGACAAGGACGATAATTACGTGTTTTTAGCAGAAACTCCATTTCTATTACAAGCTGCTCAAAACGATTATCCTGATATTACATTCCATTTTACTTCTGACTTTAAAGTAGGACAAGAATAAATGAACTTTTTAGGACACTGCTTAATCACTCAATTCAATCCTGAATTTTTAGCAGGTAATATTGGAGGTGATCATTTTAAAGGAGACTTAAACTTGTTTTCAGACACTCCTGATAATATTTTAAAAGGTGTCGAAATTCATAGATTTATTGATTCCTTCACCGATTCATCCTCACACATTCAAAAAGTCGCTAGAATTTTTCAAGATGGTGGCATAAAACGTATTTCGTACATTGCTAGTGATATCATTCTTGATCATTTCATATCTAGAAATTGGTCAGTTTTATCTCCGATACCTTTGCCCCACTTTATTCAGAGTATTCATCAGACTACAACGGCAGCTCTTAACTTCTTTCCCGAAAAATTTCAGTATATTTTTGGAAAAATGGTTGAAAAAAAATGGTTGTCGCGGTATATTTCTGAAGATGGAATTGAACTCACTTTGTTTAAATTTGAACAAAGAATTCCATTTAAAAATAATCTTCACGCCTCTTTTCAAGTCTATAAAAAGAATCAAGATGAAATAGACGATCTGTATCGATTATTTATGATTGATATTATGGCAACAGTTAACGAAAAATTTAAGCTTAACCTTTCTGAACCCGAATAATATGAATGTGTTGTTTTTAACCGACGGAATCACACCTTATGTAACAGGTGGAATGCAGCAATTTGCAAGCGTTCTGGTTAAGCTTCTTTTAAATCAAAACATATCAATTACTTTAGTGCATTGTGGCGAAAAAGGTAGTTCAGAATTTACGAATGACATTTTGCAACATTTCGAAAAAAAACAATTAAGACGATTAAAAACTGTATTTATTCCCTTCTTAAATAAAGGCAAATGGCCAGGTCACTATATCTATGAAAATAAGGTCTATTCTCAGTTAATTTATCAACATTTTAAAGCTCAGGTAAACGATTATGACATTGTTTACGCCCAAGGCTTTACTGGCTGGGCTTTCGGAAGGCAAACAATTAAACCAAAATTGCTGGTGAATTTTCACGGATTTGAAATGTACCAGAAAGCGCCAAGTTTAAAAGTCAAAATTGAACATTTAATGCTTCGCCCTTTTGTAAAAAGTAATTGTAAGCGTTCAGACTATGTGTATTCTTTTGGCGGGAAAATTACTGAGATCATAAAGTCTCTTGGCATTTCAGAAGATAGAATACTGAATCAATCTAATGGAATTGAAGCGAAATGGTTGAATAAATCAAACAATACAAACCAGCCATTACGATACATATTTATTGGCAGAAACGAACGCCGAAAAGGAATTGAAGAATTAACCGAAGCTCTACTCCAACTTAAAGCAAGTCATAAGCTCAATTTCAAATTTACTTTTATTGGTCCTATTCCTCCGAATTCGGAATTAGTTGACAAGGTAGACTATGTGGGCGAAATAAAAAATCAAGCACTTATCCACGAGCATCTGCAAAAATCAGATGTATTAATTTGCCCGTCACACGCCGAAGGAATGCCAACAGTCATTCTTGAAGCCATGGCTAACGGACTGGTAATTATTGGATCTGATGTGGGTGCGACCTCCAAAATGATTGACGGAAATGGTATTTTATTGGAAAACTCATCACCAGATTCAATTTCTTCAGCAATAAAACAAATAACAAATACTCCGAAAGAGAAGATTGAAGTAATGAAATTAAAAGCATTTGAATTAGTTAAATCGCAGTTTATTTGGGAGGAAATTGC
>JBGCGA010000096.1:0-50976 GCA_045110285.1 Crocinitomicaceae bacterium | reverse complement strand
GTTTCCCATTATCTAAAACCTGGCGGTGAATTATTATTAGTAGAATTTCACCCTGCTGTTTGGATGTACGACAACGATTTTAAAGGAATCGAATTTGGGTATTTTAATAGCAAGCCAATTGTAGAAACTGAAACTGGGTCGTATACCGATAAAGAAGCACCCATTGAAACAACAATGATAACATGGAATCATCCATTGTCTGATGTTTTAAACGCTACCTTAAAAAATGGAATGTCGGTGCAACTATTAAACGAATATAATTATTCTCCATACGATTGTTTTACTGGAACAAAAAAAATTGCTGAAAAACGGTTTATTGTTGAGAAATTAGGTGATCAGTTCCCTTTGGTTTATGCTTTAAAATGCCAAAAAAAGTAGCAAATGAAAAAACTACTGCTGGCGGCATTAATTTCAGTTATTTCAAATCTGGTGTTTTCACAATTAACTAATGTTGTAACAACTTTAGATCAAGAGTTAGATGAAACTTCTGGTTTAACAGTAGTGGGAGGAAAGTTTATTACTCATAATGACAGTGATGGCGAAGCAGCATTATATGAAATTGATACTGTTGATGGGAGCTATTCGCGAAAGGTTTTGGTAGAAAATGCAGTGAATATTGATTGGGAAGATATTGCCAGTGACGAAAACTATATTTATATCGGAGACTTTGGAAATAATGATGGAAATAGAACTGATCTTAAGATTTATAGAATTCAAATTAGCGACTACATTAATGCCAATACTGACACTGTTCAAGCAGAGTCTATTGAATTTAGTTATGCCGATCAAATAGACTTTAATCCGGGTCAGTTTAGCACTAATTTTGATGCTGAAGCCATGGTTGCTTTTAATGATTCCCTTTATATATTTACCAAAAATTGGGGCGATTATCAATCAAATGTATACCGAGTTTCAAATATTCCGGGCAATTATAGTTTGCCAAAAATTGATAGTTTGAACGTGCAGGGATTGGTGACTGGTGCTACATACGATTCAGCTAATCAAACGTTAATTTTATGTGGCTATCAAACCACAGCTTTTACTTATAGAATCAATGGATTTTCACCTCCATATTTTTCATCAGGAACTTCAGTGAAAACGAATTTGTCAGTTCAGAACTCTTTTCAAGTTGAAGGCATAACAGCAATAGGAAATCAGTATTATTTATCTTCTGAGCAAAACACGTTGGGTATAGCTACTTTATATCGATTTCTACTAGATGAACCTCTAGGGCTTGGCTTTAGGTCAGACGATCCAGTCTTTTCTATATATCCAAATCCTAGTAAAGATATAATACGTGTGAATACAACCGCTGATAGTTTTCAAGTATCGATATATGATTTAACTGGGAAGTTACTTTACAGCGCTGAAAATGAGAGGAAAATTAACTGTTCCAGAATAAAAAATGGAATGTATACTATTGTAATTATTAACCTTGACAATGGTTCGAAAGCAAGTACACTATCCGTTAAGAATTAATTGGTGATGACTGTACCGAAATCATTATATTTGATTCTATGAAAATAATAAGCTTAGTATTTCTTATATTGATAACTCCTATAGTCGTGGCACAAGACACAATTTCTAAAACTGATACCGTGCTTGATTTTTCTGATATAAATCCAGAATTTATTGGAGGTGAATCAGCCATGAGTGATTTTATTCGAAATGAATTTTCATATCCTGAAGAGGCCAGAGAAATGGGTGAGCAAGGATTAGTATTTGTTGAATTTATTGTGCAAAGCGACGGTTCAATTACTGATGTTAAAACCGTTAAAAGTGTTTCTAAATCGTTAGATGCAGAAGCCGAACGGGTGATAAAAGCCATGCCAAAATGGAAACCCGGTGAGCAGGATGGTGTGCCTGTGAACGTCAGATATACAGTTCCTTTTAAATGCGTTTTAGCGACTAGTAAAAAGCGAAAGTTGTTTAGGCGTTAGATGGTTATTTAGCTACTTCAAAAATCCACCATCTGTATAAGCCGTCAATCTATCCTCTCGGCAAAAGCCAATTAAATTAATGCCAAATTCTTTAGCATAATCTATAGCTAAACTACTTGGGCCAGAAATGGCAATGATGGTTTTGATTTTAGCACGGAAAGATTTGGTGACAATCTCATAGGAAATTCTACCACTAAAAAACAAAATATTGCCTACAGATAATTTCTCATTAATAAGCAAGTCTCCAATGGCTTTGTCAAGAGCGTTGTGTCTACCAATATCTTCTTTACAAGATAGTAAATCACCTTTTGGGTTAAATATTGCAGCTCCATGTATTGATCCAGTATGAGGGAAAATAGCCTGTGCTTGATGCATTTTTTTTTGCAGATCAAATATAAAGTTGGTGCTAATTTGATCTGTAGATTGCAATGACTCGCCACTTACAGATAAATCCGATAAGCTTTGCTTACCACAAATGCCGCAAGATGAAACAGACAATAAACTTCGGCTTGATAAATATCCTTTTCCTAACTCAGCTTCATCAATTGTAAAATTGACTTCTTCAATTAACCCTGAATCGTCTTTTTTACTGTTGGTTTTGTAGACCAACTTTTTGGTTAAAACATCTTCAGAGTAGAGCAGTCCAACAGCCAATTCAAGCTCGTCTCCGGGCGTTTGCATTACCACTGTAAACGATTTATCATTTATGGATATTTGCAATGCCTTTTCAACCGTTATAGGATCGGTAACTTTGTTAAATCCTTTATGATTAAACTTTATGCCTTCATAGTCTAGCTGCCCGCTCATTGGTTAAGATAAGCCTGAAATTTTCCCATCATTGTCAATTGACATGCCTTCCGAAGCTGGTGTAGCTGGTAAGCCTGGCATTCTCATCATGTTTCCTAAAATTGGAATAACAAATCCAGCACCAGCTGCAAATTCAAATTCTCTTACAGTAATGTTAAACCCAGTTGGGCGACCAATTAAGGCATCATTATCAGAAAAAGACTTTTGTGTTTTAGCCATGCAAATTGGCATTTTGTCTAACCCTAATGCATCTAATTGTTTCAAATCTTTAAGCGCTTGCTTAGAATAATCAACTCCGTCAGCACCATAAATTTCTTTCGCTATCGCTTCAATTTTAGTTTTGATAGGTAAATTCCAGTCGTAAAGTTGCTTAAACTGGTTAACGCCTGATTCTATTTCTTTCACCACGGCTTCCGCTAAATCTGTCATCCCGTCACCACCTTTAGCAAAGCCTTTAGCAATGATTGCTTGAACACCTAGTTTGCTACATTCATCTTTTACCATATTAACTTCTTCGGCAGAATCAGTTGGGAATGCATTGATTGCTACAACTGGGTTTAACCCAAACTTCTTAATATTTTCAATGTGCTTTTTTAGGTTTTCAAAACCAGCACTTACTTTACCTAAATCAGCTGTATTGTATTCGTCTTTAGTTGCACCACCATGATGACGCAGTGCTCTAATTGTAGCCACTAAAACAACTGCTTCTGGCGCCAATCCACCAGATGCGCATTTAATGTCTAGAAATTTTTCAGCTCCTAAGTCAGCACCAAAGCCTGCTTCTGTAACAACAAACTCTGACAATGATAAGCCCATTTTAGTGGCTAATATCGTATTTGTACCTTGCGCAATATTTGCAAATGGTCCACCATGTATAATGGCAGGGTTTCCCTCCATTGTTTGAACTAGGTTCGGTTTTACAGCATCTTTTAGAAGAATAGCCATGGCATTTTCAGCTTTTAAATCTCTAGCATAAATTGGTTCTTTTTTAAAAGTTAAACCAACATATATGTTTCCCAGCCTGGTTTTTAAATCTTCAAAATTTTCGGCCATACACAGTATTGCCATTACTTCGGATGCAGGTGTTATATTGAAGCCGTCTTGTCTTGGAATGCCGTTGGCAGTTCCACCTAATCCAATAGTAATGTCACGCAATGCGCGGTCATTCATATCCATGACACGTTTCCATGCAATAGTTCTTGGATCAATATTTAAATTTTTAGTTTTTGATTGAAGGTTATTATCGAGCAATGCCGATAATAAATTATTAGCCTTTTCAATGGCTGCAAAATCTCCTGTAAAATGAAGATTAATATCTTCCATTGGAATTACCTGCGCATAGCCTCCTCCCGCAGCTCCACCTTTTATTCCGAAAACAGGTCCTAAACTGGGCTCACGCAGAACAACAGTGGTTCGCCTTCCAATCTTATTCAAGCCTTCTGTTAATCCAATAGAGGTGGTTGTTTTTCCCTCTCCAGCAGGAGTAGGTGACATGGCAGTGACTAAAATCAGATGGTTTTTCTTAACCTTTTTATCATCTATAAAGCGCAGCGGTAATTTTGCTTTGTATTTCCCATACATTTCAATATCGTCCTCTTCAATACTAAGCTTTTCGGCTATAGTTTTTATATGTCTTATTTCTGATGCTTGTGCTATTTCAATATCTGATTTCATATGCTCTTGGTCTTATTTTGGACTACAAGATAACGATTCTAAAAGATTATTAAATGGAAATATAAACTAGTCTTTTACTTCTACAGGAATTTTACCGTAAACACTCCAACCGCCAACCTCTTCAATGTTTACATTCAATTCATCAGAGGTGTTGATGTCTTTTAAATTTACATTTACTAAATCACTTGTGGAAATGTCAACTATATTGACATCCATCCTGTCATAATCAGAAAATTTAACCGTAATACTACCATCTGCATTTACAGGCACCAAACCATATTGGCTACTAGGCAATTCGTAATCAGATTCAGTTGCATAACTTGTACTTCCTAGTCGGATATCTTTAACAGTATTATAGGTTAGGTTGATGGCAATAACAGCAAAACAAACTTTTGTAAGTTTATCAAATTTCATAAGGCAAAAAGATTAAAATGTTACTCTCTAGTATCACATTTTATGCCGAATTATGAGTTCTTAAGTAACCAGCAAATTGGTTCTAGTTTGGCAATTAAAAATCATCCATCTGCGAACTTCTGTCATAAACTTTTTGATAGTTGTTTAACTTCATTGAAAAAGTTAAATTAACCATGGGGAATAAAGGTTGCCAAGTGTTAATATTAATGACATTCTGAGTTTCAACTCTACTGACTACTTTTTGAGTATTTAAAATATTTCTACCTTGTAAAATCAAGCTAAATTTATTTTTCGAAAAACTCTTTTTAATAGAAGCATCCTGTGTAAAAAATCCTGTAGAACTCCCTTGAGTGGTCACAGTTCTACTTTCGTAACGTGACATCAATTGAATCTCAAAACCTTTGACTGAAAATGTGTTTGTAAGCCTTCCATTATAGTTAAAAGATTGTCGGTCATAACTAATGTCCTCAATTTCTCCTCTCAATGTTAAGTGAATGGCGTTGATAGCGGCATTAATTCTCCACCATTCTTTTACTTTATAATTGATTGATGGCTCAAAGCCAATTGATAGAGAGTTACCTACGTTGTATGGTCTTGAGATTAATATGGAAGGCTCATATACCGTTGAAATTCTGGTAATGATATCACTCACGGTTCTGGCATAGACTTCTAAACTAAAAAAACCTTTCTTCTCTTTGATTGGTTTTACATAACTAACCTCATAGGCATTAATGTATTCAGGTGTTAAATCAGGATTACCTGTTCGCACATTATTTGGACCTTCCCATGTAATAAATGGCTCAAAATAGTAGCTCCTTGGTCTTTGAATTCTTCTGGAGTAGCTAACCAATAATTGACTTTTGTTTTTTAAGCTATAAGAAAAGTGAGCTGAAGGGAAAAAATCTAGACGATTAATGGTATCAAACCCTCCCAAATTGGTTGAACTAATTTTCCTGTCTGTATATTCAGCCCTTAAGCCCAATTGATAGCCAAGCGATTTAGTTTTTCCGCTAAACATAGTATATGCTGCATGTATGTCTCTGGTGTATTCTACTTCAGAACTAAAAAGTTCATTAAGTTCATATTCATTAGTTGTTAAGTTTAAAACGTAGTTTTTACCATTATCGGCACTATTTCCGAACTGAGATTGTAGTCCTGCCTCAAATTTCCGATCATTTTTTAACGGTAATTTATAATCTGCGTTAAATCGGTAAGAGTTTGAAGGCCCTGTTTCAGTGTATAAGTTACCCTGCACAATATTTCCGGCCATATCTCTACTGGTAGTTGTGTCGTCTTGGGTAACATCTCTTAAGTTTGCAATAGCTTTAAAAGAAATATTATGGTCTTTGTTTCTTTTTATATTGTACTGATAAAAGAGGCTACTTGTACTTCCTCCAATATCAATATAATTGCTTTGGTCTGTTGAAAATTCTGAAACCAATTCGCCATTATTTTCTTCTCTAAAATCAGTTTCAGAATATGGAACCATCAAACGATCATTAAATCGAGTTTGTGCCGAAAAAACATGACTATTATTTGGCGTGTACATAAACTCAAATTCAAATCCCATTGAGGTATTTTTCCAATCACTGATGCCGTCACTCAGTAAAACGTTGGTTACTGAATCGTAAAATGTGGTCCGTTCAGCAACATTATTGCTTGGTCTGCTTCTCTGCCGTAGGTTACCTGAAACATCAATAGTAAATTTTTCTTTTTTTAAGTTTATCGCTATATCGCCACTGTAATTATCAAATGTTCCAGCACTGGCATTTGCTAATAAACTAATCCCTTCTAACTTACTTTTTTTAGTCACAATATTAATGACGCCGCTTGTGCCTTCTGCATCAAATTTAGCAGAGGGGTTTGTAATTATTTCAATGTCCTTAATTGTACTGGCCGGAATTATTGCCAATGCATCATTGGCATCCATGGCGGTCGGAATTCCATCAATTAATAGTGTAAAACTTGAGCTACCTCTCAGGCTTACATTTCCGTTTGCATCAACAGTTACTGATGGTGCATTTTGTAAAATTTCAAGCGCAGTTTGGCTGATATTTGTTGTTTGATCTTCAACATTAATTACTTTTTTATCAATTTCATAGGTTACCAATGGCGCATCTCCAATTACTTCAACTACCTCTAAAACAGTTGGGCTTAGAGCTAAATTCTTAAACTGGTGTGTTTTGTTCTCAGGACTAATTTTAATATCCCTAATCTCCTTGGTTCTGTAGCCTACAAAAGAAATTTTTAGCGTATAGATACCGGGCTTAAGTTTTTCAATTGAAAAGTTTCCGTTGTCCAAAGTAACGCCTCCTCCTACCATTGATTTGTCAGATTGTTTTAGAGCTAATACTGTGACGTAAGCCATTGCATCATTTGAAAGAGAATCAACAATATTACCGAAAATTTCACCTTCTACACTTGTAGGTCTACCCTTAGGACCTCCTGGACGCTGAGAAAAGGTAGGTGAAGAAATTAGAAAACAAGCTAGTAATACCAATAATACTTTCATTTTTTTATCAAATTGTTGGCTCTTTGACATTTTTGAAGGTAAATCCCTTCGGTAGAATTTAGAGTTGTGCAAAGTTAAGTACTTATAAGTGATTTCGAAAACCGCTCATCCTAATTTTTGACGTGATTTTAAATCTAACATCACAATGAATGCAGTGATTCCCCAAACAGGCACAGTGGCTTTATCTGTATCTAAATAATTATTTAGAAATCCATGAGCAAAGTAGGTAATGATGCCGAGAATACAAACCAGTAAAATGATTCTACTTGGTGAAGGATCAATTCTGATGTAAACAGAAACCCCAGTATAAATAATCCAACCCACTAGAGTTAACATGAGCAACATGCCAATTAAACCTTGTTCCGCTAGCGGACCTAAGTATTCGGAATGCGCATTTCCTTTGGTGCCAGAACTGGTTGAAATAATTGTGAGGTTACGTGACAATTGAAATGGAGCGTAAACCATGGCATAAGTGCCAGGTCCCCAACCGAAAAATGGTCGTTCTTGCCATAATAAAATAGCAGATGTCCAACGATTGATTCGTTCTAAATTGGAGGCGTCAGATGTGATATTTGCAACCGATTCTAAACGTTCATCCAAATTCTCGGTGGCATGCTCAGCGTTATTGCGCTCTAGCGCATGCTGAACTTGCACAATATTAACAGCTAAATATAGGATTCCAGCTAAGCCTAAAACAGCTAGATACTTAAACTTCACTTTGAATTTAATGAGCAAAAAAACTAAAAATGCGCCAAAAATAGTAACCCAAGCAGCTCTTGTATACGACATAATAATAGCCAATGTGAAAAGTGGAATCAGACCCCATAAAATAAGTTTGGTATAAACATGTTTACGGTAGGTGGCATATAATCCGAATAAAATGGGGTAAACCAATGCTAAAATAGCGCCATACGAAGTGTGGTCTTTGAAAAACGGAAACATAACCCAGTGTCCAGAAGGTTCTGAGAAATCATTGATTGCATGGTTAAATAGAGTGTACAAAACAACAACGGACATGGCTGAAATAAAAAGCCAGACGAAATTAAAAATTCGTTTTTCGTTTTCTAGAAAGAAAAGAATGCCATAAAAATAAATAGGAATAAAAAACCATAATTTGGTAAGTAAAAATTTGAAAGAAACCAAAGGCAATTCACTATTGATAGCCGTAATTAAGATCCACAAAAGCTGAAGGGTAATTAGGATGGTTATAGGGTGCTTGAGAATTGCTATATTGAATTGGTTTTGCCTAACTTGATTAAGTATAATTAGCAATAACATGCCAAATAAAATGGGTTCGGTAGGCAAATACAAGCCAATACCAGAGGACACAAATTCTTCGATATTGACCGAAAGAGGCGTGAAAAATACTAGGAAATAAAAGAGATGTTCGAAATGATAAAGCGCTACATAAACTATTACCAGTGCAAAAGGAAGAACATTAAGAATAATATTGCCTTTATACATCATGTAAGAATTAGCTATTATAAAAATAACAGCTAAAACATAGGTCCAACGATTTTGCAGCAGGGCCTTCAAATCAAATTAACTATTAGCCTTCAATTCTGCAATTCGTTCTTTTGCTAAAAGCAAGAAGATAGTAAAAGCAAAAGCAGATAAAGTGATTAAAATAACAATAATTGATCGTTTTGGTTTTGCCTTTTTATCAGGTATTTCGGCGCTACTGTGCCTAATTGTTTGTTGAATATTAGTTGCTGCATATTGCTTTGCTTGATCATTAACATCCAGTATATTTGAATACCGAAGACTAAAAAATTCCGATAGGTTGGAGTAAATGTCGTAGTCGGCTCCAAACTTTTGTGAGGCATCAATTTTTCCTTTTATTTCGGCAGCAGTTCTTGAATCTCCAGACTTTTTTGCTGTTAAAAAGTTAGCATATAAATCACCTCTGGCATCTTTTCCAACTACACCTGAATCACTCAATGCTTTTAATCTATCAGAATAATCACCCATTTCCTCTCTAATCAATGAAACTTCATGAGCTACGGCATACATTGGTCCAACCGCTCGCTGACGAATCATTCTATTCATTACAGTGTCAACTAATCTTACAATATCATTCGCCATGTCAGTAGCAAGTTCACGGTCTTTATCAAAAACATCAATGTTTATTGAGTTATAGCGGGTCCTGCTAAAAACGACATTGTCTTCATATATTTTTTGAAATTCAAATTTCGGATTAGACTGATCATCTTCAATTTCATAGTGCGAGTACAAGCTATATTTTTTTGTTAAACTGTCCCTAATTTCTGGAGACACTAAAACTTGTAGTAGTCTTTCCGCATCTGCTTCATCACCAAATTCAACAACGCTATTTCTGGAATTATTGTTAAAGTCAACCGAATTTGATTTTGTTGGGAATACTATGGCCCTTGCCATATAGTAATTTGGCATTAAAAGTGAAACGCCTACCCCCACAACAAAGGCAATGGCTGTTACAACTGTAATTGTTTTTCGCTTAGCCCACAAAAGCTGAAGTAATTCGTTTGAATTGAAATTTGAAGATTCGCTCATGATGTTGAGAATATTTTAGGTGCAAAAATAAAAAACTATCGATTAACCAGCTATGATTAACGATAATTCATAGTGAACGGGAAAAAAATCTAATTCTTGCCTAAGCTTCAATTTTAATTGATTTCACTGTATCAATATCTGAATCTGAAATATCTAAATGGGTCACCAATCTCAATCTGCCTTTTCCAAACGCCATTAACAAAACACCCTTAGATTTATATTTTGAAATTATTTCATCCTGTTTATTGGCATCTTTCAGCATTATTACAACAATATTAGTCTCAACTCCTAAAACAGAGTCTACCCATGATTGAGAATTGAAAAATACTTCTAAGTTTTTCGCCTTTTGATGGTCCTCAGCCAATCGTTGTAAATTGTTTTTTAGCGCGAACAATCCGCCTGCTGCAATTATTCCTGCTTGCCGCATTCCACCACCCAAATATTTTCTTACTCTTCTAGCTTTTTTAATAAAATCTGCCGATCCAACTAAAACAGATCCGACTGGAGCACCCAATCCTTTCGACAAGCAAATCGAAATGGAGTCAAAAGGTTTGCCATATTCTTGAGCATTCAAACCATTTGCTTCAAGTGCATTAAAAACTCGTGCCCCATCTAAATGAAGCTTTAAATTATTTTGAATACAAAATGATTTTATTTTTAAAATATCATTAAAATCATAGATTGCGCCGCCTCCTCTGTTAGCGGTATCTTCTAAAGAAACTAATGTAGTCTGAGGGTAATGGATGTCATCCGGATTGATTTGGTCTTCTAATAATTGGGGCTCAATCCGTCCTCTATTACCACGAATAAATCTAGGAGAAGCTTGTGAATTGATCATCATACCACCACCTTCATATCTGTATATGTGAGCTTCTTCGTGGCAAATTATTTCATCACCAGGGTTTGTATGTACTTTTAAAGCAATTTGATTAGTTTGAGTACCAGATGTGCAATAAAGTCCAGCTTCAAATCCAAATAAATTGGCAGCATATTCTTCAAGCTGATTAACTGTCGGGTCTTCAACGAAAACATCATCTCCAACCGGAGCTGCCATCATAAATGCTAACATTTCAGGACTTGGTTTTGTAACAGTATCACTTCTAAAATCAATCATTTAATTTGTTTTTTTTAGGTTTGAAATTATTAGTTTTCTGGTAAATAACTCAATCTTTCTCAAATTGAAACTTCGTGTAGCAGTTTTTAACACCAGTGATGTTATTCTGATGTTTTCTTAGAAATCAAAATTCCGCCAACGGTTGAAAGACTTCCTCCAACTCCAATCATTCCAACAGCTACAACACCTGACCCACTAACAAACAATAGCCCAGAAATTATAAATATAATTCCTGCTATTATCATTAACTTTCCCTTTGTAGCTTTTGTCATGACTAATTTTTTGCGATTGGATAAAAATAATCATTTATATTTATTTGACTCAGATTCGAGTACTATTCTAACTGTCTTCCCTTTAAATTAGTTAAAACGGTTACTAAAATCACCACTGAAATGGAACTTAACGGCATTAGAATTGCTGCAATTAAAGGTTCTAAATGCCCTGTTATTGCAAAACTAAGGCCAATCAGATTATAAAAAAGTGAAAAAACATAACTCCATTTCACAACAGTCATATTGAAATTTGCATATCTAATGTAATTGAGCAAATTTTTGAGTTTGTCACCATTAATTATGGCATCAGAAGAAGGAGAAAAGGAGTAAACATCATCCACAACACTAATGCCTACATCAGCAGTTTGCAAAGCACCAGCATCATTTAAGCCGTCACCTAACATCATCACAGATTTCCCTTTTTTCTGTAAGTCATCAATATAGGTCAATTTGTTTTCTGGTTTTTGGTTGAAATTAAAAACGGTGCCAACTGGCATAACATGTTTTAGTTTTTCTAATTCAGCTTCATTATCACCAGACAAAATGTGTAATTTGTATTTCTGTTTATGCAGATCTGAAAATAAATTGGTAAGTCCGCTTCTGTAAAAGTTTTCAATGACAAAAGCACCTTTTATTGAGTTATTGAATGAAACGCAAACTCGCGTTTTTTGATCTGAAAATTTTGCTCCAACCCAATCCTTGTGTCCAATTTTAATAATTGAACCGGCTACTTCAGCATAAATTCCTTTACCTTGAATTTCCTTAAAATTCGTTATCTCACCGGAGTAGCTTCTATTTGTAAAACCAGATATTTGCCTGCTCAAAGGATGACTAGAATTAGCTGTAAGTCTTTTAATTATAGCTAATTCTCTGTTGTTTAATTGTTCGCCATACCAACTAATTGAGTTCAAATTGTTTTGTGTGATGGTTCCTGTTTTATCAAACACTATATCAGTCACTTTTGCAATAGGCTCTATCACATTTACCGATCTTAAATAAAAGCCTTTTCTACCGAATACTCGAATACCATTTCCGTAAGTAAATGGTACTGATAAAGCTATGGCACATGGACAGGCTACAATGAGTATTGATACCATTACAAATGCTGCCTTACTGGGGTCTATAAAGTACCAAAATGCCCCTGCAGAACCCGCTAAAATCAATAAAAACAATGTAAACCTGCGGCTAATTAAATCAGTTAATGTTTCTTTTTCTACTTTGCTGTCAAAAATGGGGTTATTCCACAATTGTGTCAAATAACTATTCTCAATTTTCTTGTCAATTATGATGTCAATGGCCTCACCGGTTTGCCGTCCCCCCGCGTATAATTTGTCGCCACTTAACTTTTCAATGGCAATCGATTCGCCGGTTACAAAGCTGTAGTCAATTTGTCCATCTCCTGCTTTTACAACCGCATCTGCTGGTATCAGTTCGTTATTTCTAATTCTTAGGACATCTCCGATCAGTACATTTTTTAATGGCAAAATTTCTTCTAAGCCATCCTTTATTTTTGTAACAGCAATAGGGAAATACGACTTATAGTCGCGCTCAAAATTGATAGCTGAATAAGTTTGTTGTTGAAACCATTTGCCAATTAGTAAAAAGAAAATTAAACCAATGAATGAATCAAAATAGCCTGCGCCATGCTCAAAAATCACTTCAAAAAGTGACCTGATATACAGCGCAAAAATTCCGATTGATATTGGCACATCTATATTTATTCTTTTGTTTTTTAAAGATTTATATGCAGAAATGATATAGTCTTTCGCGCCATAAAACAATACAGGAATAGAAAAGGCTAAATTTAGATAGTTAAAAGTGGTTTGAAAGTCCTGATCACGAGCTCCAATTCCTAAATATTCTGGAAAACTAAGTAGCATGACATTTCCAAAGCAAAAACCAGTTAAACCAATTTTAAAAATAAGGGACTTGTTAGATTTTGATTTTTTTTCAGTTTCATAATCCTCTAAAGTAATAGAAGGTGGATAGCCAATTGATGCTAATAGCTCTGCTAATTCTTTCAATGAGATGTTTGTTTCGTTAAAAGAAACTTCGGCTTCCTTTTTTACGAAAAATACCTGTGAAGAAATAATGCCTTTTGCTAGTTTATCTAATCTTTCTAACAACCATAAACATGAGCTGCAGTGAATTTGCGGTAAAAATAGCTTGATTTTTATGGTTGACCCTTCTTGAAATAAAATGAGCTTTTCTTTAAATTCTGGCAGGTCTAAAAAATTGTATTTTCCCTTAAATGATTTATTGGCTTTTATTCCAGGATTATTGTCCTCTAGGTTATAATACGATTCCAAGTCCGATCCTTGAAGAATGTCGTAAACTGTTTTACAGCCCGTACAGCAAAATGATTTGCTGTCAAAGTAAATCGTGTCTTCACATGTATCACCACAATGGTAGCAATCGATCATTAATAATCATTTAAATAACGAGCAAAATTAAATAGGAAGTTTTAACTTTAACCTATCAAAAATCATTAATAAAAATGACATACCCAAATAACGTCAATTTTGAAGGTAATAATGACTTTTTCAGACTAATTTTCAAAAGCATTGAAGAGGGGCTAATTATTGCAGATGCCAATGGGGTTATAGTTTTTATTAATTTTCGAAGTCAAGAATTATTTGGATATACTGAAGCCGAATTAATTGGTCAAAAAGTAGAATTATTATTGCCTCGAAAATATCAGAAAAATCATCCTTCGCACAGACATGGTTATATGACAAAGCCGACCCGTAAAACAATGGGTTCAGGGCGACATTTAGAAGCCAGAAGAAAAAATGGAAGTGCTTTTTATACTGAAATCAGTTTAAATCATATTGACATCACTGGAAGCACATATGTGGTGGCGCTAATTACTGATATTACGAAAAGAGTTGAAGCAGAGGAGAGAATAAAGCAATTGAATACAGAATTGGAAGTTAAAGTTCAGGAGAGAACCAAAGAGCTAGAGGAGAGTCAGTTGCTGTACACTGCTGTTGCACGAAATTTTCCGAATGGTACCATTAACGTGTTTGATGAAAATTTGAATTATATTTTCGCTGAAGGTAAAGAGCTATTCAATTTAGGAATTACGTCAAAAAAATTAATTGGCACAAGCTATCTAGCTCGGCTCTCTCCTGCGATTCGGCCAACAATAGAAACTGCATTAAATGCTGTATTTACTGGTGAAACAAAGGATTTTGAATTAGAGCATAAAGATCAGTATTACAATATTAATGCGGTTCCACTAGCAAATGACAAAGGCGAAATTGATAAAATACTAGTAGTTGAAAAAAACATCACACAGGACAAATTAGCAACCCGAAAATTAGAAGAAGCTCTTGAAAAGGAAAAAGAATTAAATGAAATGAAATCACGATTTGTTTCTATGGCTTCACATGAGTTTCGTACACCTTTAAGCACAATTTTATCATCAAATTCATTGATTGAAAAATACATTGCAAATGGGTCAATTCTAAAAACAGAAAAACACCTAAAGCGAATAAAAAATAGTGTGAAAGGTTTAACTGACATACTTAACGATTTCCTGTCGACTGATAAATTAGAAAGCAATTTAGTTCAAGCTAAAAAAACACATTTTAATTTTCAAGAATTCATTGATGAAGTGATTGAGGAATTGCAAGCAATGTGTCAGCCTGGGCAGAAAATAATTTCGGATAATCACCTAAATGGCGTAATTGATATATATTCTGATCGAAATATTTTAAAAAATATCATGTTTAATTTAATAACCAACGCAATCAAATATTCTAATGAGAATGACACCATTTCATTAAATAGTGAAATAGTTAATTGTGAGCTTTCGCTTGATGTGATAGATTGTGGTATTGGAATTCCTCAAAAAGACCAAGCAAAACTTTTTTCTCGTTTTTATAGAGCTGAAAATGCAACTAATATAAAAGGAACAGGATTGGGCTTAGTGATTGTAAAAAGTTATTTAAATTTGCTTGACGGCAAAATTTCATACAAGAGTAGAGAAGGCGAGGGATCGTGTTTTTCAATTAAAATTCCCATTTCGAATGAACAGTAAAATTGTATTAATAGAAGATAACGTGGAAATGCGCGAAAATATTCAGGAAATTCTTGAATTGGCGGATTACAAAGTGCACTCAGCGAATAACGGAAAGTCAGGCGTTGAACTGGTGAAAAAAGAGTTGCCAGATTTGATTTTATGTGATATCATGATGCCTGAATTGGATGGATATGGCGTTTTGTATATGATCAATAAAAATCCAACAACAGCAAGCATTCCTTTTATATTTTTGACTGCAAAGTCTGAACGAGATGACTTTAGAAAAGGAATGAACATGGGAGCTGACGATTATTTAACCAAACCGTTTGACGATACGCAATTATTAGGAGCTGTAGAAAGAAGACTTGAGAGAATTAGAACTTTTTCAAACAAAGAGGAAGCAGGCAATTCGTTAGATAATTTTTATTCAAAAGTAGACGGCATCAAAGAACTAGAGAATCTTTCACAGTCTAAAAGGCATAAAAAATACGCTAAAAAAGATACTATTTTTTACGAAGACGATAGCCCAAATTTTTTGTATTACATCAATTCAGGAAAGGTGAAAACCCATAAAATGAATAAAGATGGAAAAGAGTTAGTGACTCACTTGTATAATGAAGGTGACTTTTTAGGCTATAAAGCATTGATTAAGGATGAGGTGTATACCGAAACCGCAACAGCTTTGGAGCCAACGGAATTATCATTAATACCAAAACAGGATTTTTTAAACTTGCTATTTTCTTCAAAAGAAGTGTCGCAAAAATTCATTAAAATACTAGCTGGGTCAATTGATGAAAGGCAAGTAGAGTTATTGAATTTAGCCTACGACACTGTGCGTAAAAGGGTGGCAGATTCATTATTAAAACTAGAAGAAACATACAGAAAAGATGAGGATATGCCGTTTTCCATGTCAATATCAAGAGACGATTTGGCCGCTATGGTGGGTACTGCCACAGAATCTGTAATAAGAACCTTATCAGAATTTAAACAAGACGGATATATCTCAATAAAAGGGTCGAATATTACTATATTACAGCCCGAAAAACTAAAAAACTTTAGATTTTAAAACAAACAAATGAAAAAAACAATGTTAGTAGGGGCTATTTTTGGCCTTTTGGTGAGCTGCGGTTCGTCATCAAAAGATTTAGGCTATGAACCAAATGAATTTGATTCTTTAGCTATTGAATTATGCAACGATAAAGGTTGGGAAGCAGAAAGAACAGAAAGTGGATTACATGTTTACGTAAAAGAAGAGGGTACTGGAGAAAAAGCTAAAGAAACTGACTTTGTCGATCTTGTCTTAAAAGGATATACCATTGATGGTAATCAGTTTGCAGACACAAAAGGGCAAAAGATTGTTCTTAGAGTGGGCGATATTCAGGAAAAAGCGCTTAAAGAAGGCGTTCAGTTTTTTGGTAACGGTGGTAAAGGCGTCATTATCTCTCCACCAGATTTAGCATATGGAGCGCAAGGAGTTGGTCCAATACCTCCAAATTCTACTATTTATTTTGATGTAGAAGTTTTAGGAGTATCGGATACGCCACCACCACCACCAGTACGAAAAGATTATTCACCAGAAATTGAAGCCTATGCAGCTGAAAAAGGATGGGATGCTAAACCAACTGGTAGTGGTTTATATGTTGTGACTGAAAATGAAGGCGGAGATGCAAAGCCAGACGTTTCGCAGCAAGTTACTATTTTTTACAAGGGCTATTTAATGGACGGTACTGTGTTTGATGGCACTGATGCCGATCCCGCTACATTTGGTCTTGGCCAATTAATACCAGGGTGGCAAGAGGGAATTCCTTACTTCGGAAAGGGTGGTAAAGGAAAATTAATTATTCCTCCATATTTAGGTTATGGTGAAAGAGGTTCTCCTCCAAAAATTCCAGGAAACTCAATTATTGTATTTGATATTGAGGTGGTTGATTTTTCAGGATCAGTAGTCGGTCAATAAAAACTAAATATTCAATTTTGAACCTGCAGTCTTTTTTCAAGCTGCGGGTTTTTTTATGCAATTTGTCATAAAAATAGATGAACAAATGTTAGTTTTTATAAGTTTTTTCAATTGTAAATTTGTCGAAAAAATAGATGTACTGGGACAAATTACCATTTAAGAAAGTAAAAGAAACAGTTTTTGAAGCTTTGGGGAAGAATATTAATTACATTGATGAGTCCATCTTAGGATTGCCAGCAACTTATCTAGATCAAGAACAGTTTTATTTTGAAGCCCCATTTTTGAAAGAAGCTGCATTTTTATCGACCTTCATTTCTAATCCCAATCATATTGGCTGTCATACATATAGCAAAGGAGAATCGTATTTTTCTGGGACACAAGCACTAGAAGTTGATTTATTGCGTATTTGTGCTGAAGAAATCTTTGGAGCTGGTAAAGCATCCTATGATGGATATGTGGCACCAGGTGGTACAGAAGCCAATATACAAGCTCAGTGGATTTATCGCAATTACTTCATGAAAGAGCATGGTGCTAAACTAGATGAAATAGGATTGGTTTTTTCAAAAGACGTTCACTACTCAGCCTACAAAGGGTGTAATTTACTCAGCATTTCTCCCATAACTGTGGAAATTACAGAAGAACGGTTGTGGGATTTGAATGATTTAAAAAACCAATTAATAAATGCCAGAGTAAACGGCATTAAGTACTTAATAGTACATTTAACTATGGGCACAACTATGTATGGAAGTGTTGATGTGCCTACTCCAATCATGGATTTAATTAAGCAGTACTTTCTACATTATTTTGTCCATGTTGATGCCGCTTTTGGAGGCTTTATTTACCCATTTACCAACCCTAATTGTCAACTGACATTTGCAAACCCTGATATTTCATCTGTGACTATTGATGGACATAAAATGCTTCAAGCGCCATATGGTACTGGCATCTTTTTATGCCGTAAAGGGTTGATGGAATATGCACAAACAGTGGAGGCAAGTTATGTGCAAGGCACAGACTTTACCTTATGTGGCAGCCGTTCAGGGGCCAATGCTATTTCCATGTGGATGATATTGATGACCTACGGATCGGAAGGTTGGAAATACCAAATGCAGCGACTAATTGATCGGACAGATCGGATTTGTGAAGTATTGGATGAGATTCAGGTTCCCTATTTCAGAAATGAATTCATGAATATTGTGGCTATGGATGCTAATTTTATTTCGGACGAAATTGCCAAAAAATACCACCTAGTGGCGGATGATTTTAGTAATCCAAAATGGTGGAAAATAGTGACAATGGCTCATGTAGAAAAACCAATCATTGATAAATTTTTAATAGATTTGCAGCAACAAGCAATTCAAGTTTAATAAAACCAATTGCTTCGTATTTAAAAAAAACAGTGTTTAATAAGTACCCACTTTAAAAAATTATCTCATGAACCTACGTGTCACAAAAATTTTTGATTTTGAAACCGCCCATGCCCTTTGGGGTTATGACGGAAAATGTAAAAATATTCACGGCCATTCTTATAAATTAACCGTTTCTATTTCTGGGCCACTAATTAAGGATAATGATCATGTGAAAAATGGAATGATTATCGATTTTAGTGATCTAAAAGACATTGTAAAAGAAAATGTTGTTGAACCTTTCGACCATTGCTTATTACTCAACGGCGAAACCCCACATAAAGACTATGCAACTGTCGAGAATGGCTTTTCAAAAATTATGCTGTGCAATTATCAACCAACAGCCGAAAATATGTTAATTGATATGGTAGACCGTATTCAGCCAAATTTGCCTAGTCATATCAATTTAAGATATGCCAAATTGCAAGAAACCAATAATAGTTTTGTAGAGTGGTTTGCGGAGGAAAATTAAATTCCCATCTGCCTTGTCGAGGTCTGGAAAATGTCCAGAGGACATGTGGGACCACTACTCTGCCTTCTCATCCCTCTTCTAATCCTTCCGCCCAAACTTATCTTTTATCTTGTCTATCAGTTTTTCTTTGCCGTCGTTTATAATTTTATTGTAACTATACTTTAGCGGAAGGGTATCATTTTCTGCGATAAGCGTTTCGCTGCTTCCTAAAGTCACCCGAATGCAACGTTTTCCGTCTGAAGAATAACTTGAATTTTTAAATTTAGAATTTGATGGAATTGGCAGTTCAGAACTAATATTTGAGTGAATAATAACAGCTCCGTCTTCAGTGAGTCCAAAATCAACAACTGTTCCAATTTCTAGCGAATCAATTAATACAATATCACCAATTTCTATTCCTTTAGCATCATTGGTTTTAAAATAAACTTTAGTGCTATTGTTACAGCTTGCCAGTAATGCAACAAGGGCAAAGGTAAAAAGAAGTTTTTTCGACATAATGATTTAATTTACTTCAAAAGTAGATATAATTTCAATACCTTAGTTTTCTATACAATAATCAATGCAAATTCAGGCTCAACCCTTAAAAATATACAATGCCTCAGCCGGAAGCGGTAAAACCTATACGCTTGTAAAAGAGTATTTAAAAATTGTTTTAAGCACAAAAGACAGCATGAAATTTCGGTCGGTTTTAGCCATGACTTTTACCAATAAGGCAGCCAACGAAATGAAGGAAAGAGTAATTGAAACCTTAATGGACTTGGCCTGTGAGTCACTCTTTAAAACCGCAGAACAATTGGAGACTTTAGCTGATAAGGCCAAAGAATTAAATATGGCTCCAAAATTAATTGAATCAAGAGCAAATGCAGTATTAAATAAAATATTGCATAATTACAGTAGCTTTTCGGTCATGACCTTGGATAAATTCACGCACAAAGTCGTACGGACTTTTGCAAAAGATTTAGGCATTTCAGTCGATTTTAACATTGAGATGGATATTGAAAGTTTTCGTAAAAATATTACGGATTTACTGATGGATCAGATTGGGAGAAATCAAAAATTGACCCACTTAATGAAACGCTATGCCAATGAAAATTTGGATGAAGAAAAAACTTGGAATATAAGTAAAGACATTTATAATTTTACAAACTTGCTTTTTAAGGAAGATGCCATTGATGCGATAGCATTGTTGGAAGATTTAAGAGATGAAGATTTTATTACTATTGCAGATAACCTAAAGAAAGAGAACGCGAAGATTATTAATAAATTAGATAATTCACTAAACGAAGTCATTGAATTAATTGAATCTAAAGGATTGTCTACTGATGATTTTGCGAGTAAAAGCACGAGTGTTTTGGCTTATTTTAAACGTCAGCCTTTAAAAGCCAAAGGCTACCAATTACCAAGTGCCACCCTTCAAAAGCACTATGCAGAAGATGCTTGGTCACACAAGTCAAGTCCAAAAAGGGCAATAGTAGATTCTATTGCGGATTTAATTAGTCAATATTTTAATCAAATTCATTTGATTATTCAAAATGAAATTCCGCAGTACAAACTCAAAAAAAATATTCTACAAAACATCAATAATCTAGCACTTTTAAAATACTTGTTAGAATTAATTGATAAAGTAAAAGAAGAAGAAAATATTTTGTTGATATCTGATTTTTACAAAGAAATTGCAGAGATAATAACGAAAGAACGAGTGCCGTTTATATACGAAAGGTTAGGGGTGCGGTATCAGCATTTTTTACTAGACGAATTTCAAGATACCAGCGAATTGCAATGGATTAATTTGATTCCATTGGTGCATAATTCGCTGGCGCAACAGCATAAAAACTTAATTGTGGGTGATGGTAAACAAGCTATTTACCGCTGGAGAAACGGTGAGGTAGAGCAATTTACGAAATTGCCAGAACAAATTCATAATCCTGGAAATATTCCGTCTTTACATGATGCCGAAGCCATTTTTAAGGAAATGGGTGAGAAAATTACCCTAGAACACAATTATAGGTCGGCACCAGAAATAGTTAACTTTAATAATTATTATTTTGGTGAATTGGGCCTTAAATTAGATGAGTCGCTAGAGTATATATATCATAATCACAACCAAACACCTACCAAAAAATTTAATGGATATGTTGAGGCTTTATTGAAGAAAGGTTTAGAAGAGGAAGAGCAGGTCGCGTTTATTTTACAGTCTGTTAAAAAATCAATCGAAGCTGGCTTCCAATTAAAAGACATTTGTATAATTGTTCGAGTGAATAGCGCGGGTGCTAAAGTGGCTAGCGCATTAACGGATGCTAATTATGCTGTTATTTCGCCCGATAGTTTATTTGTCAGTAAAGATAAAACCGTTCAGTTTTTGTATTATCTAATGCAAGGGTTAAGTAATGAAAATGATAAAAATGCAAAAATTAAAGCGATTGAACATTATGCGGTTTTAAATGGTAAACAACCGGCCGACTTAATTATTTCTCAACAAGAAGACATTGCCGCTAAAACACTTCAAGCCTATTTTACAGAAAAAAATATTGATTTAAAAGAGCCAGCCTCATTTCATAATTTATACGATTATGTGGAATACTTGCTGGAGGCCTTTGATTTTGATGCCACTGACAATCCATATTTACAATTTTACTTAGAGTCTGTCCATCAATTCGAAACCAGTAAATCCACCAATATCCGCGATTTTTTACAATGGTTTAATGAAAAAGGAAGAAAGAAATCTATCATTAGTCCGGAAGGGGCCAATGCCATTAAAATAATGACCATCCATAAATCTAAAGGTTTACAATTTCCGGTGGTTATTTGCCCGTTTTTTAATTGGAAATTAGATTTATCTCGTGAAATTGCATGGGTAAAACAAGCCAATCAGCCTCTGCCAGCTTATTTTCTTAAAATGAGAAAGGATTTGGCAGATTCGCCGTTGGCGCCAATTTATTTGAAAGAACAGGCTAAATTCAATTTAGATAATTTCAATTTATTATATGTGGCATTCACTCGTCCGGAAGTAGCTTTATTCATCTCTGGAAAAACAGATTCTGGCTCAGTAAAAGAATACATTGAACCAATATTTTCAGCTCACCCTAATATGCAAAACCCTGAAGAAGGTATTTATAAGCAAGGTATTTTAGAGTTGCCTTTTAAAACTATTGAAGGGAATGCAGAAGACACCAGTATTAAAATTCAGTTTTTAAAGCAAAAAATGAATAAGCCAGAACTCAGTTATAAAAGTGCTTTGGAATGGGACATTGAAGAACTAGATCAAAAAAGGCATTTTGGGACTTTAGTGCATGATGTACTCTCTAAAATTGAAAGTCAAACAGAGTTAGCAGAAGCCCTCAATAACATACAGTTAAAAAATGGCTGGACAATTACTGAAAAGGATGCGGTATTTGACTATATCAATGTCCTATTTAAGAACGAACAATTTGCCAACTATTTTGTGGCTGAATGCTTTAATGAAAAAGAAATCGTAAGTGCCAAAGGTTTAAAACTAATTCCTGATAAACTTATTAAAACAGAAACAGGCTTTAAAGTAATCGATTTTAAAACTGGTCAGCCTTCACCGAGTCATCAAAAACAAGTAGAATCTTATATTAAGGTTCTAGAGGATATGGGGTATGATGATGTGACAGGTGAATTGTGCTATACTGAGGGGTTAGAGTTTGTAGCGGTATAGATTTCTAGATACTAGAACCAAGAAGCTAGACTTACTTGTTGGGTCAAATTCCCATCTGTCCTAAAGGAGATCTTCACAAAGAGAAGAAGGATACTAAAGCCAAGACGCAAGATCTTTTGTTGTCTCAAGTAATCTGTGTTGAATAGCCCAAAATATCAGGTCGACTGGTTTAAAATAAAACGTCAGTTTTGTATTGAAGTGTATCGAGACCGAGATGCTTCGTGTTGCTCTTCTCGATAATATTCTCATTTTACTATCGCAAAAATAGAATCACTCGTAGTGACGCAATTGATATTAAAAGTCGGAATTCTATAGTCTTATATTTTATTGTCTAGTAACGCAGTCATCTAGAATCTAAAAGTGCAGCGATCTAATATCTAAGAAATCTACACTTCATCATAATCGTCATACTTATCACTTTTGCCAGAACCTGAAGCCCAATCCCATATAAATCCAAGCACTATGGCTAAAAGCAACATAGGCAATAAAAAGCGTACAACTCTATAAAAGAACCAAATTGACAACAATGCCATAAATACAATAACTATTTTAATTCCTGCACCACCCATTTTTTCTTTTTCTTAATACGTTATACTTATGGCTCGTTCTCGATAAGTCCAACGAAACTATCGGAGTACTCAAACTGATACATCTCTCTCACAATTCCATTTTTTTGTCTAGTGTCTAGTGTCTAGTGTCTAGAAGCACAACATTTTAACATCTAAACACTAATAACTGTAAACCAATAACCCTTAACCGCGGACAAATCGCGCTCTAATTCCCAATAATCTTAAACTCAGTTCTTCTATTGTCTTGTCGGCCTTGCTCTGTTTTGTTTGATGCTACAGGAATAGTTGATCCATATCCTTTCGCTTGCAGTCTGCTACCAGCAATTCCACTGCCAGTTATATATTTTACCACCGCCTCAGCTCTCGCTTGCGATAACTTGTTGTTTCCATTAACAGATCCGGTATTATCTGTATGACCAGAAATTTCAATTTTTAAACTTGGCACATCTTTCATCAGCTTAATTAAACGGTTTAATTCCGCGTTCGATTCAGGTCTTAAATTAGATTTACCAGTGTCAAAAAATATGTTTTTAAGCGTAACGGTATTACCAATTTTCACATTTTTCAATTCAATGGTTTTATTCACCAGATTATAGGCACTTCCGGGCGGAATGTCAAAATTTTCGGAATGGAATAAATAGCCGTCAGCCTTTACAGCAATACCGTAATTTTTTCCTGATTTAAGAGATAATAGGAATTTTCCAGAAGCACTATTGGTGGTGAATGTTTCAATAATTTCTCCAGTGCTATTGTCTGTAATTTCAATTTCAGCTTCTACCGCTTTTTTTGATAAATCATCAATTGTTTTTCCTTTGAAAACAGTTAGGTTTATTGATTCTGAAACTTGCACCGCGCTCTCTAATTGAGGGTCGTTAATTGGTTGCGTGATTGAAGCCAGTAAGAAATCTTCAATACTTAAAGCAGGTGTTTTTTCTTCGCCCCAAAAAGTAACTTTATAAATATCGTTTCCACCTTTTCCACCAGCTCTATTGCTCGTAATGTAAGCATACTTACCGTTAGCTGAAGATGAAAAGAAAAAATCGTCATACGGTGTATTAATTGGGTAGCCCATATTAACAGGCTTACTCCATTTTCCACTGCTGTAAGTGCATTTAAAAATATCAAAACCACCAATGGAGTTAAACCCCTCAGAGGCAAAGTACAATGTTTTACCGTCAGGATGCAAATAAATTGGTCCTTCATTAAAAGGAGAACTGGTATTCATTACTTTGTTTGGTGTTCCGTATTTCTTTTCAGACCTGTTCATCACCCCTGAAATATAAATGTCATACCCATTAGTGCCTCCTTGCGTAGCTTTCGTATAATAAATGTAAACATCTCCTTCACTATACGACGCGTATTTATCATCACTTTTTAAATTAATATTTCTTGATATGCCTTCAGGAGCCGACCAAGCATCACCCCGCAAAGTGCTCTCATAAATATCAAAATCGCCATTGGCATTTACTTTACTCATTAACATTTTTGTTCCATTATAAGAATAACAACTAGAAATATCATCCTCAGAAGAGTTAATGGCTCCTCTAGCTGTTTTAGGTTCAGTCCATTTTCCGTTTTCAAACGTGCAAGTGTAGATGTCTGAATCGTACTGACCCACTTCGTTTGGTTCGTGGCTATTTGGTTTGTCTGATGATAATACAAGTTCTTCTCCATCCATAGTAATGGAAGGTGCAAAGTCGTTATACTCAGTGTTAACTGCTTCTAAATTATCTACCCAGGCTCTGATCGATTGCTTTGTAATGAGCATGGCACTTTCACATTCTTTTTTTCTTTGTTTTACAAATTTGCCAAAATCATCCGCTTTTCTGTAGCTTTCTTGAAATCGATTATAAGATTGAATGGCTTCGCCATATTTACCTTCTAATTGATTCATAATTCCAGCATAATAATTAATGAAAGGATCTACTTCAGGATTTAATTCTAGTGCTTTTCTTATGTAAGGAATTGCTTTTTCTTTGTATGTTGAATGGGCGTAGCAAACTCCCATTTTAAAATTTAATAATGAACTGTTTGGGTTAAATGCATAAGCTTTTTCAAATTCTTCGAGCGCTTTAAAGAATGATAAGTTTGGATTTTTGGTAGCAAAAACAGCCAATAAGCCTTCGTTATAATGCACAGCTCCCGCTTCTAAGTTAGCTTTAGCTATTTTTAACTCGGCTTTTTTATCCTTAAAATTGCTGGCTTTAAATTCAGTATCTTGCCCAAAAGCAAAACTGAAAATACCAACTGTAAATAGTGCGATTAGTAATTTCATAATGTTTAATTTGAACAGTTAGTAGATTTATAATGTTTTCCTAGTGGTGAGCCTAGTTCGCGGGCTTTTTGCCAGTCTTCACAGGCACCATTCATGTCTCGCAACATTTCTTTTGCCATTCCTCTATTCACATAAGCGTCACCAAGTTCAGTATCTAGTTTTATGGCTTTGTCAGCATCAGCTTTAGCCTTTTCGTAATTTTTATTTTTAAAATAGGCACCAGCTCTGTTACTATATGCCGGAGCGTATTTACTATTCATAGCTATGCACTTCGAAAAGTCTTGCAAGGCTTCTTTGTATTTCCCCATTTCCATTAAGCACACACCTCTGTTATTGTACGCCATGTAAAAATCAGGGTCAATGCTAGTTGCTCGGTTAAATGCTTTTAATGCATCATCATATTGCTTTAGTTTTGTTTTAGTTGAACCTATGTTATTAAGTACAAAAGCTAAATTTTCATTCATTCTTGCGGCTGTTTCATAATCTCGAATGGCGTCATCATATAAGCCCAACATTCTAAAGCACGATCCACGGTCGTTATAGGCAAATGCATCATTTGGACTCAATTTAATTGTGTTGGTAAAACAGTCTCGTGCACCTTGATAATTCTTTTGCAAAAACTTCATTGTACCATAATTGTAGTGTAGTTTTGCATTAGAAGCTTCAATATTAATAGCTTTTTCGTAGTCAAGTTCAGCTTTTTCAAAATCTCCAACTTGTTGATAGGCTAATGCTCTTTGAAAATATGCTTTATCAAAAGTCGGATCAATGGTTAATAAATCCGTTAAGGTTTTTGCTGCACTTTTGTATTTTTCCGTGGCTAATTCGGCCACTGCTTTATTATAGTATGGTGCTGTAAAAGACGGGTCAGCTTCAATGGCAGATTTAAATTTGGCAATGGCCATTGGATATTTTTTTGCATCAAATAAGGTAATGCCCATATTGTAATTGCTTTCCGCCAAAACCTTTGCCGCATTCATTTCATTAAATTTAGCAATTGAATCTTGGTAGGCTTGCTCCGTTACGCTCAATGTGTCTTGCCCAAATATGACCGAACTGCAGAGTAGGCTGGTAAATAATAATAAGTTTTTCATGTCTTGTCATTTTATGAATTGATGAAGTTAAAGTATTTTAAGCTCTAAATAAAACATTGTTAACAGATAGCCCTTTATTGTTGGTAAATAAGGTTGACTTTCTGTTCAGTCAAGTTCTTCGTTTTATCAATTGCTTTTATTACTAAGGTATTATTTCCTTTTGTTAAATGCCTTTTCGCGCGACTGTCTAAGGGAATAACGTATCTCTTTTGTTTTCGATCGTACCTTGCCAGAACCCAATTTCCATTGATGTATGCTGTATAGCTTGCTAAGCCTGATAAATTATCGGTAATGGCAAATTCCAAGGTTGAATATTTGCTAATGTTTTGGTTATTTTTATAATCCAATGCTTTAATTGTTGGTGCAATAGTGTCTATCATTAATGTGTATTTGCCAAAATGTCTAATCTTTTGAATAATCCAGCCATCTTCAAAATTCCCACCCTGAAAGTAGATTCTGTTTTTATCATTCAGTAAAGCAATGCCCATTTTTTTGGTGGGTAGATGTTTGTGTTTCTTGGGAATTTTTATTCTAATATTTATGCCCGACTGCACTGGGATTTCGTATTCGGATAATCGAAATATGTGACTCAAGTAATGTTTTTTATCACTTTTTTCTATACCAGTCTTTTTTTCTATTGGTTCATAAAACTGCTTGGGCTCTAAAATGGCTTCAAAGCCTTCTAAATTGATAGTGTTGAAAGTGTTTGGATAGTAATATTCTTCTGCATTTAAAGGGTTGCTTTTTAGTACGGCATTATCAGTCATTTCAACCGAAAATGAAGCTTTTGTTTCGTTGCCATGAACATCAGAAACTAAAATTTTGTATGTTGCTTTTACGTCTTCCCATGAAATAAAACCATTATTTAAAGGATAGATTGGTAGTGGGTTTATTTCCGTGCTAAATTGCTTATGAATGTGCTGCCTTAAATGTTTGAAAGCAAAGTAATCTTTGTGTGTGTTGAGATATCGATTGACATCAAAATTCATGTAATTTATTTGTTGATGATGCAATAATTCTTCAACCCTAAAAATTTTAGTCGAGTAAATTCCGCAGACGTTGTAGGCAGCATCTAATTTATCGATTGTATAAATTCCAAATCCTAAAGTTGAATTTTCAGTTAAAATAGTGTCAACATTAATGGGTTGATTATTGTTAATCGATATTCTTTTTTCACCTTGTTTTATTGGAAAATAAATTGCTCTTCCTGGAATCATAAAACCTTCTTTGCTTAAAGCATAAAGTTTAAGTCCTCTAATCTCTGGCGGAGTAGTATCTTTTATCTTTTTTCGGTAGCAGTCAAATAGTAAGGGATTAATAGCATGCTCTGAATTAGTTTCTCTGATCTCAAAGTGGAGGTGAGGAGCTGATGAACTGCCAGAATTACCTGAAAAGGCTACAATATCTCCTTTTTTTACAGGAATTTTTAAACTCAAAATATTCTCATCAATAATTGCAGATTCTTGATTAGTCTGAATAGTATAAATTAGTGAATCTAGCATTGGAGGGAAATCGCTGCAATGCGCGTAAACAGTACTTAGTCCATTGTTGTACTGAATATATATTGCTTTTCCATATCCCCAAGGAGAAACACGAATTCTTGAAATATATCCATCTTCAATCGCATACAATCGATAGCCCGTTTTTTTATTGGTTTTTATGTCAAGCCCTGTGTGAAAATGGTTGCTACGCATTTCGCAAAAATTACCAGCCAATACCATGTCTATTTTAATTGGCATACCCAATTCCATTGAGTAGTCAAGAGGTTTTTTACTTTGACTGAAAGCCGGAAAAATTGAACAATATAATAAGAGGGATAAGCAGGTTTTAATCATGTATTTTAACTAATTAAATAAGTCTTTGCAAAATTAATGCCTTACTGGTATTCACTTGAGATTAAGTAAGTAATATTATCAATAAAATGTTTTTGATAATTCGCTACGGTTTCCTTTGAAAATGATTTTTCAAATCGTATTTTTGTCTCTTAAAATTTGATTTAGATTTATGTCAAGTTCGAATCCAAAATTGGTTGAATTAGAAAAAGGAGTTGATTTATTACTGGAAAAAGTAAAAGCATTAACTTCTGTTGTAAATAACCAAGAGGAAAGAATTGATTTATTGACTAATGAGCTGAGTGCAGTCAGCTCTGAAAAGGCGAATCTGGAGTCGGAAAACATTGCGCTAATGGCAAAGGTCCAGGCCCAATTAAACGAATCTGTTCCGCCGTTATTAGATCCCGACGCATATAATCAAAAGATTAATGAATTGGTAAAAGAAATTAACAGTTGTATTTCTTTACTCAGTACATAATTTATGGAAAAAGTTTCTTTAAAAGTTGTTATCGCTGGTAGAACATACCCTCTTACTATAAAAAAGGAAGAGGAAACTGCTATTATGCAAGCGGCCGAAAGAATAAACTCAAATATAAAAAAGTTGCAAGGCAGCTATGCAGTAAAAGATATGCAGGATTTGTTAGCTATGACCACCCTTCAGTTTGCAGTGCAAACGGGCGATTCAAAGCAAAATAATGCATCACCATCCGCTGCTGACCCCTCCATTGAAAAAGATCTTAATCGAATGTTGGAAAAAATAAATGAGCAAATAGATTAATCTGTTTGCAAGTATAAACGGTTTTTAGCTTCAGGTTATAGACCCCAAAAAAAACATAAAAAGATGGATATTACAAGTATAATTATTGGTATTGCTATTGGCGTGATTGCTGGAGCTGTAATTGCATTTATATTGCAAAAAAGTGCGCTTAAAGCAAAAGCTTCTTCAATTTTGAAAGAGGCAGAAGTTGAAGGAGAAGCGCTCAAGAAAGATAAAATCTTACAAGCTAAAGAAAGGTTCTTACAGCTGAAAGACAGTCACGAAAAAGAGGTGAGAAACCGCGAAAAATCGATACAAAGTCTGGAAGATAAAGTAAAACACAAAGAAAAGTCTTTCAACCAAAAAATTGGAGAAGTTAATAGAAAGGAGAAAGACATTGATGGTTTAAAAGCGAATATTGAAGGCGAAAAACAGATTTTGAATAACAAGCGACAAGAATTAGAGAAATTACACCAAAAACAGGTTAATGAATTGTCTAAAATTTCTGGATTATCTCCGGAAGAGGCAAAAAAAGAAGTGAAAGAAGCTTTGGTTGATGAAGCTAGAACTGATGCAATGGCTACTATAAAAGACATTGTTGAGGAAGCAAAAATTAATGCAAATCGAGAGGCTAAAAAAATAGTGGTACAATCTATTCAAAGAGTTGCTACTGAGCAAGCGATTGAAAATTCAGTTTCTGTGTTTAATATCGATTCCGACGAATTGAAAGGCAGAATTATTGGTAGAGAGGGAAGAAATATTCGTGCCTTGGAGGCTGCAACAGGTGTTGAAATAATTGTTGATGATACTCCTGAAGCCATCATTTTATCATGTTTTGATTCTGTCAGAAGAGAAATAGCACGATTAGCATTACATCAACTGGTGTCGGATGGCAGAATTCACCCAGCAAGAATTGAAGACGTGGTGTCAAAAACTAAAAAATCTCTAAATGAAGAAATTATAGAAACAGGTCGAAGAACTTGTATCGATTTAGGAATTCACGGTCTTCACCCAGAATTGATGAAGATGGTTGGTCGAATGAAATATCGTTCGTCATACGGACAAAACCTATTGCAACATAGCCGTGAAGTTGCAAATTTATGTGCAATTATGGCTGCAGAGCTTGGCTTAAACATCAAGGTGGCTAAAAGAGCAGGTCTATTGCACGATATTGGAAAAGTGCCAGAAGATGAACCAGAATTACCGCATGCATTATTAGGAATGAAATTGGCAGAAAAATATGGCGAAAAACCAGATGTTTGCAATGCCATTGGTGCTCACCACGACGAAATTGAAATGACGACCTTAATTTCTCCAATTATTCAGGTTTGTGATGCCGTTTCTGGAGCTAGGCCAGGAGCTAGAAGAGAAATTTCAGAATCATATATCAAAAGAATAAAAGAGCTTGAGAATATAGCTTTAGGTTTTGATGGTGTACTTAAGTCCTATGCTATTCAAGCAGGACGAGAATTGAGAGTATTGGTTGAAAGTGAAAAAGTTACTGATCAACAGGCGGATGAATTGTCTTTTATAATCTCTCAAAAGATTCAAAATGAAATGACTTACCCAGGGCAGGTAAAGGTTACTGTCATTCGAGAGAGAAGGGCGGTTCACTACGCAAAGTAGTTAAGTATAAAAACCTTAGGTAGAAGGCGTAATGTAAAATATGACAGTAAGTAAATGCTAGGCAAAGAATCAATCAATACAATCATTCTAGCATTTCTTGTTTATTTACCAACGTGCGCATTTGTACCTGATTATGCCTATTTACTTGTTTTAGGTTATAGCTTAATTGCAAATTTTAGTTATGTAAAAAATTATATTTTAAGCCTATTTAATCGGAAGGTAACTGACAGTACACTAACCTATTTAATTGTTTTTGCGGTAATAGCTTTCGTGTTCAGGCTGGCTGATTTTGAGAATTGGAGCTCATTTAAAAGTTTTTACAGTTTTGCCTATTTGTTCCCCTTTACTTATCTTGTTGCGCGAACAGTTTGGCTAAATAAAAAGGTTTATGATTTTTTAGTGCTTTTTATTGCTGTTGAATCTGTGGTGGGTATTCTCGAATATTTAGCTGGAAAAAATAGCTTTTTTACATCTTTAAATTATTATCGTGAATTCGATTCCTATAATTTATTGTACTACACTAGGGTTTTTGGTTTGAGCGTTAATTCAAGTATATTTTCAATTAAGTTATTTGTAGGTTTAATTATTCTTAACCGGACTGTATTTAGCGAAAAAATCAAATTTATTTTTGAGCTATTAATCCTAGGGGTTTCTATATTGGCATTTGGAAGAATTGCATTAATTGCAATTGGGGTTTATTACTTCATAAAAGCTGTTGATGTTTTTTTAGTGTCTAAACAATTTAAAAAATTAACATTTTTGCCATTTGTTTTATTTGTCCTATTCTTTGCTACAAATCCTACCTGGTCGAAAAATCAGTTTACAAGAAATAACAAAGCGGTGACAGCTCATTTTATTGGAACTGAGGATGAAGGTTATTTAACAGCAGAAGAAATGAAGGACGTTGAATTTGACCTGACAGAAAAACTAGGTATTGGTAAAATTAACATGTCAGGTCGAAACCAAATTTGGAATACGTTTGTGAAGTTTGGTATTAAAAATATTTTTGTGGGTAATAAATCTGAAAAATTTATGCTTGGTAAAGTCCATGCTCACAATTCTTATATCGAGGTGTTTGCGTCATTCGGAATAGTGATGACCACTTTTTTATTTTTTATATTTTTTAGAGCGGTTAATAGGCAAAATTATGTTGTGGTTTTATCGCTCATGATTCTGGCTATAGGACAATATTTTATCTTTTGGGGGATCTCGTTTTACGATATTATTTTTTACTCCTTATTATTTTTTGATCAAGTTCCTGTGCGTCATGAAGTCGAGTGATCAGGTAAAACATATTGAGTCCAATTATAATGTTTCATCCATCACTTATAAAAATTTGTCGCTTTGGCTAGAAATTAGATATAGGCTGTTTTCCAAAATGTTTCATGGCGAAGAAACAGGTTTAAAAATCAATAGTCAAACATATCTTAACGTCATAAAATCCGCTTTTTACGGTTTTTTTAATTGGTTTAAAAAATATGATGCTTGGTTTCTTAGTAATAGCTCCAATAGGTTAGAAATTAATGGTAGATATTACGATCGCTTTTTTGATTACCCGGCTTCAAAATATAATAAGTCATTATTTATTGAACTGACAACAGACAAACATTTTCCCAAAAAATCAGTTTCTTCTCAATACATAGTGTCCAGATCTCCCTTAATTCTAGCGGAAAAATTCATTAGTTTTTTCATAAATGTTAAAAAATTAGACCTCAATATTCTCGAGTCAATAAAGCAGGATTATCAAATAGATTTTGATGCCACTTATTCGATAAAAAAAATGGTGGCTCAGTATCGTGTCATGTCTTTTCTTTTAAAGTTTTCAAAACCAAAAGTGATTTTTATAGCGCCGTCATATACTGCCTTTGGCTATATGAAAGCTTTTAATGAGCGAAAAATTAATGTAGTTGAAGTTCAGCATGGTGTTATTATAAAAGAGCACTTTGGTTATAATATAGGCCCAGGTTTCGATCGGAATTATTTTCCAGATTATCTACTGACTTTTGGAGGTCAAGAAAGTCAAGTTTTTGACACAGAAAATAATTTTATTGCAAATAACAAAGTTGTTCCAGTCGGTAGCTTCTATTTAGAGCACATCAATTCAGAATTTCAACCTTCAAAAATAATAGATGATTTAACCTCCAACTTTAAATTTTCATTCACTGTCTCATTACAAGATGTGGAGTCTGGTGAAAAACTCGTACCGTTTATTATAAATACAGCAAAAAAAAACCAGAACATAATTTTTATCTTGCAGCCAAGGAGAAAACCAAAGAAATACTATACATCCACTTACAACTTACCAAATAATGTGGTCGTTTCGGAAAAGCTAAATATATATGAGCTTATTTTAAATACTGATGGTCATATCTCTGTTTATTCCACCTGTGCTTTGGAGGCGCCAGCTTTAGGTAAGCAAAATATTTTAGTAAATATTGACGGGAAATCAAAAGAAATTTTTGGCAATACGTTAGTTGAAAAAACGACAACTCAATATGTAAATACAGAAATTGAACTCCAAGATTGCTTAGTTAATTTTGAAGCCCTGTCTCCGAAAGTCATTCAAAAAGCACATAAGGATGTATTGAAAAGTAATTACAAAGTAAATATGGACTCATTTTTAAATCGTATCAATGAGTAGCTCATTTTTAAAAAATAAGCTTCTACTGTCAGTTGGATCGTACACTTTTGTGAATGTAATCAACAAAGGAATTCCGTTTCTTTTAATCCCCATTCTAACCCATTATCTATCGCCAGAGGATATGGGAATTCTTACAAATATTGAATCACTTATTACTATTCTAATTGCCGTAATAGGCATTAACATTTCCACAGCTGTTACGAGGCAATATGTAAAAACAGATGTAATACTTAAAAATTACGTTTCAACTAGTTTAAGGGTCGTTTTTGTTTCTTTTTTACTTATTACGCTTCTTTTTTCGAGCTTGGCCGGCATTATTGCCGATTTTACGGCTATTCCAATAAGTGTTATTTACGTACTGTCAATTTATGCTTTACTCGATAATTTTGTTGAAATTTTGCTTGCTATTTGGCGAATGGAAGATCAGCCATTTCAATATGGAGCAGTCAGAATTGCCAGAACGGTCCTAGAGGTTTCGTTATCTCTCACACTAGTTGTCGGATACCAATACAACTGGTTTGGTCGCTTTATTGGTATTTACAGTTCAGGGATATTAATTACATTACTGGCAATTTTTATTTTGTACAAGAAAAATGTACTTTCAGGTAAATTTGATAAAAATTACAAAACCCATTTTTTAAATTTTGGACTTCCTTTAATTCCACATACAATAAGTGGAGTTCTTATTTTATATTCTGATAAAATTATTATCACAAAAATGATTGGTATAGAAGAGAATGGATTATATAGTGTCGCTTTCACAATAGGTATGGCAATTTCTCTGCTGCAAAATTCTTTTAACCAGGCTTGGGTGCCTTGGCTCTTCAAGAAGCTTGCACTAAATAGTTCAGATGAAGACAGAAAGCTAGTGAGAATAACCTACCTATACATGCTAGCAATGATTGGTTTTGTGCTAGTATTGTGGTTGATAACGCCAATAATTTATCAGTTTATTGATGCCGATTTTTCAGAAGGAATGGGTGTGGTGGCAATAATTGGTTTAGGCTTTGGATTTAACGGCATGTATAAAATGATGGTAAACTATTTGTTTTATGCGGAAAAAACTAAAGTTATTTCATCTATTACCATTGTGTTAGCAGTCGTTAATATTGTCTTGAGCGTTTTACTTATTCCCAAGTACGGAATTGTGGGGCCTGCTTATGCATCAGCACTTACTTTTTTCATGCAATTTTTAATAACTTGGTACTTTAGTAATAAATATCATCCAATGCCGTGGTTTAAAAATAAATGAAGACCTCTATAACATCTAGCTTGTCATTAAAGAATGTGAATCTATTAATACTATCATTGATAGTATTTAGTCTGCCACTTAATTTAAAGTTTATTTCACCTTTAATAGCCTTGTATGTTCTGAGCTCAATTGTTTTTATCGGAATTAAAAAACCAAAGTTTGAAGTAAAACTATCCAATTTGTTTTTAATCACTTTTTACCTTTTGTTAATAATAGGTTTAATGTGGTCGAGTAATTTGAGGTCGGCTTTTTTTGATTTAGAAGTTAAACTGTCTCTACTAATTTTTCCACTCATCTTTTCTTTTATTCGATACTCAAAGTCAGAACTTATCATTCTGCTAAAATTGTTCTGTGCTGGTCTTGTTATCTCTAGTAGCCTCTTACTTGTTTTAGCTTACGTTTCGTACAATAATAGTTCAGATATAAGTGACTTCTTTTACATCAATTTGTCACCAAAAATACATCCTTCTTATTTGTCAATGTATTATGTAGTAGGAATGTCAGTTATTCTAGTAGCTTTGAGGAACAATGTTTTTGAAACAATTTTTGGTCGTTTTGCAGCTGTGATCTTAGTAGTTGTATTCTTTGTTTTTAACTTATTGTTATTGTCTAAAATCGGAATAATTGTTTCAACACTTATTTTAGTTTATTTTGTTGCAAGATATGTGTTAATTAACAAAAAATTTGGAATCGGTATTCTGGTGGTAATAGCACTATCATCCGCGTTTTATTATTCGTTTCAAAACTTGCCTTATTTTAAACAACGCGTTGTAGAGTTATCTGATGGACTGAACAGTACTAGTAAGAGTAACGGCTCTACTGCTGTTAGGCTAAAAATTTGGAATACTGGAATGAAATTAATCGCACAAAGCCTCATATTTGGTTATGGAACAGGAGACGTAAAAGATGCTTTAATGGCTGAATACGCAGAGGATGAGAATTATAGTGCTTATGCTAAAAAATTAAATGCTCATAATCAGTTTATTCAGGTAACAGTAGCATTAGGAATAGTCGGGTTCATTGTTTTTCTTTTAGCATTAGGTTTCCTGTTAGTTGAGGGATTGCATGGAGGGAATTTGTATACTGTTTTTTTTGTGATAGCTTCAATATTTTATATGTTTCCAGAGTCTGTGCTTGAAAACCAGGCAGGAACTATTTTTTTCGGATTATTTTTTGCTTTATTAAATCAAAAATCGCTTCATGAAACTGCTAATTCTAACACAATACTTTCCGCCTGAAACAGGTGCACCTCAAAATAGATTATTCGAGTTGGCAATCCGTTTAAAGTCTAAAGGGATTGATGTTGAAATACTAACAGCAATGCCGAATTATCCAAAAATGGAAATTTTTGCCGAATACCAAGGAAAGTCATTTGTTGAAGAAGAATTTCAAGGACTTAAAATTTACCGGTCTAAAATTTTCGTTTCTAAAAGTAAGGGCATTTTTAAGCGATTGCTAAATTACTTTTCGTTTGTTTTTACTTCGTATTATAGGGGACGGAGATTAGGGAGCTATGACTATATTCTTTGTGAGTCTCCACCGTTATTTTTAGGATATTCAGCAATAAGATTGTCTAAAAAATTGAAGGCAAAATTAATCTTCAATGTCTCCGATCTGTGGCCAGAAAGCGCTGAAAAATTAGATTTAGTTTCCAGTAAGTTTTTCTTAAAAATGGCTTATAATTTAGAAGCTAAGCTTTACAAAAAGTCATACCTGATTACGGGTCAAACGCAGGGAATTGTTAAAAGTATTGAGACAAGATTTCCTGAAAAAGATGTGTATTGGTTGCCAAACGGTGTTGATGTCGGTAACTATGATCCTAAATTAATTAAAACAGCAGGGTTCCGACAAAAGTATGGTGTTTCGGAGTCTGATATTGTGTTTTTTTATGGAGGCATATTAGGTCATGCCCAAGGATTGGAGCTAATTGTAAACGTGGCAACACGCTTTAAGAATCAACCTGTAAAGTTTGTATTAATGGGCAGTGGACCTGAAAAAGACATGTTGGAGGCTTTACATGATAAAAATGGTGGCAATAATGTAATTTTTGCTTCGCCAGTTGGTAGGACTGAAATTGGAGCTATCATTAAAGAGATTGATGTTTCTTTGGTACCTTTAAGAAAACTGGATTTATTTTTAGGAGCTATTCCATCAAAAATATTTGAAATTCTCGCCATGGAAAAACCAATTCTATTAGGGGTTGATGGTGAAGCAAAGGAATTGTTTATTGATGGTGGCAATGCCGGATGGTTTTTTGAACCTGACAATATAGATGAATTGGAAAGTAAAATAAATTATATTTTACAAAATAAGTCTGAAATTGAGCAGAAAGGAGCGAATGGGAGAACTTATGTGACCGAACACTTTAATCGAGAAACCATAGTCAATAAGTTTTACGATTTTTTAAAATCCTTTGAAAAGACTCATTAATCTTTTTTCTGAATTGGATAAATCAATTGCCGCCACAAATTAGATTTTGGGAATTGCTCATCATTTTCAAAGCCAAGCTCAATATCCCCACTTTCATGAGGAATGTAATTTGTTCCAAAAATATAATCCCACAGGCTTAAACTAATTCCATAATTCATTCCATGTTTTCTACCTGCAGGCAAGTTTTTTGCGTGGTGCCATAAATGCATCACCGAATTATTAAAAATGTATTTTAAAGGTCCCCAAGTAATTTTAATATTTGCGTGGTTTAAATGACCAATTGCAATGCTGATAAAATGAATGATGAACGCTTGCTCAATGTTAAAACCGCCCAAAATCACTATTACTAAAGTTTTAAGAGGCTTGTAAAAAATATTCTCCATCCAATGGTATCGCAAATGTGCAGCATACCCCATTTCTTTAACTGAATGATGAACCTTATGAAATTGCCATAAAAATTCAAATCTGTGAAGCAAAACATGGGTAAACCATTGAACAAAATCATTCAAAATAAAAAACACCAAAAGGGCAGACCAAACAGGCCAGTTTTGAGGATTGAATATAGCAATGCTATTTGAATAATCACCTATTAAGTATACTGTTACTGCGTAAAATCCCTCTATGACTGAAGCGAAAATAAAAAAATTGAAAAACATATAAAATGTATCCATCCAAAAGTCCTTTCGAACAGGTTTTTGGTGCTTCCGCCATGGAAATATGAGTTCCAGAGCATAGACCAAAAGAGAAATGATAATTAATCCGTAAAAATAGTTCTCGTACCATGAAACATCAAGCGTGATTTGCCTCCAAACCCAATTGAAGCTACCTACAATTTTATCTATAAATTCAGAAATTAATCCAGTCATATAAATTCTTTATACAAAGATACGGCTATCCAGTTTATTCTTTGGTGTAAAAAGTCACGCTTCTAATAATCCTAAAATTAATCGTATTTTTGCCCAAAAAAAGTATGATTCCTTTTTCTCCACCTCGTATTGATCAAGCAATTGTTGATGAAGTGTCCAAAGCACTTCTGTCGGGCTGGATAACAACTGGACCTCGTACTAAATTATTTGAAAATAAACTAACTGAATACACAGGTTGTAGAAAAACGATTTGCCTAAATTCTGCAACCGCGGGAATGGAATTGATTTTAAGGTGGTTTGGTGTAGGGCCAGGTGACGAGGTAATTTTACCAGCATATACATATTGTTCTACGGCAAATGTTGTGATGCATTGCGGCGCAAAACCAGTGATGGTGGATTGCCACGAATCGGATTTTAACATTTCTGTAGCGTCTATTGCAATGGCCATTACACCCAGAACCAAAGTAATAATGCCTGTTGATATTTCTGGTTTTCCGGCAGATTATGACAGAATCAATGAACTAATCAATCGGCCAACTATTCAAAAAATGTTTTCACCTAACACGGACGAGCAAAAATTACTGAATAGAATTTTAGTGCTTTCAGATGCTGCTCACAGTTTTGGTGGTTCAATGGATGGGAAAAGGTGCGGCGCGTTAACTGATGTATCCGTATTTTCGTTTCATGCTGTAAAAAACTTAACCACTTCTGAAGGTGGGGCTGTTTGCTTAAACTTGCCAAAAGCGTTTGATGTTGATGAAATTTACAAAGTATTAAACATGAAATCTTTACATGGGCAGTCAAAAGATGCTCTAGCAAAAACACAAGTGGGAAATTGGCGATATGATGTGGTTGAACCAGGTTATAAATGCAATATGACAGACCTGTCGGCAGCAATTGGATTGATAGAGTTAGAAAGATATCAGACAAATCTTAACCGCAGAAAAGCTATTTTCGATCAGTATGTTGCTGGATTTAAAGATAAAGTATGGGCTATTATTCCAACGCATAAGAGTGAATTAAAAGAAACAAGTTATCATTTATTTTTATTGCGAATTGATGGAATAAATGAGGAGAAACGGGATGCGATTATGCAATTAATTTTTGAAGCAGGCGTATCGGTTAACGTTCATTTTCAGCCTTTACCAATGTTGACAGCATATAAAAGCATTGGTTACAAAATGGAAAATTTTCCGTTAGCTTGGTCAAAGTATCAAAATGAAATTACATTACCTGTTTATTTCGATTTGACTGATGAGAATGTTCAGAAAATTATTAAGGAAGTGACAAAAGCAGTTGAGACCATGCTTTAAAGCACCTTATTTTTATGTAGTAAGTATTCAGCATATTCAAAGTCTTCAATACTGTCAATGTCCACTGAATAGTTTCTATCCATTAAAAACTTAAGGGTTTTTTCAAATTTTAACCCTTCACTTTGTAAAAGTGCCTTTGTTTTAAACACGTAAATAGAACCGTTTAATTCATATACTTTTGGACAGTCCTGTCGGCGAGTGAAATTCCCTGTTTTACTGTTTTTTAAATGGCCATTTTCATCTTCTTCAAAGAGCACGTAGTAGGGATTGCTATCGGTTTCAAAAGCCGAAACAACTAGGTCGGCACTAGTTTCAATGGCCAAATCTATGGCTTTGTCAATATCGCCTTCTTTTCTGAACGGCGAGGTGGGCTGAAGAAGAACAATATAATCAAACTCAATTCCCGTTTGCTTATAATGCTTCAGGGCATGAATAATTACATCCCGCGAACTGGCTGTATCTGACGCAATATTTACTGGCCGAAGAAAAGGAACTTTTGCACCTTGCTTTTTCGAAATATCAGCGATTTTTTTATCGTCAGTAGAAACTACGACATGACTTACTTTCTGGGATGTTAAAGCGGAATCAATGCTATAAGCAATGAGTGGTTTCCCATTTAACAACCTTATATTTTTGCCCGGTAACCCCTTGCTGCCGCCTCTTGCTGGTATTAGTCCTAAAACAGTCATTAAAAGGTAATATTTTTCACATCATTTTGAGCTTTTTCAAAATCTAAGTGTTTACCTATATCTAGCCAATAATTTTTGATTGGAAAATGAAGTACTTGTTTTTTTAAATCGATTAATTTTTCAAGTAAATCGGTTGCGTTAAAAAAGCTATTATCAGGAATGAGATCAATCAATGATTTTTTAAATATGTATATACCAGCGTTAGAGTAATAGGTATATGTCGGTTTTTCTTTCAAAGCCAATATTTTATTTCCATTTGCTTCAACTACTCCATATGGAATTTGGACCTTATAGTCTGTTGTAGCAACTATCATATCCGCATCAGAAGTTTTCAGCTCATTAAACATTAATTCTAAATTAATGTTCGTTAATAAATCTGAATTCATCACCAAAACATAGTCGTTATAAAACTGCTTTATTTGTTTTACGGCGCCTATAGTTCCAAGTGGTTTATCTTCAGAAATATATTTGATATCTATTCCTGTTTCCGAGCCATCACCAAAATAGTCTTCAATTTGTTGAGCCAAGTACTTTACTGATAAAGTTAAATGCGAAATACCATATTGCTTTAGCAGGTTTACATTGTATTCCATGATGGGCTGATCACCTATTTTCAGCATAGGTTTTGGTGTGTTTTCAGTTAAAGGCATTAACCTCGATCCAACACCACCTGCCATAATTACGGCATCAATTGGCAATATTGTTTTAACCTCTGTAAAATTAATGATTCTACTTAGGGTTCTATCTTCGTTTAATTCAGGAATTATTTTAAGCTTATTGACTTTAATCTGTTCAATTATTTCAGGTTCATATTTTCCCTTTGTTAAATGGGTGAAAGTATGATGCATAAAGTCAGAAACTGTATGGCTTTTATCCAATCCTTTGATAAGCCCTCGTCTAATATCTCCATCTGTCAAGGTTCCAATAATTTTACCATCAACATTCTCAATCATCAATGTTTGCATCCTTGGATTAGCATCTAACATTACTAAGGCTGCTTCTAAACTCTCGTCCTTGCGAATAATTATAGCTGGTCTACTCATAATGATTTCAATATACTGGTAATTTTATTTGCTGTATCTCCTTCACCATAAATATTTAAATATTTGAGCTCCGGTAGTTTTTCTATTTTCGAAACTGTTTCTAAAATCTTTTCTTTGATAATTGGGACAGTAATAATATTTTCCGTTTCCAACCTTCCTTTTTGTCTATCGCCTAAGTTAATAACATATTTAGGGAAATAAGTGGCTTCTACAAATCCACTTGACGTATTTCCTAACAAAAATGCTGAGTGTTTCATACAGGATAAGTACCCTAGCATACCAAGTGATTCCACAACTTTTGTTTGCGGATATTTATTTTGAAAATCAATAATTTTTTCGCGAACCATTTGCCCCATTGTGTCGGTGTTGGGCATTGTAATAATAATTTGGTAAGAATCTAGTAATGCCTCAAAAGCCGATAGAATTTCAGAAATGTATTTTTCGTTATGAGTAAACGCAACCGTTTCGGGATGAAAAGTTGAAAGAATAGTTGGTATACTTAAATCAATATTGAATTTAGTTTTAAAATCTTCAATCGATAAATAGTTAATGTGTTTCAGATTGTCAACGCTTAATGCACCTACATTGTATACTTTAACAGTGTCTTCAACAATGTTTTCTGCTCTAGTTTTGTATTTCTCAGTGGATACAAATAAGCACTTAGAAAATAATGAAATTGAATGCCGATAAGCATTATCAATTGCCCCCAAAGTTGTTTCACCAGCATGTATGTGGGCAAAGTTTAAGTCAAAAGGACTTCCCGCGCTCACCGCAGCAAACATTTCGTATCTATCACCTAAAGTAATTACAATGTCAAATTCATTTTCAGACCAAAACTTACTAAATTGTGTACCGGTGAATGCAATTGCTTTTGACAGTTGTGCAGGAGTATTTGAATGAATATATGTGTCAATTTTATGATTAGCTTCAAAACCATGACTGATAATTTCATTCACTGTATTGCCATGTTCATTTGATAGATGAGTGCCAAATACAATTAATTCAAGATGACAAAAAGATTCGGATTTCAATTGCTTTAACAATGGAAGGTAAATCCCAAAGTCTGCCCTTGAACTTGTTAGTACACCAATTTTTTTCATTCCCGTATCAATTCGTCAGGTTTATAATTCTGGCTTGCAGTTTTACCTATCACTTCATACCATTTCATAGGCGATAAGCCATTTCCGGGTCTCTTTATTGCAATATTCTTAGTTGTAAAAACAGTTCCTTTTGCTATGTCGGCTGCGGCAACTATACTTTTTCTTGCAATAGGTATGTTTTTTATTTCGCTTTTTGAAGGTACTTTAATTCCATTTCCCATTGCTTTTTCAATATGCCGAATTCCCCGAACCATATCATATAATTGTTGAGGTTGTAAAGATGCTTTATGGTCTGGGCCATCCATGTTTTGGTCAAGCGTAAAGTGTTTTTCTATTACGCTGGCACCAAGTGCAACAGCTGCAATTGGTATTTCTATTCCTAAAGTATGGTCAGAATAGCCAATTTTCACATTCAGTTGTTCACGCATACTAAGCATTGCGTTCAAATTAACGTCCTCCATTGGTGTAGGATATTCTGTATTGCAATGTAATATTGTAATATTTGCTTTCGAAACACCATTTTTTTCAAGAGTTTGTAATGCTTGTTCAACCTCTTGCATGTCAGCCATTCCTGTACTCATAACAATTGGTAAATCGAGCTGAGCTACTTTCTCTAAGTAAGGTAAATTTGTAATTTCACCTGAAGGTATTTTATAAAAGTCAATTTTATTTTTTAAAAAATCAATGCTGTCCAGATCAAAAGCTGTCGATAAAAAATTTACTCCAGCTTTTTCGCAATAACTTATTAGCTCCATATGTGCCTCATCTGATAGTTCAAGTTTTTTAAGCATTTCAAACTGACTATCCCTTGATTTGGTGTTTTCTTGTTGATATTTTGCTTTTTTAGCACTTTTACTCACTAATTTTTCAGCCTTAAAAGTCTGAAATTTCACGTAGTCAACCCCTGCAATTGCCGCAACATCAATCAGTCTTTTGGCAATGTTAATATCACCATTGTGGTTTACTCCAGCTTCTGCTATAACTATGGTTTTTTCCATTATTTTTTTGATGTAACTGGGTTTCTTAGGTACATGCCCGACTTAGTGATTGATTTACTAATAGTTGAGTTGATTCCAATAAAAACATTGTCTGTAATCTCGATATTATTTACAAAGTTCGAACGAGAACCTATAAAACATTCGCTTCCAATTGACACTGTTCCATTGATAGTACTGGCTGTTGATATATGGGTATTATCGCCTACCTTACAATCGTGTTCAATTAGTGCTTTTGAATTAATGATACAATTCACTCCAATAACGGTGTCTGAATTGATGAGTACTTGATGCATGACTATAGTTCCTTCTCCGATTTCAACATTTTTTGCCACATATGCAGTGGAGGCAACTATAGAAGGAAGGGTGAAATTTAAATTTTTGAGTAAATCAAATATAATTATTCTAATTTTTGCAGACCTGATTTGACCCACTGTAACAAGGGCTTGATCGTATTTTTTTCTCAGCTCAGGAAGGTCATCATCACCCCCTAAAACAGGATAACCAAAAACATGTTCACCTACTTTTAATTGATTGTCAATAACGCCAGCAATTATGTATTCGTTTGATGATTCTATCACATCAATACACGATTTACAGTGTCCGCCGCCGCCAACTAATATAATTGTTCTCTTAACCATTTATCCTTACGCTTGATGTTATATTAACAACCCTGTCTTCAAGCCATTCCGAATTTGTTAAATCGCTAGCAGGGCAGTCCTTGAACATTTTTAATTTATTCATTAGGGTCCAAATTGGTCGGGTCATAATTCCAGCTTCATTTGTTTCCTTTAAAAAGACTTCACGTGCCAACCGATCTTCTAAAATTATTGCATTAAGCCAATAATTAGATTTAGCTTCCGCAATTTCATTCACATATGTAATCGAATTAATCTTTTCAAAAAAGGAATGATAAAGTTTTGACAATTGACGTTTATTGGCAATATACGAATCTAATTGCTCTAATTGAGCGCATGCTAGAGCAGCATTTAAATTTGGCATTCTGTAGTTGTATCCAATTTCATCATGTTCGTAATTCCATTTATGCGGAATTTTAGCCTGTGTAGATAGATGTTTTGCTCTTTTTGCAAGTTCCGGATCATCAGTAATTAAAGCACCTCCACCACCGGCTGTTACTGTTTTGTTTCCGTTAAAGCTAAATACACCAATTTTTCCAAAAGTACCTGTGTGTTTCTCCTTATAATAGCTCCCCAACGATTCCGCAGCATCTTCAATGAGTATGATGTTGTACTGCTTGCAAACAGCAGCAATTTCGTCAATACGGCCCGGCAATCCAAAAGTGTGCATAGGTATGCATGCAGTAATTTTCCTACCAGTTACTTTATTATAACAATATCCATCTTTCATCTGAGCATGCTCTTTTAAATGTCTGGCTAAAATTTCCGGACATAAACTCATTGTCTCCCTGCTCACATCTACAAAGTGAGGAATTGCATTGGTGTAACTGATGGCATTAGCAGTTGCTATAAAAGTTAGGGGTTGCGAAATTACTTCATCATTTTCTTGAACTCCAGCTAAAACTAAAGCTAAGTGAAGAGAATTTGTGCCATTTACAGTTGCTATGGCATGTTTGCTGCCGGTAATATCGCACATCATTTGTTCAAACTTATCAACGTATTGTCCTACGGAAGATACAAATGTGGAGTCAATCGCATCTAAAACATACTTTTTTTCGTTTCCAATGAATCTTGGTTCATGAAGCGGAATAAAACCTTCTTTTTGTTTGAAAGTTTCACGTATAAATTTGATTAGTGACTCTGTCATGATGCGTTAAACGTTATAAATGCCAGCTTTATATTGTTGTAAGTTTTCTGGTTTAGAAAACCAGTCAATTGTCTGTTGCAGACCTTGTTCTAGTGTGTTTTCAACTGTCCAATTTGTGTGCTCAATTATTTTTTTATTATCACCAAAAAGTCTAAAAACTTCAGACTTTCCAGGACGAATTCTATTAGGATCTTGTACAATTTTTGCTTCTGGCTTAATGAGCTGAACTAATGTTTCTGCCATTTTTTGCATAGAAATTTCTGAATTTGTAGCAATATTACATTCATGACCAATTAAGCTTGGTGATTTTGAAATTTCAATAAATCCCTTGACCGTATCCTTCACAAAAAGTAGGTCTCTCGTAGGAGTTAAATCACCTAATTTTATTTCATCATAGCCATTTAGTAATTGAGATATTATTGTTGGAATAATTGCTCTTGCCGATTGCCTTGGCCCATATGTATTAAAGGGTCGGACAATTGTAATGGGCATATCAAATGATCTGTAAAAGGAATCAGCCATACAGTCTGCTCCAATTTTAGATGCAGAATAAGGTGATTGCGGTTGCTTTGGGTGAATTTCATCAATGGGAACATATTGAGCTGTTCCGTAAATCTCTGAAGTTGAAGTGACAAGTACACGTTCAATGTCTAAGTCGCGTGCTGCTTGAATAATGTTTAATGTGCCTTTTACATTTGTATCTACATAACTATCAGGGGAATGATACGAATACGGAATGGCTATCAAAGCAGCCAAATGAAATACCATATCACATCCTTTCATGGCTGTTCTTACGCCGTTGGGGTCGCGCACATCTCCAGTAAAAATTTCAATTTTGTCTAAAATTGATTTTGGGAAACCATCTAACCATCCCCATGAATTGAAAGAATTATAGAGGCAAAATGCTTTTACTTCATAACCTTCTTTTACCAATTCTTCAACCAAATGGCTTCCTATAAAACCATCTGCACCAGTAACTAATACTTTTTTAGACATCTGTGTAATGTGTAATAAATTTATGCATTTCAAAATTAGTTTTTTTTGGCTAAAAGTAAGGGTTAAAGTCAGTATTTTATGAGTGCATAAACTTTTGTATGTTCAATTTTATTTTTTTGAAAAAAACATACCGCAGTTTAATTACTACTTTTAATTTTTATAAAATTGTAATTTTGCAAGATGAAAATTTTAACCGTGATAGGCGCAAGGCCGCAATTTGTGAAAGCCGCTGCATTGAGTAGAGCCATTTCAAAAAGAAATCATATTAGGGAAGTGATTGTTCATACAGGTCAGCATTTTGATGCGAATATGAGCGAGATATTTTTTACTGAAATGGATATTCCTAAACCAGATTATAATTTAGAAATCAACAGCTTAGGGCATGGGGCCATGACTGGTCGAATGCTGGAAGGGATTGAAGAGATTTTGTTAAAAGAAAAACCTGATGTATTACTTGTTTATGGCGACACTAATTCAACAATTGCTGGAGCACTAGCAGCAAAAAAAATTCACATTAAAGTGGCACATGTTGAAGCTGGGCTAAGAAGTTTCAATATGGCCATGCCTGAAGAAGTAAACAGAATTTTAACAGATAGAATATCAGATTATTTATTTTGTCCTACAGAAACAGCTATTGAAAATTTGAATAGAGAGGGTTTTGAGAACATTGATTGTCAAATTATTAATTCAGGAGATGTCATGCAGGATGCTGCTTTGTTTTATGCGCAGCGATCGGAGCAAAAATCAACTGTAATTGCTGAAAATAATTTGGATAGATTTGCCTTAGTAACATTGCACAGGGCTGAAAACACAGATGACGTGAATAGGTTATCGGCAATAGTTAACGCTTTAAACGAAATTCATGAAAACTTTTGTCCAATTGTTTTACCACTTCACCCTCGCACCAAAGGGAAGTTGGAAGCATCAGGTTTAGAGCTTAAAATTAAAACGATTCCGCCAGTAGGATATTTTGATATGATTGAGTTAATTAAAAACTCAGAAATCGTAATGACCGATAGTGGAGGATTACAAAAAGAAGCATTTTTCTTTCAAAAAAACTGTATAACAATGAGAGATCAAACTGAATGGGTTGAACTAATTGAGGCTGGAGTGAATGTGTTAGTTGGAGCAAACAAAAATAGAATCAATGAGCAATTCGAAAGAATGATAAAGAAATCTTCTGATTTTTCGACTGATTTATACGGGAATGGAAAAGCATGTGAAAATATTCTAGATTCATTAGAAAAAGATTTTAGTTAAAAGATGTATCGATTAATTAAACGCTTCTTTGATATTATTTCTTCGGTAATTGTAGTTCTTTTATTGTTTCCCTTCTTGTTAATAATAGCGTGCTTAATAATTTTCAATAGCAAAGGAGGCGCTTTTTACAAGCAGAAAAGAATAGGAATTAATCAAAAACCATTTTTTTTACTAAAATTCAGATCAATGCGAACAACAAATGTTGCAGGAGCTGAAATTACAATAGGAAACGATCCTCGCATTACCAGAATAGGCGCATTTATCCGCCGATATAAAATTGATGAATTGCCGCAGTTAATTAATATCATCAAAGGCGATATGAGCGTTGTGGGGCCGCGCCCTGAGGTGCAACAATATGTTAATTTGTATTCTGATGAGCAACTAAAGGTTTTAAAAGTGAAGCCCGGTTTAACTGATTACGCCTCGTTAAAGTATTTTAATGAGCAAGAAATATTGGGAAAAGCTGAAGACCCACATCAAGCATACGTCGAAATGATGATGCCAAAAAAATTGAATTTGAATCTAAAGTATATTTCTGAAATCAGTTTTAAAACTGATTTCATTATTATCTGTAAAACAATTCTTAGAATAGTTAAAAAATGATTTATTTCCGTATAAAATTTCGCTGTAAGATGTAAAATTACTATGTTTGCATAGTGATAATAAAAAAGCAGGCCTGAATAAGTTTTTTATTATTTCTGTTTTTACTGGTAAATTGAAGTGATATTTGCTTTGAGAGAATGATTTTCAAATCAAATATTATTAAAATGAAACATACGTTCAACTTTCAAAAGATAAGCTTAAACTGGCTTATTAGCTTTTCCATTTTGCTAAAAACAAGTGCTGCCATCAGCCAGTGCCCAACAATTCCGCCTACATTAACTGACACTTGTTTTTACGGTGCGCAATCTGTTTTATTGGATGCGTCTGGAAGCACTAATAACTATGCTGCGTACAATGCAATAGTAGGGGGTAGTTTTATTGGTAGTGGTAATCCTATAGACTTAGGCTTAGTGTCAACTACCACAACATATTTTGTAGCTGCTCAGGAGGAAAATTTTGCTCTAGATTTTGACGGAACAAACGACAGGGTTGCTATTCAAAATTATTCTTATTCTGGATCAGGAATGACAGAACTAACAGTTGAAGCATGGGTTAAAACAACTAGCACAAGTCAAATGATAATTGCATCTTTTGACAGAAGCGAATATTGGCGTCTTGGAGTAGGGAGCACTGGAGCAAGTTCAGGACGAGTATCTTGGAACGTTAATACTAACGCAGGATTTCTTGATATGGGTGGAAACGCCATAGTAAATGATGGGCAATGGCATCATGTGGCAGGGACTTATGATGCAGGAGTAGCCAATATATATGTAGATGGAATATTGGATGCTACCGCTACACTCGGAACGTCATGGGGTTCTGGAAGTACCCGATTTGGATTTATTGGTACAGGTTCAGAGGCTAATTCTTTCAATGGTTCGCAAGGTCCAAATCATTTTATGAATGGGGAAGTAGATGAGTTAAGAGTATGGAGTGAGGCTAGAACAACAGTAGAATTGTCATCCAATATGAATAATTGTTTGCTTGGAACAGAGCCTAACCTAGAAATCTACTATAAAATGAATGATGGCGCGGGATCGAGTTTAGTTTCTGATGAAGTTTCGACCTCAAGCGGTATTTTATTTAATATGAATGCAAATACCGATTGGATGACGAGGAATGCTACTTATTCATGCCCAACATGTGAAACTGTAAGGTTACCAGTAACAATTACAATAGATAATTCTGCACCATTGAGTATTACTGGAGCAGGAGTAGGGGCTTCATGTGTTGGCGGAGTACCAACATTGGATGCAGGACCTGGCTATAGCTCTTATTTGTGGAATACAGGTGCCGCTACTCAAACAATAACAGCAAGCACATCTGGAAATTATTCTGTTGAGGTGATTAACGCAGGCTGTTCAGCAAAAGATTCAGTAAGTATCAATTTAGAAGGCGGTAACGCTCAAACTTCAGGTCTGTTTGATGGTGCAAATGACAGGGCAGCTATTCAAGGAATGACTTACAATTCCACTACTATTTCAGAACTATCAGTAGAAGCTTGGATAAAAACAAGTGACGCTGGGAACCAAATTATTGCTTCATTTGACAGAAGTGAATATTGGAGATTTGGAATAAACGGTGATGGGGCAGGAGCTGGTAGAGTTTCGTGGAACTTAAGAACTTCTACAGGCATTTTAGACTTTGGATCAACAACCAGAGTGGATGATGGTAAGTGGCATCATGTGGCAGGTACTTTCAATTCTGGTGTGGCAAGAATTTACATAGATGGAATTCTTGACGCTACAGCAAATGGAGGCGCTTTTATTGGAACCGGGGCTACCCGATTTGGTTTTATTGGAACAGGTTCAGAAGCAACTAGCTATAATGGCTCTAGAGGTCCAAACAGTTATTTTGATGGGGAAATAGAAGAGTTAAAAATATGGAATAAAGAATTATCTGAGTCAGAAATAAGAGATGAAATGTGTAAAAATTACACAGGAGCAACAACCGATTTGGATGCATACTTTAAATTTAATGAAGGTTCTGGTTCAACAATTAACTCTGAAACAAATTCGGTTTCTGCACAAACTGTTGGAATTAATTTAACCAGTTTTTGGGCTAATAGTGGTGCGCCAATTGGTGACGAATCAGTACATATTTATCCTGCATCTTGGCCAGGGAATTCTCTTACAATAACCTCTTGTAGTGGCGCTGAACTTACGGTGTCAGATATTACAAGTGGCGCTGAAGGGTTACATTTATACTTAATTGAAGGTGATCCAGAAAATTTAACTGGAATTGATAGTTTTACAGTTGGCAATCACTTATATGGTATTTTTTGGCCAAACAGTGCTGCCTCGTCCTACAAAGCTGAAATTGACTACGGCAATCATCCACTCGTCAATTCAAATAATATTCAAGGGCTAGCAATGGTTACTCGAGAAGATAAAACTGATGTCACATTTGCGCAAGAAGTTTCAACTAATAATACAGTTACTGAACTGATCAACTCTGCTTTAAGTGACAGAAAAGAAATAATTCTTGATTCTTATTATTATGTATGGACTGGTGCTACAAGTACCGATTGGGCAACAGCTTCTAATTGGGAGCCGCTAGTTGTTCCGCCTGCCGAAGCTAATATCCTTATTCCTGATGTCGTAAATCAACCAATTTTAGATATGGATAGAATAGTAGGTAGTTTGAAATTGGAAACTGGTGCTACTGTAGATTTAGACGGAAACACATTGGATCTATTGTCGAATTTAATAGCTGACGGATCTATTTTTTCGAACGCAGGAGAGCTTGGCTTTTCTGGAACTATGCCTCAGTTTTTTATCGCTGGAATTGAACAGACTATTGACAATATAACTTCAACAAATGCAACAAATGTGTCAATTGTAAATAGGTCAGTGAAATTAACTAACACCTTAACGGTTCAAGATGGTACATTTAACACAAATGATTCTTTAATTCTCATATCTGATGCAATTCGAACAGCCAGAATTGATGAAATTACTGGAGGAGGTGCTGTTGTTGGAGAAATTGAAATGCAACGTTATATTGATGCTGGAGCAACATACTGGAGATTCTTTTCTTCAGCC
>JBGCGA010000095.1:0-2945 GCA_045110285.1 Crocinitomicaceae bacterium | reverse complement strand
AGAGCTTAACCCACCAAATCAAAAAGGGGAAATCCCTGTATGACAATACGGAAGATGCCTGAATATTAAAAAATGACTTTTTTTTGGTGAATTGAATGAGTAGATTTGAGCAACTAATCTAAAATTTACACTATGAAAAATTTAAATCGCATGGCATGTTTTGCTTTGTTTGCTGTACTATTTAGTTGTGAGCCTGCACCAGCAGATCCTGACACAAATGTTAATACTAACCATTCTGCTGATGATACTGATAGGAGCGCCAAGGCGGAGGAGGTTTTGCCTACTAATTTTTTAAATTTTACCCAAGCAAAGCCGATCGTCAAGGATTATCAAAATTTTGCAATGAATCATGTTCAATATAATGGGCAGATGATTTCGGGGTACACATTTACTCGCCAAGAAATACAAACAATTTTAGCAAAAGGAGATACCAATGAATTGTTTTTGATGTGGGGATTGTCAGGGGCTGGAGCCAATAAATACCTGAACTTAGTAATTGCACCAGTTCAAAAAGGAGCCACTGAAAATGTAATGGAGAAAGATTCAAGTTTTTTAATTTCTGCTAATCCACCCAATACCAGTACATTTTCAATTCGAGAGATTGACACAAAGGGATTTGATATTTCACATGCTAAGGTTCAAGCATTTTCAACTGCTTTCAAAACATCTGTTGTAATCGGGCATATTCAAACTGCCAGCAATTCTTTAAAAGCATATACATTAACGAGTAAGGACTTAAACGAGGTAGATATTCAAAATGGCTTGCCAGATGATGTATTTGTTTTTATTCCAATAATAGCACCTGCAGGTTCTATTGCTGATTCTTCCAGCCCTTTTTATAATATACCGCACTTGAGTCTTGCTTTTGGTCAGATAGATGGTTCTGGGCAGTATACTGGTGCATATCGAGATTATTGTGATCCATGTCCATCTCAATGCATGAATTACGGTAATTTGTTTGCACAATAATGACAGCAAGAGTTTTATTTTATTTGACTTTATTAACCTTAGTGACTGCGCTAGCGCTTTGGAAGTATCGTAAATTATCTAAAGCTTTTAAATACCTAGCCCTTTTACTTGTTATTACGCTAATGAGCGAAATAACTGCAAAAGTGCTGGAGGTAAAAATTGGTTCGTCTTTTTCAGTATATCACTTTTTAATCGTTGGTGGTATGATACTTAACTTTTTCATTTACCTGAATATTTTGGTACTGAAAAAGTTAAGTTTTTTAATGGTGTTAGGTCTTACTGTTGTGTTAATAATCTTAACCGTTTACAATTCAGTTTATATTCAGCCGTCCTATCAATTTCCTTCGAATGGCATTATGTTGCATTGTTTTCAAACCATTTTTTTAGCACTGCTCTTGTTTTTAAATATGCTAAAATTTCCGGTCAAAACTGCCCTCTTCAAACAGCCAGCATTCTGGCTCAATACAGGAAATTTGGTGTTTTACGGAGTGACATTTAGTGTATTTGCTTTCTATAATTTCTTTTATCAGTCAGTTGGTGGCAATAGTGCTGGGTTTAATCTGGTTTATTTGGCCAATATATTACTATATTCATCCTATGCATATGCCATACTATTGAATTCAAATGTAAAGAATGGATGAGTTTTTAAGTCAAGATGTTTTGTTTCCAATTATTTTTGGAACCACTGTATTTGCTGTGTTAATTATTTTCATTATTCTATTTATAGTGAATTACCAAAAAAAACAGAAAGAGTTTGAAGCAGAAAGAGAGGAGTTTAAGCGGGCCCTCCTCCAAACTCAAATAGAAATAAAAGAACAAACGCTAACCAATATTTCAAGAGAATTACACGACAATATTGGCCAGATTGCTTCGCTGATTAAAATAAATTTGAATTTACTTTCTACAGATTTATCTGCAGAGGATAAATTGAAAGTCACGGATTCTATTGAATTATCTAGGCGGCTAATTAAAGATGTTAAAGCTTTGTCGGTGAGTTTAAAGTCAAAAAACCTTGAACGATATGGCCTTTTAAAAATGTTGGAAAATGACATTGAACGATACAAAGCTGTCGGTAATTTAACAATTCAATTTACGCATACGCGTCCATTTCCGAGTTTAAAGTCAGATACTGAAATCATCCTTTACCGCATGAGTCAAGAGATTTTCAATAATATATTAAAGCACTCACAAGCCAGCGAAGTTTCAGTGCACATAGTCAATGAAAATAGCCGAACAGTTTTTAATTTTACTGACAATGGTGTGGGATTTAAAGAGGAAAGTGTAGAAAAAGGGTCAGGTTTGCTAAATTTGGCTGAAAGGTGCGCAATGATAGGAGCGGAACTTAGCATACAAGCGGCAGATAATAGAGGAACAAACATCAAAATAACCTTATAGATATGGCTGACCAGAATTTCATAAAAATAGCGGTTGCAGACGATCATCAATTGTTCCGAACAGGATTGATTCAATTGATAGAGTCATTGGATCCAAAATTCAAAATTGTGCACCAAGTTTCTGATGGAATCGGGTTAAAAACTGCCCTAATGAATGACCCAGTCATTGATATTGCCATTGTAGATATTAATATGCCGAATATGAATGGTTTTCAAACCGCCGAAATGCTTCGCAGTGAACATCCAGACATAAAGGTTTTGATATTGACTATGAATGAAGATGAATTGTCGTTGGTGAAGATGTTAAAGTTAGGGGTAAGGGGGTACATTAGTAAAGATATTGAGCCAGAAGAGTTAAACATGGCCTTAAATGACATTGTTGTTAAAGGGTATTATTACAATGATGAATTAACGAAGCACCTCATAAATGTTGTAAAGAACCCTGAAGGTCATTCAAAAAACGGGAATAATTTAAGTAGTCAAGAGCTTAAATTTATTGCCCTAGCTTGCTCAGAAGATACTTACGAAAAAATAGCCGATACCATGTGTCTGAGTCCTAAAACCATTGATGGCTATCGTGCT